>NZ_JBHSLL010000039.1:0-149909 GCF_042656785.1 Aquamicrobium segne
CTGCTCTAATCTCTTGTTTTAGCCGCATTATTGCGGCTAAAACAAGAGATTAGAGCATTTCATCCGTTTTCATGAAAACAAGAAATGCTTTAATAACCGCGCCGGTAATAGCGGTCATTATAGCGGCCGTGGCGATAGCGATTGTCGTAACGCCTGTCGTTGCGATCATAATAGCCGCGTGGACACTGGGCGGTGTAGGTTCGGCCATAGCGGTCGCGGTAGCGGCAGCGACCGGATTCGTTGGCCGAGCCGATCAGCGCACCGGCAACAGCGCCCACAGCGCCCCCAACCAGCGCGCCTTCAGCCCGGTTTCCCGGGGATGCAACAGCCGATCCGATGGCCGCCCCGCCCAGACCGCCAATTGCTGCCCCCTGTTCGGTTTGTGAACAGGCTGCAAGCGGCATGAGCAGGCCCATCAGTACGATCAATTTTTTCATTGTCCAACCTCTCGTGGGCAGTTTTGTTCATCAACACTGCAGATAACGAATAAAAACCGGATTCGATCCGGCAGAGCGGGAAAATGGTGACATCATGTTGATGAATGGCGGCTGAACGTGACTTTCGGGTGTTGCAAACACCATGCAAAGGTTGACAGGAGCAGGGCTCGTCGTTTATGAGCCAGTCACAAATTCGGCGCGCTTTTCAGGCGCGCTTTTCAGTTACGCCCGCAACGGGCCAAATTGACGGGCAGTATCATGAAAATCAAGAATTCGCTGAAGGCGCTGAAGGCACGTCACCGCGACAATCGTCTGGTTCGCCGCAAGGGCCGCATCTATATTATCAACAAGACCGACCCGCGCTACAAGGCCCGCCAGGGTTAAAGCATTTTGTGAGTACAGATGGTTACATCTGACGTCGCACAAATGCGGCTAAAACAAGAGTTTAGAGTATTTCATCCGTTTTTCGTGAAAACAAGAAATGCTCTAAAAAGCGCGCGTAGCCTTGGCTGATCTGATCCCTGAATCAGAGTTTTACCGTCTGGTTGCGCGGTTTGCATAAAATTCAGTTTGACGAAACGCATGACAGGAATAGTCTTCCTGTCATGCGTTTTATTGTTTTTACAAGTGCGGTGTTTCTGTCGCTGTCTGCCATGGTCCTTGCTGCGGCAGCGCAAGAACTGCCGCATGATGCGATCTCCGTCGATGTTGCGGTCGATGCTGCAATCGAACGGCCGATCGAAAGCCGGGCGCAAAAGCTTGACCGGCTGTTTTTTGAACTGAAGCGTGAAGGCAATGCCCGGGCTGGTGAGCGCATTGCGCGCCGCATCCAGCAGGAATGGTCACAGTCAGGCAGTGCGACTGTCGATCTGATGATGGACTGGGCGCAAAAGGCCATATCGGCTCAAAACCATGCCGTTGCCCTTGATTTTCTGGATCAGATTGTCACCTTGCAGCCGGAGTTTGCCGAGGGCTGGAACCGGCGCGCTACACTCCATTATGCAATGAAAAATTATGCCAAGTCGATGGCCGATATTGATCGCACATTCAGGCTGGAGCCGCGCCATTATGGGGCAATTTCCGGTCTTGCCCGCATCATGTCCGATACGGGGCGCGAGGCGCAGGCGTTAAAAGCCTGGCAGCATGTGCTCGATATTTATCCTGCCCTGCTTTCCGCGCAGGAGCAACTGGCAAGCCTGGCGGAAAAACTTGCCGGTCAGAGCATCTGAATCAAAACTCTGACCGGGCCGGGTTTGCGCGCTCAATGCTTATGAATGGCTTGTCTCTTCGGCACCAATATCGGCAATGCGCAGCATATTGGTGGCGCCTGAGGTTCCAAGCGGGACACCGGCGGTGATGATGATGCGCCCGCCATCTCCGGCAAAATTCTCCTCGACGGCAATGCGGCAGGCGCGGCGCACCATGTCGTCGAGATCCGTGGCATCCTGGCTCACCACGCAATGGGTGCCCCAGGCAAGCGACAGGCGTCGTGCCGTTGCAAGGATCGGCGTCAGCGCAATGATGGGAACCTTGGGGCGCTCGCGTGCGGCGCGCAGGCCCGTTGCGCCGGAT
The DNA here is from genome assembly GCF_042656785.1 of Aquamicrobium segne. Classification (NCBI taxonomy): domain Bacteria; kingdom Pseudomonadati; phylum Pseudomonadota; class Alphaproteobacteria; order Hyphomicrobiales; family Phyllobacteriaceae; genus Aquamicrobium; species Aquamicrobium segne. Next base: position 2,010 of record NZ_JBHSLL010000039.1, read on the forward strand.
GCCGTATAGGTGACGATTGCCGATAATTCGAGTGTTTCGGCAATTTCGCGGGCGGCATAGGAGATGGCGTCAGGGCCGGTCGGTTCGGGTGCGGAGCGCTGGGCATTGATGATGGCAGGATAGGTGGGGTCTTTTTCCACCCGTGCAGCAATCCGGTTCATGGTGGCGACGGCTTCGACCGGATAGGCCCCGGCAGCAGATTCAGCCGACAGCATGATGGCGTCTGCCCCTTCAAACACAGCCGTTGCCACATCCGAGACTTCAGCGCGGGTGGGCACAGGCGCTGAAATCATTGATTCCAGCATCTGGGTGGCCACCACCACCGGCTTGCCAGCCTTGCGGGCGGCGCGGGTGATTTGTTTTTGAATGCCGGGTACGGCCTCGGCAGGCATTTCCACGCCCAGATCGCCACGCGCCACCATCAGCGCATCGGTCAGTTCCATGATCTCGGCAAGGCGTTCCACAGCTTGTGGTTTTTCGATCTTTGACAAAAGCAGCGCCCGGCCATTGACGATTTTGCGGGCCTCGATCAGGTCTTCAGGGCGCTGGACGAAGGAAAGCGCAATCCAGTCAACGCCTGCTTCCAGTGCTGCATCAAGATCGGCGCGGTCCTTGTCGGTCAAGGCGCCAACGGGCAGGTCGGTGTCGGGCAGTGAAACGCCCTTGCGGTCGGAAATGGACGAGCCTGCCACCACCACACATTCGATGGAGTTTCCGTCCGTTTTCACAGCCTTGAGTTCCAGCTTGCCATCGTCGATCAGCAGACGATGCCCGGCTTCCACGGATTTCAGGATTTCAGGGTGCGGCAGGTGAATGCGGGTGGCGTCACCGGGGGCTGTATTGTCATCCAGCGTAATCGTCTGGCCGGGCGAAAGTGTTTGCGCGCCATCGGCAAAACGGCCAAGGCGCAGCTTGGGGCCCTGAAGGTCGGCCAGAATGCCGATGGGGCGGCCAACTTCGGCCTCGACAGCACGAATGCGCGTGATCAGGGTGCGCATCAGATCATGATCGGCATGGCTCATATTGATGCGGAAAACATCCGCACCGGCTTCAAACAGTTTTTTCAAAGTGGCCTGCTCGGAAGAGGCAGGGCCGATTGTTGCCAGTATTTTGACCTTGCGGCTACGTTTCATTGTCCATTCATTTCTGGGGTAGAAGCCCCGTCTGTTGCCGGTTGCTCGGTAAACTGGACCATCCAGTTTGCCTGCTCTCCGGTGTCATATTCCTGAAATCCGGCACGCTGGAAGCCTCGTGCCACGCAGTCGGTGACGCCTGCGATCTTGAATTCCTTTTCTGCCACGCACATGTTGATGGGGCCGTCCCAGCGCCCGCCGCGTTCGGCATCTTCTGCATACAGATAGTAAAACCGTGATGACAAAGGCCCCTCGATCAGCGTCTTGCAGCTTGAGGCCTCAATGTGCCACCAGCCTTCGGTGATCCAGCCGGCCTGAGCGCGATAGCCGATGCCGACCCCGACAAGGCTTTGTGTGGCGTTGCAAACCCGGAAATCTGCATGGGCAGGTGTGGTCTGCGCCAGAGCTGCAACCATGGCAACTACCGGCAGCAGGAGTGCCAGAAACGCCCGGTATGTGCTGATACGGACCCTGTTCATAGCCTTCGGCATTGCTTCCATCATGTGCTTTCAACCTCTTTTGGGCAAACTGGTTGCGCATGTCAACGCGCTGAAGAGATAAATCCAATCGATTTAAATGGGACAAAACCGCCTGTTGACGGAGAATTGCAGAGTTTAGGGAGCACATCTCATGACCGTGCTTGCATTGCGCATATACTCTCTTCATGGGATGAGATTAAAGTATTTTGCGGCGCAACGGAATCGCCTGATGCCCCACAAATGAGGCGAGACGGAAAAGGAGCCTGTTTTCTGTGCCATGACCCGATCTTCAACCTTTGCGCCTTTCGATTTGATCACAGGCGATGCCAGCCGGGGCATTCTGCTGGTTTGTGACCATGCCCGGCGCGATCTGCCGCAAGATTATGGTACACTTGGCCTGCCGGAAACGGAATTTGAGCGTCATATCGCCTATGATATTGGCGCAGAAATGGTTACCCGTGAACTGGCCGCTCTGCTTCAGGCGCCAGCGGTTCTGGCAAATTTTTCGCGCCTGCTGATTGATCCCAATCGGGGTGAAGATGATCCAACCCTGATCCGTCAGCTTTATGACGGGGCAATCATCACCGGAAATTATCCGCTTTCTGAAGCCGAGCGGCAGCGCCGGATTGATCTGTTTTATCAGCCCTATCATGATGCGGTTTCTGCTGCGACGGCATCGGTGGCGGCCCGGTCGGGGCGGGCGCCATTTCTGTTTTCGGTGCATTCTTTCACGCCCGCCATGCAGGGTGTGAAAAGACCGTGGCATGTGGGTGTGCTGTGGGATCGTGATGACCGGGTGGCAAAGCCGCTGATTGAAGCGCTGGCTGCTGACACATCACTGGTGGTTGGCGACAATGAGCCTTATGATGGCGCATTGCGCGGCGACACCATGTTTCGTCATGCCATCGTCAATGGCTATCCGCATGCGCTGATTGAAATCCGGCAGGATCTGATCGCCACCTTGCAGACAGCGCGTGACTGGGCGCAGCGCCTTGCGCCGATGGTTGCGGCCATCAGCCAGCGCCCCGATATGCAGGATGTGCGCCATTATGGTTCGCGCACCGGACCTGTCTGATTGAAGGAGAATAATAATGACGCAGAGTGATGAAACCCGGCAGCGCGATCTTGAAGCTGCTGCTTTCCGCCGTCTGCTTGAGCATCTGCGCGAGCGCACCGATGTGCAGAATATCGACATGATGAACCTTGCCGGTTTCTGCCGCAATTGCCTTGCCAACTGGTACAAGGAGGCTGCTGAAGCCGCCGATACGCCGCTTTCCAAGGAAGCGGCGCGCCAGATCATTTATGGAATGGATTATGAAGAGTGGCGCGCCCGCTACCAGAAAGAGGCAACCGACGCGCAAAAAACCGCCTTCGAGCAGAACCGGCCTGGAGCATGATTCCTAAAAAGCTGCAGACTTTTTAGATAAAATCATACGTAATAACAATAACTTAAAGCGTGTCGCGTGAATCTGAAAGATCGTGACACGCTTTAAAGAGGCGTAAGGGTTGATTTTCAAGCGCCGACCTGTGCAATCCAGTCATTGAGATTGTAATAGTTGGAAATGCGCGCAACCTTGCCGTCGCGGATTTCAAAGAACGCACCGGCTGGCAGCACATAGGTCTGGCCAGCCGCTTCCGGCAGGCCCTCATCAGTGGCCAGATATTCGCCATTGACGGTAAATTCGGCAGCGCCGCGTGTGCCGTCAGCATTTTCCATGATGACAATATCGGTCAGGCGCTCCCGGTAGCAGCGGTGCATCTTGTCCATGAAACTGCGAAAAACTTGCTTGCCGGTCTGGCGCTCGCCCTGATTGATGTCGTGGGCGACATCATCGGTCAGCAGAGCCAGAAAGGCGTCCATATCCTGCCGGTTGAAAGCATCATAATAGGCACGGATGGTGTTTGTGGCGCTCATGGTCACTCCTTTTTCGCAAACGCAATGGCCAATCCTGTGGGCAAGCTCTATAGCACTGACAAGAGCTTTGAAAGTCCGGGAGCGACAATGAATATCGTGGTTCGGCAGGGGCCTGAAATCGGTCCTTATATTGATGATCTGGCGCGGCTGCGCATTGAGGTGTTCCGGGCCTTTCCCTATCTTTATGAAGGCTCGCTCGATTATGAACAGACTTATCTGTCTACCTATGCAAGCTCACCTGAAAGCCTGTTTGTGCTGGCTTTTGATGGCAATGATGTGGTGGGGGTCTCAACCGGTGTTCCAATGGATCAGGAGACGGAGGCGTTCCAGAAACCGTTTATTGAGGGCGGCTGGAACCCGGCCCGTATTTTCTACTTTGGCGAATCGGTACTTTTGCCCCGTTATCGCGGGCAGGGGATTGGTGTGCGCTTTTTTGAGGAGCGCGAAGCCTATGCGCGCCAGCTTGGCCGCTTTGACCATTGCTGCTTTTGTGCGGTGGAGCGCCCGGTCGATCATCCGCTGCGGCCAGCCGATTATGTGCCGCTCGATATATTCTGGAATAGGCGGGGCTATATCCATCAGCCGCAATTGCGTACAGAATTTTCATGGCGTGATGTGGGCGAGCAGGAAGAAAGCGCCAAGCCGATGTCATTTTGGATGAAGGAGTTGCGCTGATGGTGAAATTTGCGTCCTGCCAATATGCTTTTGAACTGTTTGAGGATTTTTCCGCCTATGCCGCGCATCTGGAAGGACTGGTGGTGGAAGCGGTGGAGAGAGGTTCAGAACTGCTGTTGTTGCCTGAATATTCGGCAATAGCACTGACCGGCTGGCTGGAGGAGGCTGAACGTGGAGATCTGCATAAATCCATTGCCGCCATTCAGCCGCTCATTCCGCGCTGGCTGGAATTATGCGAGACGCTTGCCCGCCTCCATGCTGTGTGGTTTTGCCCCGGCTCTGCCCCGGTGCTTGACCCGGATGGAAACTATCGCAACCGCGCCTATTTGTTTGGGCCGCAAGGGCTTGTCGGCCATCAGGACAAGATCATCATGACGCGCTTTGAGCGTGAAAAATGGTTTCTGGCTGCTGGTGTCGAGGGTTTGCGCCATTTTGACACGCCTTTTGGCAGGCTCGGCATTTTGATCTGCTATGATAATGAATTTCCGATGCTAGCCCGAAAGCTGGCCGAAGATGGGGTGGATCTGGTCTTGGCGCCAAGCTGCACCGATACGGAAGCAGGCTATTACCGTGTGCGCATTGGGGCGCAGGCGCGCGCCCTGGAAAACCAGATGGCGGTGCTGGTCTCACCCACTGCCGGTTTTGCCCCATGGTCGCCAGCCGTCGATGAAAATTTTGGCCGCGCTGCCCTTTATGTGCCGGCTGATTATGGCATGCCGGCAAGCGGGATTTTTGCTGAAAGCGAGGCGCTGACGACGCAAACCAGTGTGTGGCTGACAGGCGAGATCGACCTGCAAAAAGTTGCAACCTTGCGCCGCGAGGGCCAGGTTGCGCTTTACCGGGACTGGCCCGAACAGTTCATATAGCCGGGGTAATCGTCACCAGCAGGATTTTTGCCTCGGTCTTGTGGTTCGTGAAGCTTTCGCCCGCTTCGAGCGCGATGGCGTCGAAGCGTTCGATAGCGAGTTCCTGACCGTCCGCCTCAATCTTTGCCGGTGAATTGAACACTGCCCAGTTAAACCCCGGCGTGGTGAGTGTTTCGCCCGGGGCAAGCGTTATGCGCTGCATGGCGTGGGTGCAGCGCCTGCGCCGTGTCATGATGTTGAGATCGATGGTTGGCTCATTCAGATTGCGGCTGGAAATTTCCCAGTCGCCGGAAAAGGAAAAAGGCGTGCCCTCTTGTGACAGTTCTTTGATGCGCCCTTCAGGCAGAACAAGCGCCAGCCCCGCCCCGTCAAGCAGGGCGATGGTGCGGTCAATGCCGGAAAATACTGAAAAGGGACCGTCGGCGCCGACATGGGCAATCGACAGCCGCCAGTCGAAATTGTCGGTCGTGCTGCCGGCAGGAAAGGCCGCCACCTCTTCGGTGACGCCCTGTCCGTTTTTCCATGCCATGCGCTTGTAATCAGCGCGGCGCGCGATTTTCATGGCTGGCCTTAATTGCCGAGGATGGCAGGCAGGCGCAGGCCCTGCTTTTTGGCCCAGTCGAGTGCAATCTCATAGCCTGCATCGGCGTGGCGCATGACGCCGGTGGCCGGGTCGTTCCACAGGACGCGCTCGATGCGGCGCGCTGCATCGTCGGTGCCGTCGCAGCAGATCACCATGCCCGAATGTTGCGAAAAGCCCATGCCGACACCACCACCATGATGCAGCGATACCCATGTCGCGCCCGAGGCGGTGTTCAAGAGCGCATTGAGCAGCGGCCAGTCGGACACGGCGTCCGAGCCGTCCTTCATGGCTTCGGTTTCGCGGTTGGGGGAGGCGACCGAGCCGGAATCGAGATGATCGCGACCGATAACGATCGGCGATTTCAATTCGCCATTCTTGACCATCTCGTTGAAGGCAAGGCCAAGACGGTGACGATCGCCAAGACCAACCCAGCAAATGCGCGCTGGCAGGCCCTGAAACTCGATGCGTTCACGCGCCATGTCGAGCCAGTTGTGCAGATGGGCATTATCGGGCAGCAGTTCCTTGACCTTGGCATCGGTCTTGTAAATGTCTTCCGGGTCGCCCGAAAGCGCTGCCCAGCGGAACGGACCAATACCGCGGCAAAACAGCGGGCGGATATAGGCAGGCACAAAGCCGGGGAAGGCAAAGGCGTTTTCAAAGCCTTCTTCCAGCGCCATCTGGCGGATATTATTGCCGTAATCGACGGTCGGAATACCCATGTCGTGGAAGGCGACCATGGCTTCGACCTGAACGCGCATTGAGGCGCGCGCTGCCTTTTCGACAGCCTTGGGGTCGCTTTCCTGCCTGGCGCGCCAGTCGGCAACCGACCAGCCGATCGGCAGATAGCCGTGTACCGGATCATGGGCCGAGGTCTGGTCGGTGACGATGTCGGGCTTGATGCCGCGCTTGACCAGTTCGGGGAAGACTTCGGCCGCATTGCCGATCAGGGCAATTGATCTGGCTTCGCCTGCCTTGGTCCATTCTTCGATTTTGGCCAGCGCCTCATCAAGGCTATGGGTCTTTTCATCAACATAGCGGGTGCGCAGGCGGAAATCGGCACGGGTTTCGTCACACTCAACGGCAAAACAACAGGCGCCCGCCATGACGGCTGCCAGCGGCTGTGCGCCGCCCATGCCGCCAAGACCTCCGGTAAGAATCCACTTGCCCTTGAGGTTGCCATCATAATGCTGGCGACCGGCCTCGACAAAGGTTTCATAGGTGCCCTGCACAATGCCTTGTGCGCCGATATAAATCCACGAACCGGCTGTCATCTGGCCGTACATGGCCAGACCCTTCTTGTCCAACTCGTTGAAATGGTCCCAATTGGCCCAGTGCGGCACCAGATTGGAATTGGCGATCAGCACGCGCGGCGCATCCTTGTGGGTGCGAAACACGCCAACCGGCTTGCCCGACTGCACCAGAAGCGTCTCATCCTCATTGAGGGCTTTGAGCGTGGCGACGATCCGGTCGAAATCATCCCAGGTGCGCGCAGCACGGCCAATGCCGCCATAGACGACCAGTTCATGCGGGCGCTCGGCCACGTCGGGATCAAGATTGTTCATCAACATGCGCAGCGGCGCTTCGGTCAGCCAGCTTTTGGCATTCAATTCGTTGCCGCGCGGGGCGCGCACTTCGCGTTCATTATGGCGGGGATTGGACATGATCTTGTTCCTCACGAGCGTTTCATCTCAAGCGCAATCTGTTCGATGCGTTGCAGAAGGGGTTTTAAGGTCAGGCGCAGGCGCGCAGCTTTGCTGTCATCATAGGCAAAAGGCAGGCTTTCGCTCATCAGATGGGTGGATTGGGCAAGCTCCATCTGAATGGCATGAATGTTTTGTTCGGGCCGGCCATAATGACGGGTCGTCCAGCCGCCCTTGAAGCGGCCATTGAGGATCGAGCTGTAGCCTTGGGCCCTGGCGGTTATTTCCACGGCAGCCGCTTCAATGCGGGCATCGCAGGTCTTGCCCATATCCGTGCCGATGTTGAAATTGGGCAGCTTGCCTTCAAACAGGAAGGGGATATGTGAGCGGATGGAGTGGCAGTCATAAAGCACAGCCACGCCATGGATGGATTTCACACGTTCGATCTCGGCTGCCAATGCGTCATGATAAGGCTTGTGAAAACGGGCAATGCGGTCTGCAATATCGGCCTTGGTTGGAGCCTCGCCTTCTTTCCAGATCGCCACCCCGTCAAAATCTGTTTCAGGGATCAGCCCGGTGGTGTTCTGGCCGGGATAGAGGCTGATGCCTTCCGGGTCGCGATTGGCGTCGATGCAATAGCGGTGGAAGGTGGCGCGCACCGTGGTCACACTGTCCAGAAGCCCGTCATAGAGCTTTTCAATATGCCAGTCGGTGTCGGAAAGGGTCAGGCCGTTATCATTCAGCCGCACCTTGATGTCGTCGGGCACATATGTGCCGGTATGCGGCAGCCCCAGAATGACCGGCGATGTGCCTTGATGAACTTCAAAAACCGCCGCCATCTTTAGCCCTCCAGTGAGGGCAGAAGATTGGCAGATACGCTTGCCGTCAGCCTGCCATCAGCAACCAGTTGGGCAGCTTGCGCAAGGTCGGGGGCCATATAGCGATCATCGTCCAGCTTCAGTACAACTGCGCGCAGGCAGGATATGGCTTTTTGCAATTCGGGACTGGTGGTTAGCGGCCCGCGCAACTCCACCCCTTGTGCGCCAGCAAGTAGCTCAATGCCGATGATGTTGAACAGGTTTTCGCTCATCTGCAACAAGCGCCGCGCACCATGGCAGGCCATCGACACATGATCTTCCTGATTGGCTGAGGTCGGTGTGGAATCCACTGATGCCGGATGCGCCATCTGCTTGTTTTCGCTCATCAGCGCAGCAGAGGTCACTTCGGCAATCATCAGGCCGGAATTGAGGCCGGGCCTGGGCGCCAGGAAGGCGGGCAGGCCATAAGAAAGGGCTGGGTCAACCAGCAGCGCAATGCGGCGCTGGGCAATGGCCCCGATCTCGCAGATGGCCAGTGCGATCTGGTCGGCGGCAAAGGCCACCGGCTCGGCGTGGAAATTGCCGCCGGAGACGACAGTTTCATCCGACAGAACCAGCGGATTGTCGGTGACAGCATTGGCCTCGATTTCGAGTGTGCGGCCAACCTGACGCAGAAGATCAAGACATGCGCCTTCGACCTGTGGCTGGCAGCGGATGCAATAGGGGTCCTGTACACGCTCATCGCCGTCGATGTGGCTCTGGCGAATGGCGGAACCATCAAGCAGCGCGCGCAAAGATGCGGCAATGTCGATCTGGCCCTGATGGCCGCGCAGCGTGTGAATATCTGCGGTGAAAGGGGCGGATGATCCCATGGCGGCATCGGTCGACAAGGCTCCGGTAATCAGTGCTGCCTGTGCGGCGCGATGGGCACGAAACAGGCCAGCCAGCGCCAGTGCGGTGGAGGCTTGCGTGCCATTGATCAGCGCCAGCCCTTCCTTGGCAGCCAGTGTCACCGGCTGCAAACCGGCGCGCTCAAGTGCAACACGCCCTGAAAGCTGCTCACCCTGATAAAAGGCCTCGCCTTCACCCATGAGCACGGCGGCAAGATGGGCAAGCGGGGCCAGATCGCCGGATGCACCAACTGAGCCTTTTTCGGGGATCAACGGGGTGACATTTTTTTCCAGCATGGCCTCGATCAGCCGCACCAGTTCCAGTCGAACCCCTGAAGCGCCGCGCCCCAGCGAAATGAGCTTGAGCGCCATGATGAGGCGCACCACATTTTCCGGCATTGCCGCACCCACGCCGCAGCAATGCGACAGGATGAGATTGCGCTGCAAGGTGGCGGTGTCTGCGGCGTCGATCTTGATCGAGGCCAGCTTGCCAAAACCGGTATTGACGCCATAGACCGGCTCGTTTCCGGCGGCGATGGCGGCAATGCGAGCGGCCGCCTTTTTGATGTTGTCATCAAAGCTGCGGTCAAGAACCGCATTGTCGCCGTTCCAGTAGATTGCGGCCAGATCGGCCAATGGTACGGAACCGGGATGAAGCGTAATGGTCATATGCAGGCTCCTTGTAAAATCAGATCGTGATGTCGCGATTTATTGTGGTGTGGCCGGCCCGGATACGGGCATGAAGCGGATTGAAACCAATGCGATAGACGAGTTCGGTAGGCTCTGAGATGTCCCAGATGGCAAGGTCGGCCTGTTTGCCTTCTTCCAGCGTGCCGATGCTGTCTTGCCTGCCCAGCGCGCGTGCCGCCTCGCGGGTAATGCCCGCAATACATTCCTCAACGGTCAGCCCAAACAGGGTTGCGCCCATATTCATGGTCAAGAGCAGCGAAGTCAGGGGCGAGGTGCCGGGATTGTTGTCGGTGGCAAGCGCCATATGGGCGCCATGTTTGCGAAACAGATCAACCGGCGGCTTTTTTGTTTCGCGAATGAAGTAGTAGGCGCCCGGCAGCAACACGGCAACGGTGCCGGATCTGGCCATGGCGGCCGCCCCTTCATCATCGGTATATTCCAGATGGTCGGCCGATAATGCGCCATAAGAGGCAGCAAGTGCCGCTCCATGCAGGTTGGAAAGCTGGTCGGCATGGAGCTTGACCGGAAGGCCGTGCCTTTGGGCGGCATCAAACACCAGCCGCATCTCGTCCGGTAAAAAGGCGATGCCTTCGCAAAAGCCGTCAACGGCATCAATCAACCCTTCAGCATGGGCAGCTTCCAGCCCCGGCAACACCACGTCGCGCAAAAAATCGCCATTGCGGCCCTTATAGTCGGCAGGTGTGGCGTGTGCGCCCAGATAGGTGGTGGCAATCGCCACATCGCGCTTGTGGCCAAGCTGGCGGGCGGCCCGCAGCATTTTTAGTTCATCAGCAACAGTCAGCCCATAGCCGGATTTGATTTCGATGGTGGTGACGCCCTCGGCCAGCAGGGCGTCAAGGCGCGGCAGGCTCTCGGCAATCAATGTGTCTTCATCGGCAGCGCGCAGATTGGTCACAGATGAGACAATGCCACCCCCGGCGCGGGCGATTTCCTCATAGGAAGCCCCTGCCAGCCGCATTTCAAACTCACGCGCCCGGTTTCCGGCATGGACAAGATGGGTGTGGCAATCGATCAGGCCAGGTGTGATCCAGCGCCCGTCGCAATTAATCACTTCAGCATCGGCAAGCACGCTAGAGGGCAGATCAGCGGCTGAACCGACATAAAGGATGCCCCCCTCACGTGCTGCCACAGCGCCGTTTTCGACAATGCCAAGCCCTGACCGGGCGGGGTCAAGCGTTGCCAGCCTTGCATTGGTCCAGATACGATCGCCCTTGGCCATGGAAAATCTCCCGCAGACTTTTTAACTGGCGCATTGCGCAAGTTTTCTGTTGCTGATATGTATATACTTAATCAAGGTTGGCGCAAGCAAAAAGTCAGAGCCCTTCGTGGTGCGCTGCAATCGGGAGCCTCACATGACCACTATTCACGCTGAATATGCACTTTTGCCGGAAGGCCTTGTGCGCAATGTGCGCATCACATTTACGGGCGCCGAAATTGAGCAGGTGGAACAGTTTGTGGAGGCGCGCGCAGGTGATGAGCGCCACCGTTTTGTTGTTCCGGCCATGCCCAATCTGCACAGCCATGCCTTTCAGCGCGCCATGGCGGGGCTGGCTGAAAGGCGCGGGCCGGGGGCTGACAGTTTCTGGAGCTGGCGCGTCGAAATGTACCGCGTTGCTTTGTCGATGTCGCCTGAACAGGTCGAGGCGGTTGCGGCGCAGCTTTACATGGAAATGCTGGAGGCCGGTTTTGGCCGGGTCGGCGAGTTTCACTATCTGCATCACGACAAGGACGGCGCTTGTTATGCCGACCCTGCCGAAATGGCCGCCCGTATCGGGGCGGCAAGCGCACAAACCGGCATTGCGCTCACGCTTTTGCCGGTATTTTATGCCCATTCCGGTTTTGGCGGGGCAGCACCGATCGAAGGCCAACGCCGCTTCATTCATGATGTTGATGGTTTTGCCCGGTTGATGGAGCGTTCGCGCCAGATCGTGGCTTCCTTGCAAGGGGGTGTGCTGGGCATTGCGCCGCACAGCCTGCGTGCCGCAACGTTGGAAGAGCTGCAACAGATCATGCCTTTTGCTGAAGGCGGGCCGGTGCATATCCATGTGGCCGAGCAGGCTAGGGAAGTGGAAGACTGCATTGCATGGTCGGGCAAGCGCCCGGTGGAGTGGCTGCTTGATCATATGGAGCTTGATGAGCGCTGGTGCCTGATTCATGCCACCCATATGACTGAGGATGAAACGGTTCGTATGGCCAAAAGCGGTGCGGTGGCGGGTCTGTGCCCGATCACCGAGGCCAATCTGGGCGATGGCGTGTTTGAGGCGCCGGGTTTCCTTGGCTCTGGTGGGCGGTTCGGCATCGGCTCGGACAGCAATATCCTGATTTCGCTGGAAGAAGAGTTGCGGACACTGGAATATTCGCAGCGTCTTTTGCGCCGCTCCCGCAATGTAGTGGCCGATCCGGGCCAGTCGACCGGGCTTAATCTGTACAGCCGCGCGTTAAATGGTGGCGCGCAGGCGCTTGGGGCTGTAAGCAGTATCGGAGCGGGCAGGCCAGCCGATCTTGTATCGCTTGATCTTTCGCGGGTGAATTATCTACCCGCTGAAAAAATTCTCGACCATTTTATCTTTGCAAAAGGGATCGGCGTCGACAGCGTGTGGGTGGCTGGCATGAAGCGGGTTGAAGGCGGACGCCATCACCAACATGAGGCCATTACAGCGCGTTTTGCCAAGGTCATGGCTGAACTTGCACAATAAAAGCAGGGTCAAAATTGGAAGGCGTGCGACATATTCAAAAGTAAGAGCAGCGTGGCAAAAGCAGACAGCAAGGACACAACCCTTCATCAGATGATCCTGAGCGAGATTGAAGGGCGCATTATGTCCGGTGAATGGCCGCCGGGCTTTCGGCTGCCGTTTGAGGTTGATCTGGCGCAGCATTATGGCTGCTCGCGCATGACCGTCAACAAGGTGATGACCCAGCTTGCCAAGGCAGGGCTGATCGAGCGCCACCGCAAGGCAGGCAGTTTTGTCACCCGGCCACGCGCCCAGTCGGCGGTGCTGGAATTGCATGATATCGAAACCGAGGTGAAGTCGCTTGGCCAGCCTTATGGCTACAGGCTTGTCTCGGAAAAAAAGCGGCCTTCCAATACTGAGGATCGCCGTCTGCTGGAATTGACGCAGGCAACGCCGATGATTGAATTGCTGGCGCTGCATCATGCGGGTGGAAAATCTTTCTGCGTGGAGGAGCGCCGCATCAATGCCGGTGTCGTGCCTGAAGCTATAGAGGCGGATTTTACAGTCGAACCGCCAGGTGGCTGGCTGATTGCACAAGTGCCGTGGAGTGCTGCTGAAAACCGTATTCAGGCCATGTCAGCCACAGCCGAGATCGCCCGCCTGCTCAATCAGCCGAAGGGATCGGCCTGTCTGGTGGTTGAACGGCGCACTTGGAGCCATGCCGGGCCGGTGACTTTTGTGCGCCTGACCTATCCGGGCGACAGCCATATGCTGGTAGCGCGTTTTGCCCCGGCGACATGATCTGGGACTACATGAATAAAAAAACCCAGCGCAAGGCCGGGTTTTTTGCATTTGGATTATTTGTAATCAGCTGACCTGAACCTTGGCAGCGGCCTGATCTGCCGCCAGCTTCTGCTGGAACATCTGTGCAAAATCAATCGGGTCGAGCATCAAGGGTGGGAAGCCGCCATTGCGGGTGGCGTCGGCCACGATCTGGCGAGCAAAGGGAAACAACAGACGCGGGCATTCGATGAACAGCACCGGCAGCATATGTTCTTGCGCAAAACCGGCAATGTTGAACACGCCGCCATAGACGAGTTCGACATTAAACAGCACATCATCATCGACCGTGGCCTTGGCCGTCAGGGACAGGTTGACGTCGAACTGATTTTCCGAAAGCGGATTGGCGTTGACATTGACATTGATGGCAATGCCGGGAGCTTTTTCGCGAGCCCGCAGTGAATTGGGAGCGCCGGGGCTTTCAAAGGAAAGATCCTTCACATATTGCGCCAGCACATTCAGCGTCGGCTGCTGGGCAGCACTGTCATTGCCATTACCGTTTCCGGCAGCTTTTTTGTCATTCGCGTTGGCCATAAGCCTTGTTCCTGTTCTTGGAGCGTTTTTTTGGAGCGTCCGGCCCCGGATGGATTCGCAATTTGGCTATCACGCCAGGATGCTCAAGACAAGTTTTTGACGGCGCTGTCCTATTGCTTTCAAACCTGCAAGGCTCAATCGTCGGAAATATGCCGCCAGGGTGAGTTTTTATCGGGTTGTCCGCCCGGCGGGGTATTTCTGGAAAAATCCTCGCTGTCGAGGTCGATCGTATGGCTGTCCTTCCCATGCCGTGGCCCGGATGCGCCAAACGGGCTGGTGACGATAACGTGGTGGCCCAACAGTTTCCAGAACAGGGCGCGCACAGGCGGCAGCAGAATCAACAGGCCGATGGTTGAGGTGATAAAGCCTGGAAGAATGAGCAAAATGGCAGCGATGACGCTCATGGCGCTGCTGGCCATCTGGCGGCTGGGATCTTCACCGGCCTCAATAGTTGCACGCACCCTGTTTACCGTGCCGGTGCCTTGATGGCGAAGCAGTGCGACCCCGGCAACACTCGATAAAATCACCAGGCCGATTGTCGCCAATGCGCCGATTTCCTGCCCGACAATGACAAAGCCGGCAATTTCCAGAAGCGGAAGTACGAGAAAAAACAGGGGAAGAAAGGAAATGCGCAAATTTGTAGCCGTTTGTTGGTTGTTTATGCGACAGAGTTCATTTGTCTCTGGCACTGGCCCTTACAGATAGGTATGTCTGCCTTTAATTTGAATGATTGAGTTGCGCGTTCTATATGTTTTTATAGAGCGAGGCCAGACAAGGTGTTGCGCTTTCGACGTAACCGAAACAGGGACTATTGGCGCGGGCATGGAATTCTTCGACTTCGGCACGATTTTCTTCATGATTGCGGCGGTGGTGATCTTTTTTCAGCTGCGCAATGTGCTTGGCCGCCGCACGGGCAATGAACGCCCGCCTTTTGACCCCTATTCTGCCCGCAAGCAGGAAAAGCCAAATGGAAGTGATGGTGACAATGTGGTGACGCTGCCGCGCAAGCGCGGGGAAGCGGTTCCAGATGCCTATGCTGCCATTGACGCCTTCGCAAAGCCGGAAAGCGAGTTAAACAAGGGCCTGCGCGCCATCAAGGATGTGGATGCGGGCTTTGACCCCAAGAGCTTTGTCGAAGGTGCGCGCATGGCTTATGAGATGATTGTGCTGGCCTATGCCGATGGTGATCGCAAGGCATTGAAAAACCTTTTGTCACGTGAGGTTTATGATGGTTTCAGTGCGGCAATCTCCGAGCGCGAGGCCCGTGGTGAAAAGGTCCAGTCCTCTTTTGTCGGTATTGACAAGGCCGATATCGTGTCCGCCGAAATGAAGGGCAGCGAGGCCCAGATTACATTGCGTGTCGTCTCGGAACTGATTTCGGCCACCCTTGACAGGGACGGGGCCATTATTGATGGCGATCCTGAAACGGTCGCCGAGGTCAAGGATGTGTGGACCTTTGCCCGTGATGCACGCTCGCGTGATCCGAACTGGAAGCTGGTCGCCACCGAGGTTGAAGACTGATCGTTGCGACCGGTTTCATCGCATGTCTTTCGCTCCGTTTTTTGAGCCGAGCTGTTTTGAGGCTTTGCCGGGGTGGGAACTGGACGATCATCTTGCTGCTTTTGCAGCTTTTCAGCGCTCGGCCCATCATGTCATGGTCAAGCCTTATAAAACCGGCGCTCTTGGCATCCGGTTTGAGGCTTTTGCCAGTGCTTATGAAGCGGCAAGAACGGCTTTAGCCTCAGATCAGGAAGAGGCGCGCAGCTTTTTCGAGCGCCATTTTACCCCTGTTTATGTCAAGCCGGAGCAGGGCGGCCAGGGTTTTGTTACCGGCTTTTATGAGCCGGAAGTTGAAGCCTCTCCGGTTCGCACACCGCATTTTACCGTGCCGTTGCTGATGCGCCCGCATGATCTTGTTGACATTGACGATGCCAACCGCCCGGCTGGCATGGACCCCTATCTGGCCTTTGCCCGTCAAACCTTGTCCGGGCTGGTGGAGTATCATGACCGGCAAGCCATTGAGCGCGGTGCACTGGCGGGCAGGGGGCTTGAAATTGCCTGGCTGGCGGACAAGGTGGATGCGTTTTTCATTCATGTGCAAGGGGCTGCCCGGCTCAACATGGTTGATGGGCGCAGCCTGCGGGTCAGCTATGCGGCCAAATCCGGCCAGCGCTTTACCGGACCCGGCGGCATTCTGGCTGGTTTGAGGGAAATTCCTCTGGAACAGGTCACCATGCAGTCGATTCGCGCATGGTTTTTACAAAATCCACAGCGTGTGGATGAGATTTTGTGGCAAAACCGCTCCTACATCTTTTTTCGGGAAGCGCCGGTTGACAATCCGGCACTGGGGCCGATTGCTGCGGCCAAAGTGCCGCTGACGCCGGGCCGCTCTGTTGCGGTGGATCGGTTGCTGCATACATTTGGCACGCCTTTTTATATCGACGCGCCAAAACTGATGGCTTTTGAAGAAAAACCGTTTCGGCGGCTGATGATTGCACAAGAGACCGGATCGGCTATTTTAGGGGCGGCGCGTGGCGATCTGTTTGCCGGTTCAGGCCGGTGGGCGGGTGAAACTGCCGGTGTGGTGCGCCATCCTGCCGATTTTTATGCTCTTGTGCCACGCGCGCTTGTGGAGCATCTGTCGGGCAGACAGGTGTAAAAGAATGACACGGCGATCGCAAAAAACGCTGAGCGATGAGGATCGGATTCTATGGAATCTGGTGGCGCGCTCGGCTGTTCCGCTGAAAGGGCGCGCTGCACCTGTGGTGGAACTGGTTGAGCCTTCGTCGCCACCAGCCCCCAAAATATCTCCTTCAGTGCAGGCTTTGCCTGCCACGCAACCGCAGGCAAAGCCTTTGGCGGCGCCGCGCAGCCTTGACCGCCCGACGCTCAACAAGCTGGCCAAAGGCCGGCTTGCCATTGAAGCGCGGGTGGATTTGCATGGCATGACACAGGCAGAAGCCTATTCGCTGCTGTTTTCGTTTATCAGCCGCGCCCATGCGTCTGGTGTGCGCTATGTGCTGATCATTACGGGCAAGGGATCTTCGTCGGGCGGGGATGGCGTGTTGCGCCGCTCGGTTCCCGGCTGGCTGGCAACGCCTGCTTTTCGTATGTTCGTTTCCAGCCATGAACAGGCAGCGCGCCATCATGGCGGTTCGGGCGCACTTTATGTGCGCTTGCGAAAAATACGTTAGACCATTCGTAGCAAGAGAAGCCTGAATGACACCGCTTGGCGAAAAAATTCGGCAGTTGCGGCGCGAGCGAGGCGTCAGTCAGAAAGACATGGCTGAGGCAATCGGTGTTAGCCCCGCTTATTTATCTGCACTGGAGCATGGCCGGCGCGGTGTGCCGAACTGGTCGCTGATTCAGAAGATCATTGGTTATTTCAACATTATCTGGGATGAAGCGGAGGAATTTCAGCAGATCGCCGAGGCGTCTCACCCTACTGTCCGGGTTGATACGGCAGGCCTGTCACCGGCGGCCACGGAACTGGCCAATCTTCTGGCCAGAACAATCGGGCGTCTGGATGAGGCCGAAATCCAGACCCTTATTCTGCGTATCCGCAAGGCCGTGAAGGACAGATAAAAAAACTCATACTGTGGCAGCGGCAGCCTCACAGGAAACATCGGAAAACTGTCCGATCATGCGGGTGATTGCCTCCTGGTCAGGCATTAAACATGCGGCGGTGGAAAGCGCATCGGCAAGGGCGGCGGAAGGTGCTGAAATCGACACTGACTGCCAGACTGCCGCAATTGGCAAACCCGTTTCGGGGTTCAGGATGTGGCCTTGCTTGCCATCCTGATCAAAAGTCGTGCCAAGCGGGGCTGACGTTGCCAGCGCCCGCTGGCGCAGGCCAAGCCGTTCACCGCTTTCCAGCCGCATCGGCCAGTCTCCGCCTTGGGGACGACCGCCCAATGCGCGAAACTCGCCCGTATCGACCAGAATATCGTTGAGCCCTTCATGTTCCAGCAGGCCCACCACACGGTCTGCAACATAGCCCTGACCGATGCCGTTGAGCGTCAGCGCCATGCCCGGCTCCATGATGATGGCTTGCGGGCTGAACCGGATTTTTTGCCAGCCGATTTTGCGCCGTGTCTGCGCAATTTCTGCCTGTGTGGGGTTTTTGCCTGCCGTTACAGCCTGTGCCCACAAGGCCCAGAGCGGCTGCACGGTCGGGTCAAAACGGCCCTTGCTGGCCTTGTGAACCGTGCTGGCAATGGAAAGGCATTCCAGCAATTCAAAGGGCGGGGTTTTTAGTTCTCCATCCCGGTTTAAACGGCTTAACGCACTGTTTTCCCGGTAGAGGCTCAAGATGTTTTCCAGCCGCTCGATTTCGGCCAGAACACGGGCGGCAATTTTGTCTGCCTGTGGGTGATCAAGCCGGATGGAGGCGCGTGCCCCCAGCGCCTGCCCGGTCCAGATCTGGTGGCCAGAGCCTGCCCGCGCTGCCCCGGCAAGGGTTGAAGCGGCCATGGCGGCGGAAATGGCGATCATACGGCGGCGTGTCAGCATGGTTCAGCCTCCAATCGAATTGGGCAAGGCGCGCAGGCGACCCTGAAAATCATCGTCATCATCAATGTCTGATTCATGCTCCACTGGTGTGAGCACCATGTCGTCGGTGATGTCTGCCAGTTGCAACACTTCTCCGCCTTCGGCCCTGGCAAAAGCTTCGGCATCTGTCCTTGATGAAAAGGGCACGGTTTCAGGGGCTCCCATGCCGCCTTCGCGGAGCGAGCCGACGACATAGAAAGCCTTGTTGGCGTCAATCCAGTTGCCATCGCCGGGAGCGTCCCATGTGGCGGCAGGGTCGCCCATGTCATTGACATAAATGGCAAGGATCGGGGCGATCTGTTCAGGGGCGCGCGCATAGGCAATGGCGTCACGCACCTGACTGAAAAACAGCGGTGCGGGCATGTTTTTCATATGCACCTGCCCCTTGGGACCGGGATGTTCAAGCAGATTCATCTGGCAATAATGGCCAAGTGTCTCAGTCGTCATGTCCTGCGGGTCAATATTCTGGGTTATTTCCTCCTTGCAGGCGCTCAAGGCGACCACAAGGGCAAGCAGGATCAGGCGTAACCGAAATCTCATGGCGTCACCTTTTTGAAAGCGGCCCAGGCAAGCAGCAATGCAGCAATGGGCCATAACAGGATTGAAGTGGCCGATTGCCAGAGCGGAATGGCATCTGCTGCCCCGCCAATGCCGCCAGCGGCTGAAACAGCCAGCGCTGCCGACAGGTTGAAAATGCGGAACGCATCAGCCGGATTGGACAAAAGTGCGACGGGCAGGATTTGCGTGGTCAATGGGCCGCCCGCATCCGAGACAATCAGGGCGAGCAGCGCCAGATCATATAAAACGACAATCGCCAGCCACAGGCCGACAGCCAGTCCCGCAGCACTCGATGTGCGCCGTGTCAGTGCAGACAGTGCATAGCCAGCGCCCAAAAAGGTGGCGCCCAGCAACACGGATGACCAGATCAGCCGCCATAGCGAGGCAAGCCCGGCCAGTGCGCCGGGGTCAACCAGGATGGCGGCAATGGCGGCAACACCATAGCCCAGCCCGATGGCCAGAGAAAGGATGGCGATATGGGCCAAAAGCTTGCCAAGCAGGATTTGCAGGCGTGAGACCGGATAGGTCAGCAAAAGCGGCAAGGTGCCGCGCTCGACCTCGCCTGCCACGGCGTCAAAGCTGACCAGCAATGCCAGCAGGGGCACCAGATAGACCGACAGCGAGGTCAGCGAGGCGACAATCACCGATAGCCGGTCAACGCCGACATCGCCGGTGGGGGCTGCGCCTGCTGCTGCCAGCACCAGCGCAAACAGCGTCATCATGGCGGTGGCAATAGCCACCCAGCGATTTCTGAACGCCACGCGAAATTCACAAAGGGCGGTGGCAAGGATACGCTTCATTGCCCGTCCCTCCGGCTGAAATGCGAATACATGTCTTCAAGACTTGGCGGGATGACATCAAGATCGGTGATCTTGTCGCCAAGGGCGGTTATGCGTGACAGCAGCGAAAGTTTATCTGCCTGCTCGCAAGTCAGCCGGAAGCGGCCATCATCGCTGCGAATGGCTTGCGGAAAACTTGTGCTCAAGATTTCTGACCCATTATTGGCCGGGGTGATGAGCAGCGTAATGGGCAAATCCGCCTGCGCGCGCAATTCAGCCAGAGTGCCTTCGGCCACCATTCTGCCCTTGGACAGGATCAGGATCTTGTCGGTGCGGGCTTCAACCTCGGTCAAGGCGTGAGACGACAACAAGACAGAAGCCCCATCTGCCGCCAGCCCGTCCAGAAGGTCGTAAAAATCACGCCGGGAGATGGGATCAAGGCCGGAGGTCGGCTCATCCAGCACCAGCAGGCGGGGTTTGCCGATCAGGGTCTGGGCAAGGCCGACACGCTGACGCATGCCCTTGGAATAGCCGCCAATGCGCCTTCGCGCTGCATGGCCAAGGCCGACACGCTCTAAAAGTTCCATGGCAAGTTTCGGGTTCTGACCGCGCAAGGACAGATAATAGCGAATCTGCTCTTCTCCGGTCTGGGCCGGATGAAACGACACATTTTCGGGCAGATAAGCCACTTGCGCCCGTGCCTGCGCCGAACCCGGGGTCAGGCCGCAGACCTTGACCTCACCGCTGTCGAAGGGGATCAGCCCGAGGATGATTTTCATCATCGTCGATTTGCCCGCGCCATTATGGCCAAGCAAGGCGACACGTTTGCCGCCCTCCAGCGTCAGCGAAACATTTTTCAACGCTTCAAGCGCATCAAAACGCTTAGTGAGCGAGGAAATTTTCAGGGTCGAAGTCATTACTATTTCCTTGGGTCCACCGTCCGCGGACTTTGTCTTCAAAACCCTGCACCTCCTGATCCACCGCAATTGTCAGCGGCTGCATCAGGGGGGCGGAATCACGCACGCCACCGGGCAGGGTTGCGGGAAAGCTCTGCTGGCTCCAGCGCACCAGTTGCACGGCGGGCGAGCCGATCAACAGGGCGGCAGCAGGTTGTGACCATAAAATCTGGTCCATCAAATCATTGGGGCGATAAAAACTGTCGGCAAGGCCATCGCCATTCAAATCATAGGCCGGATGGTCCGACCAGAAATTGCCGCGCCCTTCATGGCTCCATTCCATATGGCGGGTACCGACATATTTGACCTGTTCGCGATTGCCCATGAAGGCATTGCCGGTCAGCACATTGCGCTCGGAACCTGCGGTGAAATGGATGCCGATGCCGCAGCCTTCAAAGCGGTTGTCCCAGATCAGGTTCTTGTGCGCATTATAGATGAACAGGCATTTCTTCGTGCCGCCGCGCACCAGATTGCCGCTCACATCGGCATTATTGGCATAGTTGAGCATGAGCCCGTGTTCACGGTCGCCCAGACTTTGATTGTGCAGGATTTTGCTGCGGTCGGAAAACATGATGGCAAAGCCCAGATGGTTGCCGATCGAGATGTTTTGCGAAACTTCCGTATTGCGGGTGTACATGAAATGCACGGCAAAGCGCAGGTCACGCATCAGATTGTTGCGATAGATGCTGTTGGAACTGGCATTGGAGAAAATGCCATCGCGCCCATAGCGGATCAGATTGCCTTCAAGCAGTGTGCCGGGACTGTTCCAGACATAGATGCCATTGCCGCGCTCATTCATATGGGTGTGCTGTGTGCCGATGATCTCATTATTCAAAACCTGGGAATCACGCCCGCCATGCACGTCGATCCCGTGCATATTGCCGGTGACCAGCAGATTCTCCACCAGCGTGCGATCTGCGCCTTTGAGGATTTTGACACCGGCATCGAGATCGGCATTCACATGGCCTGATCCGGTCACTGTAAAGCCTGAAAGGGTGATGTCGGGTGCGGCCAGCGTCATGACACTGCCTTTGCCGTTTCCTTCCACAATTGCCCCGCGCGGGCCGGTAATGGTCAGGGAGCGGTCGACGGTGACGGGGCCTTGATAGACCCCGTCAACCAGTTTGAGCACATCGCCGGGGGCAGACCCGGCGATGGCCCGTGCAAGGCTGCCTGCTCCGGGCATAACCTCGCGCTCTGCGGCACCTGAAGGTGCAGCAAAGAGCAGGCCCAGAAAAAGAACAGCCAGACGCTTCATCATCAGGCGTTCTTCGGCTTGACGAACATACGCCCGCGCATCTCCATATGGAGCGCATGGCAGAACCACTGGCAATAATACCAGTAGACGCCGGGGGTTGCCGCCACGAAGGTGACCGATGCGGTCTGCTGCGGTCCGACCTCCATCGCCACACCGTGATTGCCCATGGTAAAGCCGTGGGTCAAATCGTCGATCTCATCAAGATTGGTGACGATAATCGTTACTTCATCGCCTTCGTTCACGGTAAAGCTCTCAAGGCTGAAGGCCGGTGCAACCGAGGTCATGTAGACGCGCACCTTGTTGCCGTCGCGCACCACTTCCTCGGCCCATTCGTCAATATCGACGCCATCCTTCTCGGCCTGTGCCCGCGTTTCGGCCCACATGGGGTCGTTGCGGTCCCAGACAGACTTGATGTTGGACATGATCGAGGGATGCACGGCAATTGCATCATGCGGCTCGGCAAATGTCGGGCCATCATGCACCAGCACCATCTTGTCGCCGGAAATGTCGATCAACTGGTCGTTCTCGGGCTTGAGCGGTCCCACATTGAGGAAGCGGTCCTTTGAGAACTTACATAGACACACCAGCCAGTCATTGGTTGCATCCAGTGTCTCGCCCATCACCGTCTTCAAATGGCCGGGCTGATAGTGAACATCGATCTTGTCCTTGATCGGATCGATATTTTCACCTGCATAGGCGCGGATGGCGTCTTCAATGTTCCACTTCACCACCTGGCTGTCGAGGAACAGTGACGTATAGGCATTGCCGCGCCCGTCAAAGGCGGTGTGCAGTGGTCCAAGGCCAAGCTGCGGCTCTGCCACCACGGCGCTGCGCGGTTCGGCATTGTCATAAAAGATTGCGTCGAACTTGGTGACATCGAGCACGGTGACGGTGGGCGAAAGCTTGCCGGCAATGCACAGATGCTTCTTGTCGGGCGCCATGTTGCAGCCATGGGGATTGTTGGCGATCGGGATATAGCGGGTAAAGAGGGAGTTGGCCTCTTTGCGCCCGTCCAGAACCTTGACGCCATTGATCTCCTCATACTGGCCGGCGGCGATGGCCTTTTCGATCTCCGCAATGTTGAAGACAACCACATGGTCCATTTCGGCCTCGGTCATCTCTTCCAGCGTCATGCCCATTTCAGAGTTGTAGCTGGTCGAAAACGCCCATTTGCCTTCATAGTCAGCGTCGCAATTGTCGAGATTGCCCGACACCTGAATCTGCCAGGCGACATCCCACTTGTCGGCATCGACGGCTGTGAAAATATTCACATAGGTCGAAACGTCTTCCATGGTTGAGCCGTCATTAATGAGCGGCGCCTCATCCTCGCCATTACAGAAGACATAGTTGGTGCGCGGCCATTTTTGCGGGCGCATGCCATGGATGCCCTTGGCGTTGGGGATTTCAAGGATCGCATCGGTCTTCATGACATCGCAGCGTACCCGCGCCACCCGCGTGTTGGCCTTGTCATTCATATACAGATAGCGACCGTCATATTTGCCTTCGGTGAAGGACATATGGACGTGGTGTAGGTCACCATTGTCATGGATCTGCTTGCCATTGGCAGCCAGCTGCTTTTTTGTCTTTTCGCTCATGGTGCGCTGATGGACGCGGATCGACTCATTGGTCTGTCCCCAGCCGGTGGCCGAGCAGCGGTTGAATACTGGAACGCGCATCAATTCGCGCATGGAGGGCACACCCATGATGCGCATTTCGCCGGTCTGGCCTGAAGACCAGAAGCCGTAATAATCATCAAGCTGGCCCGGGCCAACCGAGCCATCCGCTCCGGCAGCCAATGCGGTGCCGCTGCTTAAAGCCGTGGCCGTTCCGGCCAGACCAAGGCCAAGTGCGGGAGTTCCAAGCGCCAGCCGCCCGCCAAAAGCTCCGGCAACGGCAGCACCCCCTGCGGTTGCTCCAAGCAGGGTACGCCGGCTGACCCCTTTTTTACCAGTCGATTCCATATTTCAGGCTCCTTTGATTAAATGTTGGAAACATTTGCGCGTGTGACGGTAGGCTGGCCGATGCCGGGGCCAAGCGGCCCCGTTGGCGTGCTTTGCGCCAGCTTTTCCCGTCGCTTCACTTTCTTGATAACGACCGGGCAGGTTGTCTCGGACTGGTAGAGAACCTGACAATGCAGACAGTTGATGCATTCATTGGGGTTGATTTCCCCGGTCGGGTGGATTGCCTGCACCGGGCATTGCTTTGCGCAGGTCTGGCAGGGATTGCCGCATTCATGGTAGCGCTTGAGCCAGTCAAACATGCGCAGCCGCGCCGGAATGGCCAGTGCCGCCCCCAGCGGACACAGATAGCGGCAATAGAAGCGTTCCACGAACAGACCGGCAATCAGCAATGCTGCAGCATAGGCGACAAATGGCCATGCCCGCAGGAAGTTTAGGATGATGGCCGTCTTGAATGGCTCGATCTCGGCCAGACGCTCGGCCTGCTCGATACTGGCCAGCGACACGCCAAACAGCCCAAGGAAGATCATGTATTTGACCGGCCATAACCGCTCATGCAGGCCCCATGGCAGGGTCCATTGCGGAATACGCAGCTTGCGGGCAATCTGATTGGTCAGCTCCTGCAAGGCGCCGAACGGGCACAGCCAGCCGCAATAGGCGCCACGCCCCCAAAACA
Organism: Aquamicrobium segne; assembly: GCF_042656785.1. Classification (NCBI taxonomy): domain Bacteria; kingdom Pseudomonadati; phylum Pseudomonadota; class Alphaproteobacteria; order Hyphomicrobiales; family Phyllobacteriaceae; genus Aquamicrobium; species Aquamicrobium segne. The sequence continues at coordinate 26,502 of NZ_JBHSLL010000039.1, forward strand.
GCAGGGCAGCCGCCACCGCAAACCATAGAATAAAGGTCAGCGGATCAAGAAGAAATGCCTGCCAGCTAAAACCGCTCACCAGGCTGCCAAACAGCGCCATGAGATTGACTACGGAAAGCTGCGCATTGGCGTACCAGCCTAAAAACACCAGCGTTACCGTCAGAAAGCCCATGCGGAAGATATAAAACCGGCGCTCGTTTCTGACGGCAAAGGTCTGGAAGAAGAACACGCCGGTCAGCACCAGCAGCATGATGCCAAGACCCACGATCTTGACTTTCGAATCCATCCAGATCCGCTTCCATAGCTGGGCTTGCGCTTCACTTTCACTGGGGTCGGCAGCAAGTGTTGTTTCAGAAGGCGGGGCAGGTGGCGGGCTGAGCGCGCGCAGATATTTTTGCGGCAACTGGTAGCCCAGATCAAATGTATGGAAGACCTTTTCAACCGGCCCGACCTCGCGCTGCACCAGCAATTGAATGCGAAACGGCTTTGTCGGGTCAAAGCCGGAATCGGCTGGAATGCGAAACAGGTCTTTTTCGAGGAAATCGGGCGCACTTTCCGCATGGATGGCAGACAGGCGGCGATGATCACGGTCGCGAAACCGCACCGACACATCATCCTGGATCAGGACGACCCGGTCAAAAATGCCGCCGCGCACATAGCCTGACCCCTTGAAGGAATAAAGGCCACGCCCCATCAGCGCAATGGCGCTGTCGCCTTCCTTCAGCCAGGCTTGCAGATTGGCAGCTTCGGCTTCTCCCAGCAGCCCTTCGGCAATGGGCGGCACGGAAACAAGGGCGGCCTGCAACTCGATGAAAAGTGTTTCAGGCGGCTCGCTCAGCGCCCGCTCGGCTGCTCTTTTGTCGCTATGTTCGGCAAAGGCTGCATTGACCTGCCCGACATCCAGCACCAGACGCCGCACCGTACCGTCGCCTTCGGCTTCAAACCAGTCGACGGGAGTTTGCGCCTGCCTGTTAATCTCAAAGCGCGGGCCGGTTGCCTGCTCGGGCGCCAGCCCGCCAAGACCAAGTGCGCGGGCGACCCTGAGGCCGGAGCGGATGATGGAATCGTCAATCACCATCACGGTGACTGTTGCACCGGAAATGATGTCGACCTCATGCGCCGTACCACCGGCCCTGGCCTCGGCCAGCAGATCAAGCCCGGCATAGCCTTCCACAAAGGCTCGCACTCTGGCTTCAGGAATGCCGATGAGAACAATGGGTTCGGAATGCTTGACCAGATGAACGCTGATGATCCGGGCATTTTCATCCACTGTGACAAGCGAATGGATGGGCTTGCCTGAATAGCCTGTCGTGCCGACAAAGTCAGAGGTGATGAATGCCCAGGCAATGGTTTTCCCGTCCTTCAGGACGGGTGCAACGGCCACATCATCGCGGATTGGCCCAAAGCCGTCGGCTCCGGGAACCAGTTCAGAGGCATTTGCAGAGGGCAAATACTCCTGCAATATGGGTGCAGCAACAGCCGGGCCTCCCCAGATTAAAATTGTAAATAATACAAGTAAAAAACGGAGGGACTTCATCCGCACATTCCGGAAAAACGTGATCGTGACGCTTAAAGCTTTTGACAGAATAATTTTACTACTCCGGTGAAGTAAGAGCAGTTCTTGAATCAGAAGTGTGGACCATTTCATCTGTTCCCGTGGAAACAGAAAATGATCTAGGCTGTTTTGGCAGTGCAATCTTTGCGCTCGATCAAATCGCAGGCAGTTTCAGGTGCAATGAGAATATTTCTTGTTTCTATGGGAGCAGACGAAATGCTCTAAGCTATTGTTTTAGCTGCATTTGTGTGACGTCAGATGACGCGATCTGTACTCACAAAATATTCTAAAACCTGTCTCTTAAAACTGGTTTCTGGTTCGGGAGGCACTCTTTAGTTGCAGTCAAAGTGTAGTGGCCCGGATAAACGGGTGTTCAAGGGGTAGAAATCGGGGAAATGAACGGTGCAGTCCAGCTTCCACCGACAAAAAATTCGGCCTGACTGGCAGGAGGCGAAGCCTCTGTGCCATCGCTATTTTCCGGTTGCTGGTTTGCAATGCCGCCGGTTAGCGCCAGTCCGCGTCCGGCATAGGGCATGATGCCGTTCAGCCACAGGAGCAGATTGCCCTGTGTGGCCTGCGCCTTCTCAATCCGCACCACACCTTTGGTGATATTCGCCTTGAACTCTGCGCTGCTGATCGGCACCGAGCCATTGGCAACCTCATCCAGAGCAAAGAATCCGCCCTCAGCATTGCGCTTGAGGAAGGCGGCCAGATCAAGCCCGGTAAGTGCGCCGGGGCCAAAGCTTGCCGAAATCGAGCCATCGGCATTTTCAACCACCGAGTCCCAGCTCTTGCCTGGTCCTTTCAAAATGACAGACACGGTGCCTTTTCCGGTCGGCATCAGGCGCGTCATGTCAAAGGCTGCGCCAAAAGCCGCACCATTGACATCGGAAGCCAGCAGCCGCATTTCGGCCTGTGTGCCGCTTGGGGTGCGGTCAAAACGGATGCTGCTTTGAATGTTGCCGCCAAAGGCGGTCGCATCCGAAACGTCGAGCACGCATAGCCCATCCTTGACCTGTATGGTGGCGGCAAGGGTGGTCAGTGGAATTGTATTGATGCTTGCTTTGGCTGCTGAAAGCCTGAGGTCGAAATGAAGCAGTTCCGGCGCTGTGGGGTCTGCGGCGCCTGCACCGGCAAAAGCCGGGCTTGTCAGCGGCGTAAAGGCGGCGATGAACGGGTCGAGGTCGAGGGTTTCAAAAGCCAGTGTGCCTGAAAGTGCGGGGCGCCCGGCCTGGCCAAAGGCAAGATCAAGCACGCCGGCGCCGGAATTCTTGCCCAGTGTGATGCGGGTGGTGTCGAACTTTATCCGTTCCCTGTTGCCAAGAATATGGCTGTCGAGCAATGCGGCTGAAATGCTTGTCGCACTGGCCATGGGCAGCCCTGTCCATTCCATGACGCGCCGCAGGGAAGGCGACTGGAATTTTACATTGCCCTCAATGAAGGGGTTGATGGACAATTCAGCCTTGCCTTCAAAAGACAGGCTTGCCGGGGCGGATTTGATCGAAAAAGAAAGAGGGGCTGCGCCACCGGCAGCCAATAGCAGCGGCCTTTGGGTGGAGGCGTCGATCGTGACATTTTCACCGCGCCAGATTGCCGAGGCTGAAAGCAGGGAGGATGTGCCCGGTGCTGCCCAGTTGGCACGGGCGCTGATGCTGCTCAAGACCTCCTCATCTTGACCATTGACCTGCATGACAATGCGCCCGTCGCGGATTTCTGCACTGCCAATGGCGGTTGCAGGCAAACTGGCAGGATCGGGTTCGGCAGTGCCGCTTTTAATGATCATGCGTGCGGCTTCAACGGCGCGGCCAATGGTGCCGGTGTCAGGCATGGGCGGTAAATACAGCCCGGAATCGGCCTGTTCGACCCTGATGACGGGGCGGATCAGCCGGGTCGAAGAAAACTGCACCTCGCCACGCAGGGCTGCCATGGCCGAAAGGCCGATCTCGATCTGTTCCGCATAGATGACCGGCTCCTGCTCACTCTTGTCCCAGCGCGAAAAAGACACTTGTGTCAGGACGGCATTGAATTGCGGCCAGATATTGATCTGCGGGGAGCCGGTAATGGTCACCCGATAGCCGGTCCAGTTGCTCATTTCCCAGGCGATACGGTCGCGTACGATGCGGGTGGAGGCAATATAAGGCAATGCCACTATGGCCACTGCCGCAACAAAGGCTGCAATGCCAGACGCCCATAAGCCACGCCGGAGCCATCTCGACGTCATCTTGCCCTTTCCATATTACGCCAGGTGGCGCAAGGTGTAACCCGTAGTCGATAGATTTCAAGTGTTTATGCGCTGTTCATGGCGCAATTGAGCATAAACTGTGTCGCGCTACACAGTTGTGATTTACTACGCCAACATGCTTAATCAGCCATAAAGACCGGCGCAGTGATTATTAAGAGGCTTTCGTGACCGCAAAAAAACCGCTTTGGACACCGACAGCAGAGCAGATTGCAGCCTCGCCCCTGACAGCCTTCAAGGCAGAAGCAGAAAAGCGCACCGGGCGCAATTTTGCCAACTATGGCCAGTTGCATTCATGGTCGGTGACAGAACCTGAAGCGTTCTGGGATCTGGTGTGGGATTTTTGCGGCGTCATCGGGGAAAAAGGCAGCATCGTGCTCAGGCATGGTGACAAGATGCCTGGTGCCGCCTTCTTTCCGGAGGCCCGGCTGAATTATGCTGAAAATCTGCTTGGCAATGCCGGCAAGGGTGATGCGATCATCTTTCGCGGTGAAAACAAGGTGGAGCGGCGGCTGGGCTGGGCGGAACTGGAAGCGCAGGTCTCGAAATTGCAGCAATTGTTCCTCTCTCTGGGCCTCAAGGCCGGTGACCGGGTGGCGGCGATGATGCCGAATATGCCCGAAGCCGTGACCGCCATGTTGGCCGTGACCTCGATCGGGGCGGTCTGGTCTTCCTGCTCGCCTGATTTTGGTGAGCAGGGCGTTCTCGATCGTTTTGGCCAGATCGAGCCGGTGATCTTCATTGCACCAGACGGTTATTGGTATAATGGCAAGGCAATCGAGACTGGCCCCAAGACGGCAATGGTTGCAGCCCGGTTGCCAACGTTGAAAAAAGTGCTGATCGTCGATTATCTGGGTACAGCCCGTGAGGTTGCAGCACCGATTCCCGGAGCTGAAGCATTTGAAGATGCAATCCAGCCCTTTACGCCAACAAAAATTGCCTATGCGCAACTGCCCTTTTCGCATCCCTCGTTCATCCTGTTTTCGTCTGGAACGACCGGCATTCCCAAATGTATTGTCCATTCGGCAGGTGGCACACTGCTTCAACTCCTGAAGGAACATCGGCTTCATGCCGGGCTGGAGGCGGGCGATCCCTTCTTTTATTTCACCACTTGCGGCTGGATGATGTGGAACTGGCTGGTCAACGGGCTGGCTTCAGGTGCGACGCTGCTGCTTTATGACGGCTCGCCCTTTTATCCTGATGGCAATGCGCTGTTTGACTATGCGCAGGCCGAGAAAATGACCCATTTCGGCACTTCAGCCAAATTTATCGATTCGGTACGCAAGGCAGGGCTGCGTCCAATCGATAGCCATGATCTTTCTGCCCTGCGCAGCATTTCCTCCACCGGCTCGCCGCTGTCGCCGCAGGATTTCCGCTTCGTTTATGACGGTATCGGGCATGATCTGCATCTGGCCTCAATTTCCGGCGGCACCGATATTGTGTCCTGCTTTGTGCTTGGCGTGCCGACTGAGCCTGTGTGGGAGGGGGAGATCCAGGGGGCGGGCCTTGGCATGGCCGTTGATGTCTGGAACGATGAAGGCCGCCCGGTGCGCGAAGAAAAGGGTGAACTGGTCTGCACCCGGCCGTTTCCTTCCATGCCGGTCAGCTTCTGGAATGACCCGGATGGCGCCAAATACCGGGCTGCCTATTTTGAAGGTTTTGCCAATACATGGTGCCATGGCGATTTTGCCGAATGGACGGTGCATGGTGGCATCATCATTCATGGCCGCTCGGATGCAACGCTCAATCCGGGCGGTGTGCGCATCGGCACAGCCGAGATTTACAATCAGGTTGAGCAGATGCCGGAAATTATTGAGGCGCTCTGTATCGGTCAGGATTTTGACGATGATGTGCGTGTCGTGCTGTTCGTGCGACTGGCGCAAGGTGTGAGCCTGACGCAAGAACTGGAAAAAGAGATACGCACCCGTATCCGTACCGGCGCCAGCCCGCGCCATGTTCCGGCGCGTATTGTGGCGGTCAGTGATATTCCGCGCACCCGCTCGGGCAAAATTTCTGAACTGGCCGTGCGTGACACGGTGCATGGCCGCACGGTCAAGAACAAGGAGGCGCTGGCCAATCCGGAAGCGCTGGATCTGTTTGTGGAGTTACGGGCCTCATTGATGGAAAGCTGAGCCGCATCAGCCTTCAGAAACGATAGGTTACACCCAGCACCGGACCGCTGAGGCGCGTGTCAAAGACATGGCCGCTGCGCTCATAATCGACATTGAGCACTTTATAGCCTGCCGAGACGGAAAAATGATCGGTGACGACATAATTCAGTGTCGCCAGCGCCGACCAGGTCAGGTCGGAGCCTGCGCCAAAACCGCCAATATCGCCCTGTGCCTGAAGGGAGAGCTTTTCGGTTATCGGCACAAAGACGCGCAAGCCTGCCACCGGGTCCACCCAGCCGAATTTTTCGCCATAGCTGCCGTTCACGCTTCCGTCACCCAGATTGACGGTGAGCGTCACATCATTTGAAATGCGCCAGAAACGAGCGCCAGCCAGCGCATCAAGCGTCAATTGCGGGGTGTCGATGACCCGGTAGCCACCCTGTAGCGTGGCCATGAATTGTCTGGAATCAAATTCTGCATCAACACTGGTGCCGGCTGGTATGGAACCCAGTCCTGGAATGGTGATTTCCGGCAGCAAGCCTGTCCCGTGGTTTTCGGATGTGCTGACATACATGAGATTGCCGGAAAAAATGAAACGATCCGAACGGGCCCAGATATCGAGGAACCCGCCGAAGTTGAGACTGTCCATCACATCGGAAAAGGATTTTTCGACCGCAAGCGTCGGTCCGCGCCGGAATGGCGATATGTTTCCGTCCAGACCGGCCGCCCACATATAGGGCGTGATCTGCAAGGCCCATGACGGCTGCCCGCTTGCCACCGCTGGGGCCTCTGGCGGCAGAACCGGGATTGTATCGGCTGCATGAACAGTGTGTGCACCAAACAGAAAAAATGCAGCGATAATCAGAAGATTTTTCATGGTTCTACCGTGTGGGACATGCGTTTTGCAGCCTCATGCTGCTGACGGGTTGATACCCGTTCCCGGGCAGCTTCCTGTTTGCACTTGCGGCAATCTTATGCCAATCAGGGACAGATCAATCAATTCATCAGGATAGCTTTTCTCCTGTCTTGCACAATGTCTGCCTGCTTTGCAGGTTTGTCGCATTGTTCTTTTCAGGCGTAGTACCAATGTAAGAGCATCGGCATCACAGTTTTCACCCTTCAACTTTCAAGACAGTCTGGAGACCCCATGTCAGATCAAGGTAAACCCGACCATTCCCATAACACCGGTTCCACAACGGGAACCGGCGCTCCTGCTGTGAGCGACCGCAATTCGCTGACTATTGGCGCCGATGGCCCGATCGTGCTTCACGATGTGCATTTTCTGGAGCAGATGGCGCATTTCAACCGCGAGAAGGTGCCGGAGCGTCTGCCGCATGCCAAGGGTGCCGGTGCTTTCGGGATTTTCGAAACGACCGAGGATGTCTCAGCCTATACCAAGGCAGCCCTTTTCCAGAAGGGTGCTTCGACGGATATGCTGGCGCGTTTCTCCACCGTTGCCGGTGAACAGGGCAGCCCCGACACATGGCGCGACGTGCGTGGCTTTTCGCTGAAATTCTACACCAGTGAAGGCAATTACGACCTCGTCGGCAACAACACGCCGATCTTTTTCGTGCGTGACCCGATGAAGTTCCCGCATTTCATCCGCAGCCAGCGGCGTCTGCCCGATTCCGGGCTGCGCGACAATCACATGCAGTGGGATTTCTGGACCAGCAACCCGGAGACCGCGCATCAGGTGACCTATCTGATGGGCGAGCGCGGCCTGCCGCGCACCTGGCGTCACATGAATGGCTATGGCTCGCACACCTATATGTGGGTTAATGCAAAGGGCGAAAAATTCTGGGTCAAGTACCACTTCCACACCGAGCAGGGCATGGAATTCTTCAGCAATGAAGAAGCTGCCGCCATGTCGGGCAATGATGCTGATTTCCATCGCCGTGACCTGTTTGACGCCATTGAGCGTGGCGAGCATCCAAGTTGGATCCTGTCGGTTCAGGTCATGCCTTATGAAGAGGCCAAGACCTACCGCATCAACCCGTTTGACCTGACCAAGACCTGGCCGCATAAGGATTATCCGCTGATCAGGGTCGGCAAGATGACGCTCAACCGCAACCCGGAAAATTTCTTTGCCCAGATCGAGCAGGCCGCCTTCTCGCCGGGCAACACCGTGCCGGGCATTGGCCTGTCACCCGACAAGATGCTGCTTGGCCGGGCTTTTGCCTATGCCGACGCCCAGCGCAACCGCATCGGCACCAATTTCCATCAATTGCCGGTCAACCAGCCCAAGGTGCCGGTTAACTCCTATATGTTTGATGGCCACATGACCTATCATCATTCGGGCAACGCCCCGGTCTATGCGCCCAATAGCGGCGGACGTTCGTGGTCGGATGAGACCGGCCCGGTCGCAGATGGCTGGGAAGCTGATGGTCCAATGGTTCGCAGCGCTTATGCGCTGCGGGCTGAAGATGATGATTTCAGCCAGCCGGGCACTCTGGTGCGCGAGGTCTTCAATGATGCCCAGCGTGCGGCACTGGTTGATACGGTTGCCGGTGGCCTTGCCGGTGGTGTGCGTGAACCGGTGCTGAGCCGTGCTTTCGATTACTGGAAGAGCGTCGATGCCGATATTGGCGCCCGCATCGAGGCAAAGGTGAAGGCGATCAAAGCCTGAACTAGAAAGAGCCGGTCGAAAGACCGGCTCTAAACTTTTGTTTTAACCGCAATTTGTGCGACGTCAGATGATTCCATCTGACGTCGCACAAATGCTCTAGCGAACGCTGGCCAGCGCCTGCTCAATATCCTCTACGAGGTCGTCAATATCCTCAAGGCCGATCGACAGTCGCAACGTGCCTGCACCAATCCCGCTTTCAGCCCGTGCTTCATCGCTCAGATTCTTGTGCGTGGTCGTGGCTGGATGGGTAATCAGGCTTTTGGCATCGCCCAGATTGTTGGAAAGCAGCACAATATCAAGCGCATTCTGGAAGGCAAAAGCTCCCGCCCTGCCGCCTTTTACGTCAAAACAGATGAGCGTTGAGCCACCTGACATCTGCCTGGCGATTATATCGGCCTGCGGATGGTCGGGACGGCCTGGATAGATGACGCGCTCGATCTGCGGCGCTTGCGCCAGAAGATCGGCAATGCGGGCGGCCGAGCGCATCTGCTGATCAACCCGCACGGCAAGTGTTTCCAGCCCCTTGAGCAGCGTCCACGCATTAAAGGGCGACATGGACGGGCCGGTATGGCGGAAGTAATCCTGCAAATGCTCTTCAACCCATGCCTTGTCGGAAAGGACGATGCCGCCCAGACAGCGGCCTTGCCCGTCTATATGCTTGGTAGCTGAATAGACGACGACATGAGCGCCCAGTTCCAGCGGGCGTTGCAGCAGTGGCGTGGCAAACACATTGTCAACCACCAGCCTTGCGCCAATCGAATTGGCAAGGGCTGCCACAGCGGCAATGTCGATGACCTCAAGGGTGGGGTTGGTCGGGCTTTCAAGGAAGAAAAGCTTGGTGTTGGGGCGTACGGCCTGTTCCCAATTGGCAATGTCCTTGCCATCGACCAGCGTGGCTTCAATGCCATAGCGCGGCGCCAGTGTCTCGACGATCCAGCGACAGGAGCCGAATAAAGCGCGTGCCGCCACAATATGATCACCCGCCCTGAGGCTGCACAGAATGGCTGCGGCCACCGCTGCCATGCCTGAAGCCATGGCGCGGCCTTCTTCAGCGCCTTCAAGCGCACACATGCGCCTTTCAAACATGTCAACCGTAGGATTGGCGTAGCGCGAATAGATGAAACCCGGATCTTCACCCTTGAAGCGGGCTTCGGCAGCCTCTGCCGTTTTATAGACATAGCCTTGCGTGAGAAAGATTGCTTCTGACATCTCGCCATATTGTGAGCGCAGCGTTGCGTCGTGAACCAGCGTCGTGCGTGGTTTCCAATTGCGTGTCTTGTCCGATGTCATGGCTTTCTTTCCCAAAACAAAAAACCGGCCGCGAAGTCGCAACCGGTACAGACAGCTTCCAAAGAGTCCGACGGTCCCTTAGCGACTTGTTTAACGTGGCTGCAAGCCGACCGGCCAAATCACCACGGGATAAGCATGGCTTTAAACCTCACGCCGGGTTGCGTCAATCATTTGTATGTTTAAGACATATTCAATTGTCATCCCCTATCGGCCGGGAGCTTGAGCCTTGCGTCAGACTGGCATTTTGCCCGATCAGGAAATTGCCGCGCTGTTTGAAACTGGCGCGCTTGTTTCACCTCGCGCACTCGATGCTGACCAGATTCAGCCTGCAAGCCTTGATCTGCGGTTGGGAGAAAAGGCGTTCAGGGTGCGCGCCTCCTTTCTGCCGGGGCCGGGCCATTCGGTTGCAGAAAAACTTGACCGGCTGCAATTGCATGAAATTGACTTAAGCGCGGGCGCCGTTCTGGAAACGGGCTGCGTCTATATCGTGCCGCTTTTGGAAACACTTGCGTTGCCAGAAAAAATTTCTGCCTCGGCCAATCCCAAAAGCTCGACCGGACGGCTTGATATTTTCACCCGTGTGATGACGGATCACGGCGCGGAGTTTGACAAGATTGCCGCTGGCTATCATGGCCCGCTCTATCTGGAAGTCAGTCCGCGGACCTTTCCAATCGTTGCCCGCACCGGTTCACGCCTGTCGCAAATCCGGTTTCGCAGTGGCAATGCCTTGCTTGGTGAAGAAGAACTGCATGCGCTGCATCAAGGCGAGATGCTGGTGGCAACCGATCCGCCCGATATTTCTGGCGGTGGCATTGCCTTGTCCATTGATCTGGAAGGGGATGCCAACGGGCTGATCGGCTACCGCGCCAAACATCACACCGGCCTCATCGACGTGGACCGCCGCGCCATTCATGAGGTGCTGGATTTCTGGGAGCCGCTTTATAATCGGGGTGCGGCTGAATTGGTGCTTGATCCTGACGAGTTTTATATTCTGGTCAGCCGCGAGGCCGTGCATGTGCCGCCCTTATATGCAGCCGAAATGACACCTTTCGACCCGCTGGTGGGTGAATTCCGGGTTCACTATGCCGGTTTTTTTGATCCCGGCTTTGGCCATTCGGCTGCTGGCGGCACCGGCAGCCGCGCCGTTCTGGAAGTGCGCAGCCATGAGGTTCCCTTCATCCTTGATCACGCACAGATTGTAGGCCGATTGGTCTATGAACATATGCTTGCACGCCCGCAAGCGCTTTATGGTGCTGATCTTGGCTCCAACTATCAGGCGCAGGGCCTCAAACTCTCCAAGCATTTTCGCAGTCCCGTTCAAGTATAAGCCTCTCCTTTTCGGCTTGTCTCCGGCTTCTGGCTGTGCTTGGCTGGAGACAAGGCCAAAGGGGCCTGAATTTTTTGGGAAGAGGTATAATATGCGAATTTCCAGATGGCTCGCAGGCGTTGCCACGGCGAGCGTGATTGCTCTTATCGCCGGTCAGGCAGCCGCACAGGATGGCAAGCTCAGGATTGGGACTGAAGGTGCTTATCCTCCCTTCAACAGTTTGACAGCCGATGGTCAGCTTGAAGGGTTTGACATCGACATTGCCAATGCGCTTTGCGAGCAGATGAAGGTCGAATGTGAATTTGTCGTGCAGGATTGGGATGGCATTATTCCAGCCCTTCAGGCCAGCAAGTTCGATGCTGTTGTTGCCTCCATGTCGATCACCGAAGAGCGCAAGGAGCAGGTTGATTTTACCAATAAATACTATGTCACGCCGCTGGCTGTCATCGCCACCAAGGACAGTGACCTGAGCGGCACCAAGCCCGAAGAGCTTGCGGGCAAGACGATCGGGGCGCAATCGGCGACCACGCAGGCAATTTATGCACAGGATCATTATGCCAAGGCTGGCGCGGATGTTAAGCTTTACCCGACACAGGAAGAGGCCGTGCAGGATATGCTCAATGGCCGTCTTGACGCGCTTGTGTCCGATAAATTCGTTCTCGTTGACTGGCTCAACAATTCGGATGAGGCGGATTGCTGCAAGCTAATTGGCGATGTTGAGGGCACTGAACTGGAAACCGGTATCGCCATTCGCAAGGGTGAGGATGAACTGCGCGAAAAGATCAACAGCGCCATTGACGCCATTGTTGCTGACGGCACCTACCAGAAAATTCAGTCAAAATATTTCAATTTTGATATTTATTGATCAATCAGCATTTTTCTTGAAAGGCCGCAGCGCAAGTTGCGGCCTTTTGGCCGCCCTGATCGCATGATGTAAGGGCTTGTATCAAAAACCCGGAACCTGTTGCAGTCAGCTTACGTTCATCTTCATGATGCGATGTGAGAATGGGCTATCAGACAAGGAGAAGGATCAGATGAGAGTTTTTAAATTTGCAGCCATTGGCGCTGTCGCCCTGACCATGGGTCTTGCCGGCTGTTCGCAAACGCCGCAACAGCAGCGCGCCACGACAGGGGCCGCCGTTGGTGGTGTGGGCGGGGCACTGGTTGGTCAGGCGATTGGCCGCGATACAAAGAGCACGCTGATTGGCGCCGGTGCCGGTGCGCTGCTTGGTGCTGTGGTTGCCACTTCCGGCGGGCCACAGCCAGGTGATCGCCAGATGTGCCGTTACCGCGCGCCCAATGGTCAGGTCTATGTCGCTGAATGTGATGAGCGCTATTATAGCGGGCGCTATTAGAGCGTTTTGCAAGGACAGGCGGTTGCGTCCGGCAGGACGCAACCGCGCTCCATGAAAAGAGCCTGCGGCATTTCATTCGTTTCCATGATGGGATGAAATACTCTAACATGCAGCGCAGGAGGCAGATATGGCTTCTGCGCAACGCTGGCCGCTGACTGAACTTGTCTGGAGGCAGTTCAGGATTTTTGACCTCGCCATGGAGCGAGCCGGGATCGATGCTGCTTCTGCGGCGCGTCTGGAGGCAGGCAAGGCAATGGCTGAGGCGCGCACGACCTGCCTGACCTGTCCAGTTAAAGAGCAGTGCCGGGCTCTGTTGGAAAAACAGGCTGATTTTGCAGATGTGAGGGCAATCTGCCCGAATGCCGATTTCTTTTTGCGGTGCATGGAAAAACCGGATTCTTAGAGCATTTTGCAGCCAGACGGAATCTTCTGGCGTCGCATAAATGCGGCTAAAACAAGAGATTAGAGCATTTCATCCGTTTTTCATGAAAACAAGAAAAGCTCTGTCAGAAAAGCGAGCCTTGTCCGCCATCATCTCTGGTCTTGGATTGCGTGTTGGGTTTTGGAACCGGGCGTGGACGAGGTGTTTCTGGCTTGCCTTGTCCGGCCATGGCTTTGGCCGTACCATCGGCAAAACGCAATTCCAGTTCCTGCCCGGACACAATATCAGCAGCGCGGCGCATAACTTGTCTTTGTGTGTCCAGCACCATTGCATAGCCGCGCTCAAGAATGGCCTGTTCGGACAGTTTTAAACTGGCAAGCAGGCGGTCGGCCTGCACAAGGCGGGCCCGCAGCCTTTCAAGGCGTATTGTCATTGTCTGCCCGCTCCGCCGGGCAAGGGCTGTCACGGTCTCTTCAAGCTGTTTTTGGCGGTGCAGCAAGGGGATCGGCGTCAGGCGGATTGCAGCAAACCGTGCCCGTTTACGCTCAACGCCCACTTCCAGTGCTCGCTGCAAGCGGCTTTCGGCCTCATCAAAACGGCGGCGTTTTAATCCCAGCAATTGGTCTGGTGAGGGCAGGGCGCGTGCTGCTGCCCGAAGTGCCTGCCGCTCGCGCTCCAGCCGCCGTGAGATGCCTGCCTGTAGCCGCGAAGTCAAAGTGGCCAGCATTGCTTGCAGTTCCGCCCGCACCGGCACCGCCATTTCGGCAGCACCGGTTGGAGTGGGGGCGCGCTTGTCGGCAGCAAGGTCGATCAGCGTCCAGTCGGTTTCGTGGCCGACCGCCGAGATAACCGGGATATGCGAGGCGGCAACGGCGCGTGCCAGCGCCTCATCATTAAAGCCCCACAAATCTTCAAGGCTGCCGCCGCCGCGCGCCACGATCAAAAGATCGGGTCGGTGCACAGGACCAGCAAGCGGCAATTCATTGAAGCCGGTTACGGCAGCGGTTACTTCTGCGCCGCTGGTCTCGCCCTGCACCCGCACCGGCCAGATGATGACATGCAGCGGAAAGCGGTCGCGGATGCGGTGGAGAATATCGCGAATGACCGCACCGGTCGGTGAGGTGATAACGCCGATGACTGCAGGCATATAGGGCAGGGCGCGCTTGGTGGCGTCGTCAAAAACGCCTTCAGCCGTCAGCCTGCGCTTGCGCTCTTCTAAAAGCGCCATCAGCGCCCCGGCCCCTGCCGGTTCGAGATTATCGATGACGATCTGATATTTGGAAGAGCCCGGATAGGTGGTCAGCTTGCCGCTGGCCACCACTTCCATCCCCTCTTCGGGGCGGAATTTCAGGCGTGACATGGTGCCCTTCCAGATCACCGCTTCCAGTCTGGAGCGATCATCTTTCAGGGCAAAATAGGCATGGCCGGAAGAATGCGGGCCGCGATAGCCGGAAATTTCGCCGCGCACCCGCACATTGCCGAATACGTCCTCGACGGTGCGCTTAAGCGCCCCGGAAATTTCACTGACGGTAAATTCGGCAGCATTGCTGCGCGGCTCGGCTGTGGTCTCATTCATGGGTGGTGGCCCTGACTTTAGCGCATTTCATCCGTTTTTGTGAAAACAAGAAATGCTTTAGCCTTTCCGGTCCATGCCACGTAAAAACTGGTCAAAGATAGATTCCATGCCCTTTTGGTAGTCGTCACGTTGCTGGCGGCCTGCCTCAAACATCTGGCCAAACAACTCACCATAAGGGTTTTTTGCCGGTTCGCTGGTCTTGGCTGGATCTTGCTTAGGGGCCAGATCTTGCTCAGGGGTTTGCGCGCCGCCCAGAAAATCGTTCAGCATCTTGCCCCATGGGGAATTTGCCAGCGGATTTTGTGTCTGGCTCTGCCCGCCACCGAACATGCCCTGCAAAAGAGTGCCCAGCGGATTGTCACTGGAATTTCCGGCGGACTGTGCCGGTCCGGTGGATTGCTTGAACAGGCCGCCCATGACCATTGAGGCAATGACCGGCAGCATTTGTTGCAGCAATTGCTGGCCAAGGCCGGTGGCTTGAGCGGCTTGCCCGGCCACTGCACGTGACAGGTCCTTGGAGCCAAACAGATGGCCAAGAATGCCATTGCCTTCCTCGATGCCTTGCGCAGAAAAGGCGCGGCTTGCATCCTCGAAATATTTGGCATGCTGGCCGGTGCTGAGCGCATTGAGAAAGTCACCAAGCCCGGATGTGTCAGCCGTGTTGCGCTTCAGCCCTTGGGAAAAAGCCGGCAGCAGGGCCGCAACGGCTTCTTGCGCCTGGGCCTGTGACAGGTTGAACTGTTTGGCCAGTTCTTCCATTGCCTGCCCGTTCTGGGCTTTGCTCAGCATTTCAAACAGATTTTGCATGGCCGGATTCTCCGTTGGAAAAATTCCTGGACTTCACTCAATAGGCATATTCAAGGAAAGCCGGTTCGATCGAACCGCCCCAGCGCGTATGATAGGCCGAAACCATTTCCTGCGCACTGGTGGTGCCGCGGCTGATCACTTCTTCCAGTGTTTGCAGGAAGGAGGTTTCATCATAACCCTCCTGATTGAGGCGGGCACGATTTTTTAAACCCAGATGGGAAATGGCCAATACTTCGCGCCCGATTTCTCGCAAACTGGTGTTGCGGAAAGCGGTGTCGATGCCTTGGCGTGGCACCTCGTCACGCAAGGCGAGCGTTTCCTCATAGGTCCAGTTTGATGTCAGTGTCTCGACGGCGGCCAGTGCTTCATCATCATAAAGCAGACCGACCCAGAAGGCAGGCAGTGCGCAAATGCGCCGCCACGGACCCCCGTCTGCGCCGCGCATTTCCAGAAAACGCTTCAGGCGCACATCAGGAAACAGTGTCGACAGATGATTGGCCCAGTCGCCTATTGTCGGCAGCCCGTCGGGCAATTCATTGCGGGCTGCGCCATTCATGAACTGGCGGAAGGTCATATGCGTCATGTCGTGATAGCGCTCATCACGGATGACAAAATACATCGGCACATCAAGCGCCCATTCTACATAATCAATAAAGCCGAAATCTGGCGCAAAACAGAAACGCGGCATACCTGAGCGCTGATTGTCGGTGTCGCGCCAGATTTCGCCGCGCCAGCTTTGCAGCCCGTTGGGTTTGCCGTCGGTAAAGGGCGAGTTGGAAAACAGTGCGGTTGCCAGCGGCTGGAGTTTCAGCGAGACCTGCATCTTGCGGCGCATATCCGCCTCGCTCTCAAAGTCGAGATTCACCTGAATGGTGCAGGTGCGGTACATCATGTCGAGACCTTGCGCACCAACTTTGGGCATATAGCGCGTCATGATGTCATAGCGTGATTTTGGCATTTTCGGCGTCTCCGCCAGTGTCCATTTCGGACTGCCGCCCAGACCCAGAAAACGGATGCCAAGCGGCTCGGCAATCTCGCGCAACTGGGCCAGATGCGCATTGCCTTCGCGGCAGGTCTGGTGGATGGTTTCAACCGGTGCGCCAGACAGTTCGAACTGGCCACCCGGCTCAAGGCTGATAGCACCCTGTCCGGTCGGCTCAACCAGGCCGATAATGTGGCCCGCATCAATGATCGGGTCCCAGCCGAGCTTTTCCTGCATGCCTTCCAAAAGTGCGCGGATACCACGCTTGCCGCCATAAGGAACCGGCGCATGGCCATCAACATAAAAGGGGAATTTCTCATGCTCGGTGCCAATGCGCCATTGATCGCGCGGCTTGTTGCCGGCAGCCAGATAGGCCACCACTTCGTCAAGACTTTCCACGGGGCTGAAATCGGTTGTGTCGCGGGCCATGAAAACCTCATTGCCGGGTATCTGGAGCATTTTGCTGCAAGATCACAGGATCTGGCGTCGCATAAATGCGGCTGAGACAGGAACTTAAAGCGTGGAATGCGAATCCGGAAGATTGCCATTCGCTTCAAGTTCTTATTTTTACATATGTCTTTATCCAAAAACCGGTTCGTAAGGCTTTGGGAGACAGGCTTTAGTTGGCCGATATGACCGTGGCGATCAAGTAAGAATTATAGCGCCAGACTTCAACGAGATTTCATGCCAGATGAAGTTGAGCCTGTGATGTGTTGTCGGCGTGCCGATTACCAGTCGCCAATTGTTGCCTGAATGACGGCAAGTGCGGCAACGGCTGCCGTATCGGCGCGCAGGATGCGTGAGCCCAACGGAATGGCGCTGACAAAGGGCAAAACGCGCAGCATGTGGCGTTCTTTATCGGAAAAACCACCTTCCGGCCCGACCAGCAGGGCCAGCCTGCGTTCGGTAATGGCGCTCAGGGCCGCAATGGGATTATGCGTGGCTGCAGCCTCATCGCAAAAGATCAGCCGCCGGCTGGCATCCCATTGGCCTAACAGAGGCTCCAGCCGCATTGTGTCGCGCAGTTCCGGAACAGTCAATATGCCGCATTGTTCAGCCGCTTCAATGATATTGGCGCGCAGTCGCTCAAGGCCGGGTTTTGTAACCTGCGTATGTTGGGTGATAACCGGTTGCAGAATACCAGCTCCCATTTCCACGGCTTTTTGCACCAGATAGTCGAGCCGCTCACGTTTTAATGGGGCAAAGCAATAGACGAGATCAGATGGCGCAGGCTGGGGGCGTTGCAGCTTCTCTACAGCAAGCCGCACCGTCTTTTTTGCAATTTTGGAAATGGCTGCGAGCCATTCACCATCGCGCCCGTTAAACAGCAGAAGTTCTGCCCCTTGGCCAAGCCGCAGCACATGGGCCAGATAATGGCTCTGTTGCGCATTGACCTCGATCTCATGGCCAGCGGCAAGGTCGTCTGGCACAAATAGTCTTTGTAATTTGTAGTTGGCGCGCATGGCCAACTGATGCGGCAGTCAGTGCAGTGCGTCAAGCGGTGAGACGGCTTGGCGGACCTGTATGTGCATGGTATCGCACGGGCCAGCTTGTCTTGCGGGTGAAAAGTAATGCAGATACTGGTTGTTGAAAACTATGAGGGCACCGGCCTTGGCCAGATGGGTGTTGCTATCGGGCTGGCGGGTGGTACGGTTGATATACGCCGCCCTTATCTGGGCGATGCCCTGCCGCAAAATGCCGATGGTCATGACGGGCTGGTGGTTCTGGGCGGTGCGCAAAATGCGATGGCTGATGATGTGTGCCCCTATTTCCCGGCTTTGCTTAATCTGATCCGCGACTTTGAGAAAAAAGACCGGGCCATTGCCGGTATCTGCCTTGGCAGCCAGCTTCTGGCCCGTGCTTTTGGAGGGAAAAACCGGATTGGCGGGGCAAGGGAGTTTGGCTGGACAGAAATTGAACTGACCGAGACTGCAAAAGGCGACGCCGTATTTGCTGATCTGCCGGAAGAATTTTCAATCTTCCAGTGGCATGATGACAGTTTCACCCTGCCGGAACAGGCAACCCGGTTGGCTGGCAGTGCGGCTGTCAAAAATCAGGCGTTTCGGGTTGGTCGCGCCGCTTATGGGTTTCAGTTTCATTTCGAGGCTGATGCGCAACTGGTGCGGCAGTGGAGTGCGGACTTTGCCCCGCTCATTGAAAAAATCAGCCCCGACTGGCCGCAGCGTCTTGAACAGGAACTGGCTGGCAAAGCTGCAGAAGCTGACAAGACAGGGCTTGCCATTGCCCGCAACTGGGTGGCGACGGTTGGTGCAGGCTAAAGCCTGTCTCTCGAACCGGGAGCCAGTTTCGAGATAAAGACATGCGTAAAACAAAAGTTTAAAGCATTTGTACGACGTCAGATGATTCCATCTGACTGCAAAATACTCTAGCCAAAATCAATCAACTTCATGCAAAGTGACCGGAAAACACCAACTGTCATGACTTCAGCCAGAGCCGTTCTTTTAACCTTCGCCATGCTTTCTGGTCTCGTCATGGGCGGGGTTGGCATTTATGCCGCCGATGCGTCGAGCGGCCACACCCCTGTTGACGGCTATGGTGTGACCAGCGCGCTGGACTGAAACATTGCTTACCTTGCGTTATTTGCGGTAGAGCATGGATTTGTCGGCGGTGCGGATATCGCGTCGCCCACACAGCGCCATGGTTGTGTCCAGCTCTTTGGCGATAATATCGAGCGCCTTTGACACGCCTTGTCTGCCGCCAGCGCCCAGGCCGTAAAGGAATGGCCTGCCGATAAAGACGCCTTTGGCGCCAAGGCATAGCGCCTTGAGCACATCCTGCCCGGAGCGGATGCCGCCATCCATAAAGACCTCGATGCGCTCGCCAACAGTATCGGCAATCTCTTCCACAACCGAAATGGACGAGGGCGCGCCATCAAGCTGACGCCCGCCATGATTGGAAACAATGAGTGCGTCGGCCCCGGTCTTTGCGGCGATTTCAGCGTCCTTGCTGTCCATGATGCCTTTCAGGATCAGCTTGCCGCCCCAGCGTTGCCGGATCCATTCCACATCATCCCATGAAAGCTGCGGGTCGAACTGGTCCGCGGTCCATGACGCCAGCGATGACAAATCGCCAACGCCTTTGACATGGCCGACAATGTTGCCAAAGCTGCGGCGCTTTGTGCCCAGCATGCCCATGCACCAGGCGGGGCGTGTCGCCATTTGCCAGACATGCTTTGGCGTGAATTTGGGCGGGGCTGACAGACCGTTGCGTATATCCTTGTGGCGCTGGCCCAGAACCTGCAAATCAAGGGTCAGCACCAGTGCAGAGCATTTTGCAGCCTTGGCGCGCTCAAGAAGGCTTTCCACAAAACCCCGGTCGCGCATCACATAAAGCTGGAACCAGAAGGGTTTTTTTGTAGCAGAAGCCACGTCTTCAATGGAGCAGATGCTCATGGTTGAAAGCGTGAAAGGTACGCCAAATTCTTCGGCAGCTTGCGCCGCCAGCATTTCGCCATTGGCGTGCTGCATGCCGGTCATGCCGGTGGGGGCGAGCGCCACAGGCATGGCCACCTCTTCGCCCAGCATGGTTGATTTCAGCGACCGGTTGGTCATGTCAACCAAAACCCGTTGGCGCAGCTTGATGTCGGCAAAATCCGCTTCATTGGCGCGGTAGGTTGTCTCTGTCCATGAGCCGGAATCGGCATAGTCGAAAAACATTTTCGGCACACGTCGTTGCGCCCTGTTTTTAAGATCGTTGATTGTCAGCGGTTCGGTCATGTTTCTGGTCCGGTTTTGTCAGTGTCGCGCGCGTCCGAGCGCTGCTGGCGTCTCATTTTTGCAATGCGCCGCCAGTCGCCCACCCGTTGCGCCCGGGTGCTGGCCTCTTCAATATAGTCAATATGGTCCATGGCTGCCTTGCGTGCGGCTTCAGGGTCTTTTGCCATGATGGCGGCATGGATGGCATGGTGCTGTTGAAGCAGAGCTTCGCGCGCGCCCGGCAGGGTAAAGATCATCAGCCGGTTCTGAAACACGTCTTCTGACAAAAGCCGGTAACAGGAGCGCAGCGTATGCAGCAGGATGATGTTATGTGCACATTCGCTTACTGCGTGGTGGAACTCGACATCGACTCTGGCCTCGGCCTCAAAATCATTTGCCTGATGGGCTTCATCCATACGCGCCATGATGGCGTCAAGCAGGGCAAGATCGTCGGCTGTTGCGCGTTGCGCTGCATATTCAGCCGCCACGCCTTCAATCTCGCGCCGATATTCCAGATAGTCGGCAATCGCCTTGGGATGGCTGGAAATCAGCTCAATGACCGGCTTTGAAAAGACCTGTCCGATAATGTCGGCAATGAATGTGCCGCCGCCATGACGGGTGACCAGCAGGCCGCGCGCTTCCAGCGCCTTGAGGGCATCGCGCAAAATGGGGCGTGAAACGTCAAATTGGCGCGCCAGTTCGCGTTCGCCGGGCAATTGATCGCCGGTGCGCAAAACCCCTTCCAGTATGAGGCTCTCGATTTGCTGGGCCACCTCATCGGCAGTGCGTGATGGCTCAATTCGGGTGAAAATCTCTGTCAATTCATAGCTCATCGGCAGCACGGGGCGGCATGGAGAGCGCAGATATAGCTGCAAGCATCAAAACTGGTCAAATTATTTATCCAGTGTGCGACCTGTCGTTTAGGGTGTAGAATTATACGTAATCTGATTTTGCAAAATACCGGATTTACAGGGGCGACCACTCACAGGTAAACAGAGTTGACCAGTGGAGGAGGTTCTGCCTGATGTCCAGCCTTGTCATGCCCGCGCCCGATGCGGCAACCCTTGCCCGTCGTGCTGAAATCGTCGCTGATCTGCGTATGATCGTGCCGGGTGAAGGGGTTGTCGATGCCGTCAATCAAATGCGCGCCTTTGAAAGTGACGGGCTGACGGCCTATCGCCAGTTGCCGCTGGTGGTGGTGTTGCCGC
This sequence comes from Aquamicrobium segne, assembly GCF_042656785.1. Taxonomy (NCBI): domain Bacteria; kingdom Pseudomonadati; phylum Pseudomonadota; class Alphaproteobacteria; order Hyphomicrobiales; family Phyllobacteriaceae; genus Aquamicrobium; species Aquamicrobium segne. The sequence continues at coordinate 47,676 of NZ_JBHSLL010000039.1, forward strand.
AAACAACTTCTCAGGTGTCGCGCATCCTGAAATATTGCCATGAACGCAATATCCGTGTGGTGCCGCGTGGCGCTGGCACCTCCTTGTCGGGCGGCGCGCTGCCGCTGGAAGATGGCGTCCTTCTGGTCATGAGCCGCTTTAGCCGCATTTTAGGAATTGATTACCCCAATCGTGCCGTGACTGCGCAGCCGGGGGTCACCAATCTGGGCATCACCCATGCGGTTGAGGCGGAAGGTTTTTATTATGCGCCTGATCCTTCCTCGCAGATTGCCTGCTCGATCGGCGGCAATGTGGCGGAAAATTCCGGCGGTGTGCACTGCCTGAAATATGGGCTGACCGCCAATAATCTTTTAGGCATTGAAATGGTGCTGATGAATGGCGAGGTGGTGCGCCTTGGCGGCAAGCATCTTGATGCTGAGGGGTATGATCTTTTGGGCGTCATGACCGGCTCGGAAGGGTTGCTGGGGGTGGTTACTGAAGTAACGGTGCGCATCCTGCAAAAGCCTGAAATAGCGCGCGCCTTGCTGATCGGCTTTCCCACCAATGAGCAGGGCGGCCAATGTGTCGCTGATATTATCGGCGCAGGCATTATTCCCGGCGGCATGGAGATGATGGATCTGCCCGCCATCCATGCGGCGGAGGATTTTGTTCAGGCTGGCTATCCGCTCGATTGCGAAGCGCTTTTGATTGTCGAACTGGACGGACCGGCGGTGGAAGTCGATCATCTGATCGGCAAGGTGGAAAAGATTGCGCTCAATAATGGCTCTACCTCCTGCCGCATCTCGCAAAATGAAGAGGAGCGGCTGACCTTCTGGGCCGGGCGCAAGGCGGCATTTCCGGCGGTGGGGCGCATTTCGCCTGATTATTACTGCATGGATGGCACCATTCCGCGTAAAGAACTGCCGCGAGTTCTGGCTGGAATGCGGCAATTGTCTGAACATTATGGTCTGCGCGTCGCCAATGTTTTTCATGCGGGCGACGGCAATCTGCATCCGCTGATCCTGTATGACGCCAATGTGCCGGGTGAATTGGACAAGGCCGAATCCTTCGGGGCTGACATATTGCGGTTATGCGTCAAGGTTGGTGGTGTGCTGACCGGCGAGCACGGGGTGGGTGTGGAAAAGCGCGACCTGATGCCGGAAATGTTTACGCAAGCCGATCTTGACCAGCAAATGCGGGTCAAATGCGCTTTTGATCCGGGTCATCTGCTCAATCCGGGCAAGATGTTTCCGCAACTGCGCCGCTGCGCTGAACTTGGCCGTATGCATATTCATCGCGGCCAGATGCCGTTCCCGGATATTCCCAGGTTTTGAAAAATGACCCTGTTCAAACCCGCTTCTGCTGAAGGCGTCTTGCAGGCCGTTCAATGGGCTGTGTCTGAAGAACAGCCCTTGGAAATCATCGGCCATGGTTCCAAGCGCGCCATAGGTGGTGTGGTTGAGGCTTCAAATAGGCTTGATTTGTCCGGCCTTTCCGGCATCACGCTTTATGAGCCGGAAGAACTGGTCTTGTCGGCAAAAGCCGGAACGCCATTGCTGGAAATTCAGGCGACGCTTGCAGAAAAAGGTCAGGAGCTTGCTTTTGAGCCGATGGATTACGGCCCGCTTTTGGGGCAAAAACCAGGGCAAGGCACTATCGGGGGTGTATTGGGCGCCAATCTGAGCGGCCCGCGCCGCCTGAAGGCAGGGGCGACGCGTGACCATATTCTGGGCATTCATGCGGTTTCGGGGCGTGGCGAGGCGTTCAAATCCGGGGGGCGTGTGGTCAAGAATGTGACCGGCTATGATCTTTCCAAGCTGATGGCTGGCAGTTGGGGCACGCTGGCGGTGGTTACAGATGTTACCTTCAAGGTGCTGCCTCGTGCTGAAACCGAAACCACGCTGATCATTGACGGCTTGCTCGATGATGCAGCAATTGCGGCCATGGCGCTGGCGCTGGGGTCCAGTGCGGAAGTGTCGGGGGCAGCCCATCTGCCTTATCCGGCCATAAGCCGTGTGGCGGGTGGCGCGCTGGGCAGTGATCCGGCCACCTTGCTGCGTGTTGAAGGGTTTGGCCCGTCTGTTGCCTACCGGGTGCGGCTTTTGCGGAAATTGCTGGAAAAAGCCGGGCCGATGCAGGAAGCGCAGGCCGAAGCCTCACGTGCACTTTGGCGGGATGTGCGCGATTGTCAGCCCTTTGCCGCCGTGCCGGACCTGCCGGTCTGGCGCATTTCCATGCCGCCAGCGGATGGCCATAATATGGTGATGGCGCTGCGGATGCAGGCCGCAGTTGAGGCCTTGTATGACTGGCAGGGCGGATTGATCTGGCTTGCCATGGCCGCCGGTGAACCGGAAGCTGAACTTGTGCGTTCACTGGTTGAAAAACATGGTGGTGGCCATGCCACGCTGGTGCGGGCAACTGCAAAACAGCGCGCCACCATTGCCACATTCCAGCCGCAGCCACAGGCGCTTGCCGCCCTGTCGGCGCGGTTAAAGGCCGAGTTTGATCCAAAGCATATCCTCAATCCGGGGCGGATGGTTCCGTCCGGCATGGCTTCAAAGAAAGCAGCCTGACCAATGCAAACGCACTTCACACCTGAGCAACTTGCCGATCCGCAAGTGGCGGAATCGGAAAAAATTATCCGCAAATGTGTGCATTGTGGCTTTTGTACTGCAACTTGTCCCACTTATGTGACGCTTGGCAATGAGTTGGACAGTCCGCGTGGGCGCATCTATCTGATCAAGGATATGCTGGAGGCAGGCCGGGCGGCTGATCCTGAGATCGTCACCCATATTGACCGCTGCCTGTCGTGTCTTTCCTGCATGACCACCTGTCCGTCCGGGGTGCATTATATGCATCTGGTCGATCATGCCCGCGCCCATATCGAGCAGACGTATAAACGCCCGTTGGCAGACCGGATAATCCGCTCGCTTTTGGCTATGGTGCTGCCTTATCCGGGCCGGTTTCGCGCAGCACTGAAACTGGCAAGGCTGGGCAAGCCTTTTGCCGGCCTGTTTGAAAAAAGTGCTGCATTAAAGCCGCTGGCGGCAATGTTGAAACTTGCGCCTGCAAGTGTTCCGCGCCCGTCGGTAATCGCGCAGTCGGGGGTGCATCAGGGTCGAGGGCAAGGGCGAGGCCGGGTTGCAATTCTCACCGGCTGTGCTCAGCCGGTGCTGGAGCCCGGCATCAATGAGGCGACCATTTCACTTTTAAACCGGCTGGATATCGAGGTGGTGATACCGCCCGGTGAAGGCTGTTGCGGGGCGCTTGTCCATCATATAGGCCGTGAAGATGAGGCGCTCGGTTTTGCCCGGCGCAATGTCGATGCGTGGGCGCGCCAGATTGATGAGGGCGGGCTGGATGCCATCATCATCACTGCTTCCGGTTGCGGCACCACGATCAAGGATTATGGCTATATGCTGCGGCTTGATCCTGCCTATGCCGACAAGGCGGCAAAAGTGTCAGAACTGGCAAAAGACATTACCGAATATCTGGATATGCTTGACCTGCCGGAACCAGTGCTGAAACCAGGAATTGTGGTGGCCTATCATTCGGCCTGTTCCCTGCAGCATGGCCAGAAGATCACCCGCCAGCCCAAATCATTGCTGGTAAAAGCAGGTTTTGTGGTGAAGGAGCCACGCGAAGGGCATTTATGCTGCGGCTCGGCTGGCACCTATAATATCTTGCAGCCGGAAATTTCGGCCAGCCTGCGTGATCGCAAGGTGAAAAACATTGTGGCAACAGAAGCTGAACTGGTTGCCACAGGCAATATTGGCTGCATCACCCAGATTGCTTCGGGGGCAAAAATACCCGTGGTGCATACCATTGAACTGCTGGATTGGGCCTATGGGGGGCCAAGGCCCCAAAAACTGCAATAAATATAATTGCAACAAAAAAGGCAGCGCGGCTTTTGCCCGGCTGCCTTTTTCGTGACTGGCCACGTCCCCCCGACACGGCCCGTCCCCCGTTGTTGAAGAATGCTTTTACATGACAATAACCGTCGCGCCAACCGGCACACGGCCATAAAGATCGACCACATCCTCATTGCGCATACGGATACAGCCTGAAGAGACGGCTGCGCCGATGGTCCATGGCTGGTTGGTGCCGTGGATGCGATAGAGCGTGGAGCCCAGATATAGCGCGCGTGCACCCAGCGGATTTTCAATGCCGCCTGCCACGAAATTCGGCAAATGGCGGCCCTTGGCTTTCTCGCGGGCGATCATCTGGGCGGGTGGGCGCCAATCCGGCCATTCGGCCTTGCGTGTCACCTTGTGGGTGCCTGCCCATTCAAAGCCCGGCTTGCCGGTGCCCACACCATAGCGGCGCGCCTTGCCGTTTTTTTCGACAAGATAAAGAAAATTGTCGCGCGTATCGATGACAACAGTGCCCGGCTTGTGCTTGCTGCCATAATTGACGATTTGCGGCAGATAGGCGGGGTTGATTTGCGGGCGCTTGGTGCGTTTTTGAGACACCTGCTTTTTTTGCACCGGTGCTGTGGCTTGCGTCTGTTGTGTGCGGGCTGGCCGCGCCTGAACGGCACGCTGGCGTGCTACAGGTTTTTGGGCGCGTTTTTGTGCTGGTGCTGCGCGCTGAACCTTGTTTGGCGAATGGCCCAGTTGCAAAAGCCAGGGGGCGGCAAGGTCGGGACTGACCCGAACCGGCGGGCGCTCGCTATAGCGGCTGTTGGCCAGTGCCGGAGACAGGCCCATGGCGAGCGCACCGGCAAGGCAGGTGATCAGGAAGAAAAGTCGTTTCATGTGACGAACTCTTTAAAACAGGCTTTCTGGTTGTGAGGCAATCCTGTGGGTGGGGAAACAACCAAAACGTGAATGACCGCTACAGTGCCGGTCGTTTTGTCGGTAAAATTACCAGTATGGTTATCCGGCGGTTCAGGAATCTGGTAAAAAGCTGGTAAAACTCCTGACCCTTGCATGAATGGACAATTTGCATGGACCAAAATAACGGCATCCTCACTGGTGACGATGGCGTCGATCGCTGTTACTGGCATGGCAATCTGCCCGATTATCTGCATTATCATGACCATGAATGGGGCCGTCCGGTCGCAGATGATCAGCGCCTGTTTGAAAAAATCTGTCTTGAGGGTTTTCAATCCGGCTTGTCGTGGCTGACCATATTGCGCAAGCGTGAAAATTTCCGCGAAGCTTTTGCCGGTTTTGACTTTGAACGGGTCGCGCAGTTTGATGAAGCTGATGTGGAGCGCCTGCTTGGCAATGCCGGTATTGTGCGCCATCGCGGCAAGATTGTCTCAACCATCAACAATGCGCGCCGCGCACGTGAACTGGCTGATGAGGCGGGTTCTCTGGCTGCATGGTTCTGGAAATTTGAACCTTCCGCACAGGAGCGGCCAGCACGGGTGGATTATGCCCATTTGCGTGCCAACCCCACAACTACCATTTCCACCCAAATCTCGAAGGATCTGAAAAAACGCGGCTGGAGTTTTGTCGGGCCCACTACAATCTATGCCTTCATGCAGGCCATGGGCATGGTCAATGACCATATCGAAGGCTGTACTTGTCGTGCCGAAGTCGAGGCCGAGCGCGCTTGCTTCAAACGGCCCGTCTGATTGCTTCCTGCCCTTGCTGCCGGGGGCGGCATCGGTTAGGACAGCGCACGGTGCGATGAAAGCGCACTGCTTGTTATTTTATGCCCGAACCGCAGAGTATCCGCCATGGCCGAACGACCGGAAAAGATGAAACCACGCCTGCCGCGCGGCTTTGTCGATCGCAGCCCGGAAGACATCAGGGCCGTGGAGCGCATGGTGGCAAGAATCCGTGCGGTTTTTGAACTCTATGGTTTCGAGCCTGCTGACCAGCCGCTGATTGAATATACGGATGCGCTGGGTAAATTTCTGCCCGATCAGGATCGCCCCAATGAAGGTGTGTTTTCCTTTCAGGATGATGACGAGCAATGGCTGTCGCTGCGTTATGATCTGACCGCACCGATGGCGCGTTTTGTTGCTGAAAATTATGAGCGCCTGCCAAAGCCGTTCCGCTCTTATCGCTCTGGCTGGGTGTTTCGCAATGAAAAGCCGGGTCCGGGGCGTTTTCGCCAGTTCATGCAGTTTGATGCCGATACGGTGGGCACACCCGGCATCGCGGCAGATGCTGAAATGGCCATGATGATGGCCGATGTGATGGAGGCGCTGGGCATTGCGCGTGGCGATTACGTCATTCGCGTCAACAATCGCAAGGTGCTGGATGGTGTTCTGGAAGCCATCGGTCTTGGTGGTGAGGACAATGCCGGGCGTCGTCTGACCGTGCTGCGCGCCGTCGATAAGCTCGACAAGGTGGGCACAGACGGTGTGCGCGATCTGCTGGGCAAGGGGCGGCTGGATGAAAGCGGCGATTTCACCAAGGGGGCCGGGCTGGATGATGCGCAAATCAAGCGTGTGCTGCTTTTGACCTCTTCCACGGGTGAGGATCTGACAAGCGCTCTGTCTGCCATGAGCGGTGCTGTTGCAGGCGCAAGTCAGGGCGAACAGGGTGTGCAGGAGCTTGCCGATATTGGCGCCATGATTGCTGCTGCCGGTTATGATGATGGAAGGGTCAAGATTGATCCGTCTGTCGTGCGCGGCCTCGAATATTATACGGGCCCCGTTTATGAGGCCGAATTGCTGGCTGAAATTCCCAATGAGGATGGCCAGATCGTACGCTTCGGTTCGGTTGGCGGCGGTGGCCGTTATGACGGGTTGGTGTCACGTTTTCGTGGCGAGCCGGTACCGGCAACGGGGTTTTCCATCGGCGTTTCACGGCTGATGACGGCGCTGAAAAACCTTGGCAAGCTTGATGTGTCAGATGTCGTGCAGCCGGTGGTGGTGCTGGTCATGGACAAGGATGTGGAAAGCCTTGGCCGCTATCAAAAAATGGTGTCGGATTTGCGCAAAGCTGGCATTCGGGCCGAGCTTTATCTGGGCGGGGCGGGCATGAAGGCGCAGTTGAGATATGCCGACCGGCGCGGCTGTCCGATTGTGGTCATTCAAGGCGGCGATGAGCGGGCCCAAAGCGAGGTCCAGATCAAGGATCTGATCGAGGGCGCGCGTCTGTCGGCTGAAATTTCCGATAATGCGCAGTGGCGGGCAGCGCGCCCGGCGCAGGTCACTGTCCCGGAAGCTGATCTGGTGGCCGAGGTGAAGAAAATCCTGGCTGCGCAGGCCGCTGACAGGGAAAACCAATGAGCCTTGATAAGTGCGGCAAGCAGGCAGGTCAGGAATTGGGGCGACCATGACAAAGCGCGCTTCTTCTCTGGCTGGTGAAGTAAAAGCATTGTTTGCGGCCCGCAAGGTCGATCTGGTCAATGTCGGCATTTTGCAACCGGCCGATCCATTTCTGGATATTGCCGGAGAAGATCTGCGCCGCCGCATTTTTCTGACTGAAAATGAGACGGGTCAGGCCCTGTGCCTGCGGCCGGAATTTACCATTCCCGTCTGTCTGGATCATATTGCCAGCCAGTCGGGCACGCCGCGTCGCTATGGCTATCTGGGCGAAGTGTTTCGCCAGCGCCGTGATGGGGCCAATGAGTTTTTGCAAGCCGGTATTGAGGATCTGGGCGAGACGGATGTGGCTGCTGCCGATGCGCAGCTGGTGGTTGATGCGCATCAATTGCTGGCACAGGCGGTGCCTGATGCAGCCCTTGAAGTCACGCTTGGCGATCAGTCGGTGTTTGAGGCGGTGCTGGCTTCGCTGGGGTTGCCGCGAGGCTGGCGTATGCGGCTGGCGCGGGCGTTTGGCTCGCACACCATGCTGGAGACAGCGCTTGCCGATCTGGCCAATCCGCCGCGCAATGGCCAGTTGGCCGGGCCGGTAGCGCTGATGGCGGTGGATGGCGATGTTGAAGGACTAAGCGCCCATATTGCCAGTGGCATGCAGCAGGCGGGCTTGCCGCTTTCGGGTGGTCGCACACCGGCTGAAATTGCCCGCCGGGTGATTGAAAAGGTGCAATTGCGCAGTGTGCGCCTGTCTGACGATGCCTTTGCCGCGCTCAAGACCTTTCTTGCCATTGATACACCGCTTTCACAGGCAAGTTCTGCATTGCGTGATTTTGCAAGCACTGCCGGGCTGGAACTGGGGGGTGCTCTTGATCTGTTTGCTGAACGCACTGAAGCCATTGCCGCCCATGGGCTGGCTTGTGATGCCATTCGTTATGATGCCGCCTTTGGCCGTCCGCTTGATTATTATACGGGACTGGTTTTCGAGATTGGTGTTGGGGGCGCTCTGCCGCTGGCCGGTGGTGGCCGCTATGACAGGCTGCTGACCCTTTTGGGGGCGCAAGACCCCATTCCCGGTGTCGGCTTTTCTGTCTGGCTCGACCGGGTGGAAGCGTTGCGGGAGACACAGCCATGAGCGTGATGCTGGCTATCCCTTCCAAGGGACGCTTGAAGGAAAAAACACTGGACGTGCTGGCGCGCGCTGGTCTTGCCGTCAGCCTGCCCGATGATGAGCGCCGCTATCACGCCCATATTGAGGGGCGTGAGGATATTGAGGTCGTGTTCATGTCGGCTTCCGAAATTTCAGGCGAGATCGGCAGCGGGGGTGTTGATCTTGGTATAACGGGCGAGGATCTGGTGCGTGAAAATCTCGCCGACTGGGATGAGCGCGCTGAAATTCTGGTCCGCCTTGGCTTTGGTCATGCCGATGTGGTGGTGGCGGTGCCTGATATGTGGCTCGATGTCGAGACCATGGCCGATCTGGATGATGTGGCGGCTGATTTTCGCCAGCGCCATGGCAGACGATTGCGTATAGCTACCAAATATTGGCGGCTGACACAGCAGTTCTTTTCCGGCAAACACGGCATTCAGGTCTATCGCATCGTTGAAAGTCTGGGCGCAACGGAAGGCGCGCCCGCCGCTGGTTCTGCTGATATTATTGTCGATATCACCTCGACCGGCTCAACCTTGAACGCCAATCATCTGAAAATTCTGGGCGATGGGGTCATTTTGCGCTCACAGGCCAGTCTGGTGGCCTCGCGCAAGACGCGCACAGCAGAAGATGAGGAACTGATTCGCCAGATTGCGCAGGCCGTTTCTTCAGCACTTGCACAGCCGCTTTCCGCCTGAGTCATTGCGCCGTTCTGATCAAATTAACAGGTCCTGACCCTAAAGACTTGTCGATATTTACGGTATTTTACCCAATCTGGAAGGACCTGTTAACTATCGCTTCCTATTGCTTGGAGAGCAGTCAAACGGCGAGTCTTGAGTATGTCATCCATGCGTCTTTCCAGGGCCAATTTTTCAGATATGGTTTCGCAGGGCGAAACGTCGCAATCGCATGAAGCTGAACCCTGTGTGCCGGGGGCGCAGCCATCCGGGATACAGGCGCTGACCTCACGCAGTTTTTCTTTCTCTGACCCTGAGGGCGAATTTTCCCGCCCGACTTACCAGAATTATTTTTTCCTTGCGCCAAATGTGCGTTTTACCCGGACGCCCGATCGCGAGATCAGGAAAACACGCGGTGAGGAAGAGCAGACGCCGGTGCAAGGCAAAACAGAAGCTGCCCCGACTGCCGATACAACAATTACGACAAGAGCCAGTATCACAAGAGCCAGTATCACAAGAGACAGTACCACAAGTGACAGGGCGACAAGACAGGCTTTTGCTGCCGAGCGCTGCGTGGAGCCTCTTCACATAAATGCGCCTGCCATGCGCGCACCGCAAGCCCGCCCAAGCGGGCGCTGGGCTCATATTTCAGATCATGCCTTTTTTGAATTTCTGGCTGCAAACACACTTGTTTCGCCTGTGCATCCTGTGGTTGTGTCCCGGGTTGCAGCCCCCGCGCCGGCGCCTGTATCAACAGCTTCTTTCACGCAAGCGGCCCCTGCACATCCGGCTCCTGCCGGACAGGGCCATGTCATTCCTTCCGCGTTTCAGGGGGCTGACATCACCACGCTTTATCGGGTGATTGAATGTGCGGTAAGTGCCGGGTCATTTGACCCGCAGCCCGTGGATGCACCAGCCTCGCCACAGGCTGAGATCGCGCAAGCAGACAAGGGTGATGCAGAAAAGCCAGCCAGCCAGCTACAGGCCGCTGTTGCCGATGCTGTTGCCGCTACCGTTCCAAGGCGTTCTGTCGAAATCACCATGCCTGCCCCGCGCACGCCTTGCCTGCCAATGGTGGGCCAGACCAGACAGGCTTCGGTCGGCATGGCCTATGAATTTCCTGCCGCCGAACTGTTGCAGGAGGCCCCGGAAGGGCAGGGCTATTACATGTCGCAGGAGCGGCTGGAACAGAATGCCGACCTGCTGGAAAGCGTTCTGGAGGATTTTGGTGTCAAGGGCGAGATCATCCATGTGCGCCCCGGTCCGGTTGTCACCCTTTATGAGTTTGAGCCCGCACCGGGGGTCAAATCTTCGCGTGTGATCAATCTGGCCGAAGATATTGCCCGCTCCATGTCCGCCATTTCGGCGCGTGTTGCGGTGGTGCCCGGTCGCAATGTCATCGGCGTTGAACTGCCCAATGAAACCCGCGAGACGGTTTATTTCCGCGAAATGATCGAATCGGCTGATTTCCAGAAAAGCAGCGCCAAGCTTGCCGTGTCATTAGGCAAGACCATTGGCGGTGATCCGGTGGTGGCAGACCTTGCCAGAATGCCGCATCTTCTGGTGGCGGGCACCACCGGATCGGGCAAGTCTGTGGCCATCAACACCATGATCCTGTCGCTGCTTTACCGGCTCAAGCCGGAAGAATGCCGCCTCATCATGGTTGACCCCAAAATGCTGGAGCTTTCCGTCTATGACGGCATTCCGCATCTTTTGACCCCGGTGGTGACGGACCCGAAAAAAGCGGTGACGGCGCTGAAATGGGCTGTGCGCGAGATGGAGGACCGCTATCGCAAGATGGCGAAGCTTGGGGTGCGCAACATAGACGGTTACAATCAGCGCGCAGCCGCTGCCCGTGACAAGGGCGAGATCGTCTTGATGCAGGTGCAGACCGGTTTTGAAAAAGGCACCGGCGAGCCACTTTTTGAGGAGCAGGAAATCGATCTTGCGCCGATGCCTTATATCGTCGTCATCGTCGATGAAATGGCCGACCTGATGATGGTGGCGGGCAAGGAAATCGAAGGCGCCATCCAGCGTCTGGCGCAGATGGCGCGTGCAGCCGGTATTCACCTGATCATGGCCACACAGCGCCCTTCGGTGGATGTCATTACCGGCACCATCAAGGCCAATTTCCCGACCCGCATTTCCTTCCAGGTCACCTCCAAGATCGACAGCCGTACCATTTTGGGCGAGCAGGGTGCAGAGCAGCTTCTGGGGCAGGGCGACATGCTGCATATGGCCGGTGGCGGGCGCATCGTGCGCGTGCATGGACCCTTTGTTTCTGATGATGAGGTCGAACAGGTGGTGGCTCATCTCAAGACACAGGGCCGCCCGGATTATCTGGAAACGGTGACTGCCGATGAAGATGATGAAGAGCCGCAAGCCGATGACAGCGCGGTGTTTGACAAAAGCGCGATGGGTTCCGAGGATGGCGACAGCCTTTATGATGAAGCCGTAAAAGTGGTGATGCGTGACAAGAAGTGCTCCACCTCTTATATTCAGCGCCGCCTTGGCATTGGTTACAACCGTGCGGCCTCATTAGTTGAGCGCATGGAGCAGGAAGGGCTGGTCGGGGCTGCCAACCATGTCGGCAAGCGCGAAATTCTTCCCGACCAAAAGGCGCTGTAAAACGCCCTGTCTATGTGTTTGGCCGCATATGGACTTGCGCCAGGTGTAGCCAAGTACTCACAAAATGCTCTGGACGAATCTGAAAGATTGCGACACGCTTGGGGAATGTTCTTCCTGAAGCGTGTTGCTTTTCTTTCAGAGACGCCTGCATGTTTCAGGCCTTTGCTTTTGTGCCTGTCCTATTCTGAAACTTCCTTGTCCTGAAACCGGGGGTCTTGAGTTTGGGAGACAGGCTTTGATCCGGGGACAAATTTGCCACAGACAACAGCCATCCGACGCAAGACACTTCATCTGGAAATAGTTGACCGGCTGCGCGACATGATCGTCAGCGGCGAGCTTGGGCCCGGCCAGAAAATCTCTGAAAAGGAATTATGTGCGCGCTTTGATATTTCACGCACACCCGTCAGGGAAGCCTTGAAGGCGCTTGCGGTCGAGGGGATGGTCGAGCTTCTGCCCCAGCGCGGTGCGCGGGTTATGACGATCACCGACGAAGAGCTTGATGAGTTGTTTCCCATTATCGCCTGTATTGAGGCGCTGGCTGGCGAGCTTGCCTGCGAGATGATGACACCATCGCAACTGGAAGAGATTGTTGCGATTCACGACAGCATGGTGATCGCATATAATCAGGCCGAGCGTTTTGAATATTCGCGCCTGAACAGAGCCATTCATCTGTCCATTTTTCAATCGACCAACAATGCGTCACTTCTGGCGCTGTACCGAAATCTTGAACTGCGTATTCGCAATATACGCCATACAGTGCGCCAGAAACCGGAAGACTGGCATCAGGCTATTGTGGACCATAAGGAAATGATCGAGGCGCTGACGATGCGTGACAAAACCCGTCTGGCATCGATCATGCGCAGGCATGTGATGAACACTGCCGATGCGGTCCGGCGCTCCATTGACGAGCTTGTTGCAAATGGCATTGTCGAAAGCTCGCCAAAATTTTCACGCCAATTGCCGGGACCGCAGCAGCACTGAGCATATGATGTGCTGTCTGGTTATTTTTTAAATATGAAAATGTATTCATTATTCATTTTTATATTGACATGGGCTTCCGGGACCGTAAGCATTGCCAACATGCTACTGGAGGCCTGTTGGCTTGCGTAAAGCAATGGGGTGGCGCCTTGCGCCAGCCAATAAAAAAAGGGGAGGAAACAATGAAGACACTCAAGCTGGCGGCGACGCTTTTTGCCGTTACTTTTGGTTGCGCGGCCGCATATGCGCAAAGTGGCGGAACTCTGGCCAAGATTGCCGAATCGGGAGAGGTTACGGTCGGGCATCGCGATGGCGCGGTGCCTTTTTCATATTATGATGATCAGCAACAGGCGATCGGTTACGCCATGGATTTGTGTGCCCATGTTGTTGATGCGGTGAAGGTGAAGTTGGACAAGCCGGATCTGAAGATCAATTACATGCCCGTGACGGGAACCACCCGCATTCCGCTTCTGGCCAATGGCACCATTGACATGGAGTGCGGCACGACGACGAATAATGTCGAGCGCCAGAAGCAGGTGACGTTTTCAACCACCTATTTTGTCGCCGGTGTGCGGATTTTATCCAAAAAAAGCGCCCCGATTGAAACCATGGCCGATACGGCCGGAAAATCGATCGTGACGCTGGCCGGTACGACCAGTGTCAAGATCATCAATGATGCCGATAATGCCGAAAATCTCGGTTTGACCATTCATGTGGTCAAGGATCTGGCCGAAGGCATGTTGATGCTGGAGACGGATCGCGCTGTTGCTTTGATTTTTGATGATATTTCTATTGCGGGAGCAGCGGCAACTTCAAAGTCACCCGGTGATTATCAGATTTCAAAGCAGGGGCTTTCGGTGGAGCCTTACGGGGTCATGCTGCGTCGTGACGATCCGGAATTCAAGGAACTGGTCAATACCACGCTTGAGCAATTATATGAAAGCGGTGAGATCACTGCGATCTATGACAAGTGGTTTACCCAGCCTATTCCCCCGCGCGACGTCAATATGAACTTCCCGATGTCTGATCAGTTGAAGGCGGCGATCGCCAATCCGACTGATGATCCGAATCCGGAGGTATATCGCTAGCATTTTGCAGCCAGACGGTTTCGTCTGGCGTCGCACAAATGCGGTGGAGGTAAAGCATTTTGCAGCCAGACGATTTCGTCTGGCGTCGCATAAATGCGGTGGAGGTAGAGCATTTTGCAGCCAGACGATTTCGTCTGGCGTCGCATAAATGCGGTGGAGGTAGAGCATTTTGCAGCCAGACGGCTTTGTCTGGCGTCGTATAAATGCGGCTAAGCAAGAAGTTTGGAGCGGGAAGTGTCTTGAGAAAAAGGCAGCCTGCTCCAGGCCGTGAGGGGGCCAGTCGGGTGAGGGGGATGGCGTGAGCTATAATTGGAACTGGTGGATCTTTTTTGAGCCCTCGCTCGATGGACGCAACACCTATCTGGCGACCTTGCTGTGGGGGGCTTGCTGGACGATTGCGACATCGATCTGTGCATTTGCGCTTGCCATGCTGCTCGGTTCGGTGGTTGGTGTGGCGCGCACCACGCCCGTTGCCTGGATGCGAGGCGTAGGGGTTGTCTTTGTTGAGATGTTCAGAAACATCCCTTTGCTGGTTCAGATGTTTCTCTGGTATTTCGTACTGCCGGAATTGCTGCCGCGCGATGCAGGAATGTGGCTCAAGCAGCTTCCAAACGGACAGTTTTATACAGCCGTCGTGGCTTTGGGTCTTTATCATGCCGCGCGCATGGCGGAGGTGGTTCGGGCCGGTCTGGAAAGCCTTCCCAAGGGCCAGCGCATGGCCGGCCAGGCACTTGGTCTGACCTTGCCGCAAACCTATCGTGATGTCTTGCTGCCAATGGCGTATCGCATCATCGTTCCGGCAATAACTTCAGAATTCCTAAGTTGTACGAAGAACACTTCGGTCGCCATTGCAATCGGTCTGGTGGAACTGACCGGAAGTGCGCGCGCCATGCAGGAAAACAGTTTTCAGATTTTTGAGGCTTTTGCTGCGGCGACGACCCTTTATCTGATGATAAATCTTGTCATTGTCTTCGTCATGCGTGGGGTTGAAAGCCTTGCCGTCATCCCCGGTTATGGTGAGGCACAGCGCAAGGAAAGTTTGGTCTGACATGCTTTCTGGCTTCGATTATCAGGTTGTTATCAACGCCTTACCCTATTTGTTCCTGACGGGAATGACATTTACGCTCAAGCTGACGGTGCTGGCCACTATCGGCGGTATCTTGTTGGGCACATTGCTTGCGGTGATGCGGCTGTCACGCCATCGCCTCTTGTCAATGCCTGCCGCCGGCTATGTGAATCTGCTGCGGTCCACGCCGCTTCTTCTCGTTATTTTCTGGTTCTATTTTCTGGTTCCTTTTCTGGCGCAGTGGGTCATGGGCTCTTCCACGCCGGTAAGGGTCGATCCGTTCTGGTCGTCCGTCATCACGTTCACATTGTTTGAAGCCTGTTATTTCTGTGAAATTGTGCGATCCGGCATCCAGTCTCTTCCCCAGGGGCAGAGCAGCGCCTCAAAGGCGCTGGGCATGACGGATGCCCAGACAATGATTTACATCATTCTTCCGCAAGCCATGCGCAACATGATTCCGCTGATTCTGACGCAAACAATCATTCTGTTTCAGGATACATCGCTGGTTTATGTTCTTTCTATTACGGATTTTCTTGGCGCTGCTGCAAAGATTGCCCAGAGAGACGGAAGACTATTGGAAATGTATATATTCGCGGCGCTGGTATACTTTATCATATCGCTTCTGGCATCTCATGCCGTCCGGCTTTTGCAAAAGCGCGTCGCAATAATTCGATGAGGCCATCATGAGCATGATCACGCTGCATAACGTCACCAAAAGCTATGGCAAATTCAAGGTTCTTTCCAATTGCACGACCTCTATCGCCAAGGGCGAAGTCGTTGTTGTGTGCGGACCTTCGGGGTCGGGAAAATCAACCTTGATCAAGACGGTCAATGGTCTGGAGCCGATTGATAGCGGAGAGATTATTGTCAGTGGTATCCGGGTTTCCGATCCGGGCACCAACCTGCCGATGCTGCGTTCAAAAGTCGGCATGGTGTTCCAGCATTTTGAGCTGTTTCCTCATTTGACCATTATTCAAAATCTTGTCCTTGCACAGGTGAAAGTGCTCAAAAGATCAAAGTCCGTCGCCGAAAAGACGGGCATGGCGCTGCTTGATCGCGTCGGGCTGGTCGCGCATGCGGCAAAATTCCCAGGCCAGCTTTCAGGGGGACAACAGCAGCGTGTGGCGATTGCCCGCGCTCTGGCCATGGACCCGATTGCGATGCTTTTTGATGAGCCGACATCTGCACTTGATCCAGAAATGATCAATGAGGTTCTGGACGTTATGGTCGAGCTTGCCCGCGAGGGCATGACGATGATGGTTGTGACACATGAAATGGGCTTCGCCCGAAAAGTTGCAAACCGGGTGATCTTCATGGATCGGGGCGAGATTGTTGAAGACGCTGAAAAAGAGGATTTTTTTGGCACCCCTCGAAGCGAGCGCGCACAGCACTTTCTGTCCAAGATTTTGGTGCAGTGATTTGAAAAGAGCTTGGGCCTGAGGACTTCTGAAATGGATATGCTGAGCAAGCAGGAGCTGTTGAGCCGGGCGGCCGCGCGCACGCAAACACTCACAAACGGGCGTCTTCTTCTTTATGCAGGTGCAAACCTGCCAAGCCCGGAGGCTCAGAACGCCTATGCTCCAGCCTTGAGCGCCTATCCGGCGATGGGTCCAAGTTTTGCAAAAGAGCAGCCCGATACCGATCTGGTGTCGCAATTGGAAGTTGCTGTTCGTTCGGAAATTTGTGCGCTGTTTGAAGCTGCATGGGCAGAGCCGCGCCTGCCGAGCTGTACGATTGCCAATCTGGCTGTCTTTCACGCCTTTTCCCGGCCGGGCGATCTCTTGCTGGCGCCTTCTGCTGCGCATGGTGGACATTTGAGCCAGCGGCGTGGTGGAACACCGGAGCTTGCGGGGCTGGTTGTTGAAGACCTGCCTTTTGACACCCAAAACTGCCAGCTTGATGCGCAGGCTGCTGCGCACCAGATCCGTCAGTTGCGCCCGGTGCTTGTGATGCTTGGGCGCTCGGTGATGATCAAGCCTGACGATGTGGTCCCTGTTGTCGAGGCGGCCAGAGAGGTGGGGGCGCGGACGATTTTTGACGCCTCACATGTCTCCGGCCTGATTGCGGGGGGCACATTTCCCAACCCGCTTTCGCTGGGTGTGGATATCATGACAAGCTCCACTTACAAAACCATACCGGGGCGCCCGCACAGCCTGATTGCCGGCCGGGATCTGCAAGATGGCGTGCATTTGGCAGGTTTTCTTGATCGGATGATGCTGGCCAATTATGACGCCGGAAAACTTCCGGCTTTTCTGGTGACGCTCCAGAACGTCCGGAGAGATGGTGCTGACTATGCGCGCCGTATCTGCCTTAATTCACAGGCGCTGGCGCGAGAACTGCGCCAGCTTGATGTGACGATTATTGCGCCTGCTGATGATGAGGTTTTTACCCATCAGCTTCTTGTTCCCATGGATGGCGAACTTGCCGCCGCGTCCGTTATAGCAAAGCTGGAAAGTGTTGGCATACTGGTTGGAACCTGTGCCGATCCTGGCGTGCCCGGTGCTTATGCGCTCCGTTTGGGAACGCAATTTCTGACGGCGCAAGGTCTTGGCGCTGATGATATGGCTTTGGTGGCCCGACGTCTGGCGTCCAGTCTTTCGCAGGCAAAAAACAAGCGCATGAAGGTAAAACGCCCCGACAGCTTTTGAAAAAGCGCCTATATCTTCATCTGCTATTTTTTAAAAATAGCTTGTATTTACAATCTATTGCCGAAAGCCCCGTCTCAAGGTTTTTAACAGGCTGAAATTAGATCTTGACGAGGGTCGGGTTTTTTGTCCAAAAATGGAAACGTTTTCAGAGAACGTTCTCATCTGAAAAGTGGGCGGAGATATGCAAGACAAGACCGAGGCTGCCGGAGTAAAGCTCCAGGCGGAATTACATGCGCAGGGCCAAGCGGAGTTACATGCGCAGGGGTTGAGCAAATCCTATGGCGCCACGGTGGCGCTGGAACATGCAGATATTGGTCTGCGCGCGGGTGAGGTTCATGCCCTTCTTGGTGAGAATGGTGCAGGAAAATCAACGCTTGTGCGTATTCTGAGCGGCGTGACGACGCCTGATGCCGGGCAGATGCTCCTTGATGGTCAGGCCTATGCGCCGCGCTCGATCATGGAAGCGCGCAAGCGTCAGGTTGCCACCGCATTTCAGGAACTGAGTCTCGTTCCCAATCTGAGTGTTGCGCATAATCTGGTGCTGCCGAACTTTGTCAGATCCCGTTTCGGGCTGGTGTCAAAGGCTGGTGTGCTTGAAAAGGGGCAGCAGATTCTGGCCCGTCACGGGCTGGAGCGTATCGATCCGGCAATGGAAGTTTCCCGGCTGCCACTTTCAGAGCGCCAGCGTATCGAAATCGTCCGGGCGATCGCCAATGCCGGGCGGGTTCTGATCCTTGATGAACCGACCGCATCGCTGACAGAGACTGACTGGCTGTTTGATCAGTTGGAGCAGGCCAAGGCGCGTGGGGTGGCTATCCTTTATATTTCGCATCGGCTTGCTGAGGTTCGCCAGATTTGCACCGCGGCCACCGTGCTGCGCAATGGTCGCTCGATCCGGTCGGTCAGTCTCGATGATACAACCGATGCCGATATTTTTGAGATGATGGTCGGGCATCGCATCGAGCGCAAGCGTCAGCGTCGTGAGGGTGTCGTTGCCGGGCAGACGCCGCGCCTGCAGGTTGGCGGGCTGTCTGGTCATGGTCTTGATGATGTCTCCTTCGAGATCCGCCCTGGTGAGGTGCTTGGAATTGCAGCACTTGAGGGGCAGGGCCAGCAGGCGCTGTTCCGTTCTCTTGCCGGTCTGCTGCCACTTCCTGCCGGGGCCGTGAAAATCGATGGAAAACCGGCCAGCTACCGCGGTCCGCGTCAGGCGTTGCGCTTTGCCAGCGGGGTCAGCTTTCTTCCTGAGGAAAGAAAGACCGAAGGCATTCTTTCCGGTCTGAGTGCTGCGACAAATATTGTTCTGCCTTTCCTGCCGCGCATTGCGACTTTGGGCTTGACCAGTTGGAAAGGTGAGCTGAAATCTGCATCGGCTCCTGCGCGCGAAGTCGAGATGGATGAGCGTTATCTGACGTTCAACATAGAAAATCTGTCGGGTGGCAATCAGCAAAAGGCGCTGATGGGCCGCACGCTGGCGACGGGTGCGCGCACATTGCTGTTGTTTGATCCCACACGCGGTGTTGATGTCGGCACCAAGGAATCGATCTATGCCGCGATCCGCCGTTTTGCCGATGCTGGCGGCTCGGTCCTGTTTTATTCATCCGAATTGCCTGAAATCGTTCAACTCGCAGATCGCTGCGTGGTTTTATATGGCGGCCGGGTTTTTGATACTTTCACCGGCGATCAGATCGATGAGCAGCGTCTTGTCGCTGCAATGATCGGCCATTCTGAAACCCGGGCTGCCTGAGTGGAGTTCTGCTGATGAGTCAATCTTCCACACAGGCCGCATCCAGCCAGACCGGTGGCGTCGGCAATGATCGCCACTTTGCATCGACCTTGAAGCGGTTCGTGCAAGGCGGCAGCCTGATCCTGCTGACCTATCTGGTTCTTTATGCCATCTATGGTGTGCTGGAGCCGCGCGCGCTCGAATCTTACGCCATTGCAGCCTTGATGAATAATACGGCGCCTTTGGCGCTGGCTGCGGCTGGCCTGACATTTGTCATTCTCAGCCGTGGCTTTGACCTGTCGCTCGCCGGTGTCATTTCAATCTGCAATGTCACGCTGGCGGTCTGGCCGATGGAAGGGCCGGGGGGCGCCCTGGCTTCGGTCTTGCTGTGTCTGGCGATAGGCGGCTTTGTCGGGGCGATCAATGGTATTCTGGTCGCCTGGTTCCAGTTGCAATCCATTGCGGCCACCCTTGCAACAATGATCATCTGTCAAGGCGTTGCGCTTGTCATTCTCGATGCGCCGGGCGGCTATGTTGCCGAATGGATCGTCTATGAAATGACCGACCGGCTCTGGGGCGTCATTCCGGTTTCCGGTCTGGTTGTTCTGGCGGTGCTCGGGGTCTGGATGATCCTGCGGCGCACCGGCTTTGGCACGGCTATCTATGCGGTCGGTGCAGATGAGCAGGCGGCGGCCCTCTCGGGCGTGCGGGTGCAGCATGTACGCTTTGGCGCCTATGTCTGTGCCGGTTTGCTTTATGGTCTTGCCGGTTTCATGCTCAGCGCCCAGACGGCAACCGGCATTCCGACCTCCGGCGCGCCGCTTCTGCTGTTGTCTTTTGCCGCTGTTGCGCTGGGCGGCACGTCGCTTGCAGGCGGCAGTGGCGGTCTGTTTGCCTCGGTTATCGGAGCTGCAACGCTGACCTTGCTGCAAAAAGTACTGTTTTCAGCCGGCATATCCTCTTTCTACACCGGAATGTTTCAGGGCGTCGTGCTGATTTTAGCGGTGGTGTTTTCTGTCACCATGTCACGGATCGGAGCAAAACAATGACAGTGGCGGGTGACCAGCAGGATAAGCAGATGTCTCTGAGCCAGACCGGCGATCAGCGCAAATCATCGCGGGTCAGCCGGGAAACGATCAGCGCAATTTCGGTTGCGGTTTTATGCGTCATCCTGTTGCTGGGGGCGCGGTTCGTCAGCCCGTCTTTAGGCTCATGGTCGCAGGTTGAGACCGTTCTTGTTCTGGGTTCATTTCTGATCGTGCTGTCTTTTGGTCAGGGCCTCGTTATTTTGACCGGCGGACTTGATCTTTCGCTTCCCGCCGTCGTCACGCTTGGCGGTATTCTGGCGACAAACTGGGTTGGTGCAACCGACCCGGGGGCCTGGTATCTGCTGATCGTGGTGTTGCTCATCTGTGCGGGTGTGGGGCTGGTGTCGGCTATCGGCATCGTCTGGTTAAGAGTGCCTCCCTTCATCATGACGCTGGCCATGTCGATCATCGTTTCTTCCGCGCTGCTTGGCTATACGCGCGGCACGCCACGCGGAGGCGCACCGGAGGTGGCCCTTGCCCTGATGAAAAGCAAGATGCTTGGCATGCCCACGCCAATCCTGTTTGTCATTGCCTTCATCATCATTGCAGCCTTGTTTCAAAGCCGCTCGGTTCCGGGTCGCTATCTTTACGCCATTGGCACCAATGCTGATGCCGCACGTATTGCCGGAGTGCCTGTCGTGCTGATGCAGATATTGCCCTACGTGATCAGCGCTACTTGCGCCGGTCTTGTTGGCATCATGCTGGTTGGCTATTCCAATGGCGCCACGCTGCGCATGGGTGATGATTATCTGCTGCCATCGATTGCTGCGGTCGTGATTGGCGGCTCATCAATTCTGGGGGGGCGCGGCACGTTTCTTGGCACGGTCGGCGGCGCGCTGTTGCTGACGACGCTGGGCACAATCATCTCGGCTATCGGCCTTCAGATCGGCTTGCGCACCATTATCGAGGGCGCAGTTGTTCTCATCGCATTGCTGTTGCTGCGCGATGAGCTTTTCCAGAAACTCGGCTCATTATGGCGCTAAAGGCCAGCCGGTTTACATGCCACTTCACATTTAACAGGAGGAAGGACAAAATCATGACCAGAACATTCAGATGGGCTGCAATGGCGGCCATGCTGGGCGCAACGGCCCTGACGGCTGTCGCCCCGGCGCAAGCCCAGGACAAGGAGAAGTTCAAGGTTTATCTGAGCCTGAGCTATTCGGGTAATGCCTGGCAGTCAGAAGCAGCCAATATCGTCAAGGCGCTGGCTGCAACCCCGCCCTATAATGAAACGGTCGAATTGATCGAAGTCATTTCCGGCACCGATCCGCAGGCGCAGATCTCGGCCTATGAGAGCATGATTGATGCTGGCGCCGATGGCATTGTCAGCTTCCCGATCTCTTCGACAGCGCTGAACCGCACCATCAAGCGGGGTTGCGATGAGGGCGTCTTGTTCTTCATGTATGACGCGACCGTCACGGAAAGCTGCGCTTATAATGTCAGCTATATATCCTCAGGTTTTGGTGAAAATTCTGCTCAGGCACTGGTCAATGAGCTGGGTGGCAAGGGCAAGATCTTCCTGTCACGCGGCGTGCCGGGCAACTCGGTTGACAAGCGTCACACCGATGGCGCCATGCATATTTTCAACCAGTACCCGGAAATTGAGGTTGTTGCTGAATATTATTCCTATTGGGATGACCGCACCACACAGCAGGAAACGGCCAAGGCGCTGGCTGCGCATCCTGATGTCGATGGCATCTGGGCGCAGGCCGGTGAATATGGCGCTGTTCAGGCCCTGCTTGATGCAGGCGACCGGCTGGTGCCGATGACGGGTGAGAATTCGGCAGGCTTCCGTCTGGCTCTGGCTGATCCTGATATGCAGGCCAAGGGTCTGCGTGGCGTGTCGGCTGGTTCGCCTCCGGCACAGGCAGGTTATGCGTTCAAGCTGATGATGGAAATCCTGACCGGCCAGCGCGAACAGGAAGCGATGAACATTGAATATCCTCTGCCATGGGTTCCTGCCGACACGGTCAAGATCTGTGAAGGCGATATCTATGAAGATGGCTGCAATGTCTTCCCGTCCAGCCGCGTGCCCAGTTCCTTCGTCAGTGAAGTTCTGAGCCAGGAATTGCTGCCGGAAGTGAATATTGAATCCGCTCTGAATGGTACGCCAGTCGAAGGCGCCACCATTCAGCCGCTGCCGGCTGAAATTATCGAAGCCGCCAACGAGCCCGGGATCAATTGCACCCGCTGCGAAGCCCCGGCAGACTTGTACAAGCTGACCAAGGTCGAGCCGACCGTTCAGTAAAAACAATGTCCCCTTGCCCGGCTCATGTGCCGGGCAAGGGGGTGCTTTAGAATACTGCCGATGCTCATTCAAAATGTCAGAGCAGGTTTTGCAACCAGCAGAATGCACGGCGCTTTATGAGGATTATGTTCTCCGGTGGAGAAAAAATAATCTGGAAAGGTTGCGGTTTTGAGGCAGAGACGAAAACAGGATTCGCGTCGCGTCACAGTCAAGGATCTGGCAAAAGATCTTGGGATGTCGGTATCAACTGTTTCGCGCGCCTTTTATCCGGATGCCGTGATTGCCGAACCGACCCGAAAAACCGTGCTGGAGCGGGCGGCAGAGCTTGGCTACCGGCCCAATCCCTTTGCGCAAAGCCTGATCACCAAGCGCACCCAGATTGCGGGCATGGTGGTCTCGGATCTGACCAATCCGTTTTATCCTGAAGTCATGACGCAAATGCTTGCCCGCCTGCAGGCGGTGGGCATGAATGTGATGCTGGCTGCTGCCAATGAGCCCGACCAGACGGACGAGGCTGTCGATCTTTTGCTGTCCTATCAGCCCGACCTGCTGATTGTGCTGGCGGTGACGCTGTCGTCCCATGCCTGGGAAAAATGTGAGCAGGGGGGCACGCCTTGCATCTTCTTCAATCGGCTCTCGGCCAATGGACAGGGTTTTGGCATCAGTTGCGACAATGAGATGGGGGGACGCCAGGTCGCGGATTTTCTGATCGATACCGGCCACCGGAATTTGCTCTATGTTTCGGCCTTTCCTGATGCGTCGACCAATGTTGAACGCTATGCCGGTTTTCGCGCCCGCACGATCGAGCGTGGTCTGGCCGAGCCAGAAGTTCTGGAGGCGGGTCTGTTCACCTATGAGGCCGGTTATCAGGCCGGTCTGAACATGGCGCATCTCAAGGGCAAGATCGATGGCGTCTTTTGCGCCAATGATATTGTTGCAATCGGTTTCATGGAAGGCGCACAGGCCGGATCGGGATTGCGTGTTCCTGACGATCTTTCCGTTGTTGGTTTCGATGACATCACCATGGCAGGCTGGCCATCGCATGAACTGACGACAGTGCCGCAGCCGCTTGAGGACATGATGGAAGCAATTGTCGGCCTGGCGCTTGAATTGTCGAACAGTTCTGCCCGCCCGTCACAGAAAATCCATTGTTTTGCCCCGGGCAAGATGATTATACGCAATTCGACCCGCTCGCGGGTGCAAACGAGCAAGGATCTAAGCTATGCGTGATCGACAGCTCTTCCAGAGGCTGGGCGTGGTCCATCGCCCGGATTGCAGCCTGTTTGCAGATGGCCCGCTCCCGCAACCGGCGCCGGACCCGGATGTGTTGGCGCAGGTTTTAGGCACCGAAGAGGCCGCACTTTATGCAAAGGCCTGCCATCCTGTTTTTGAAGATCTGCGCCGGATTGTTGGTCAGATTGCCGGATTGATGATCCTGGCGCAACTGACGCAGTCGAGCGAAGTGGCCGACCTTGAAGAACTTTCCTCCTGCCAGCGCCGCTGGAAAGACTGTGCCGACCGCTTGCGGGCCTTGCGTGCCCCTTCGGCGCTGGCTGGCCATTTTGAGCAGCTTTCAGCGACCCATGCAGGCTGTGGCAGGGCGCTGTCTGAATTTCAGCTCTTGCGGGCCTCTGGCGACAATGAGGCGATTTTTGACCGGATCGCCGCTCAGGTCAGTCGCGCTTATGCGCATCTGAGTGCGGCGACCTCGCAAAAGGCCGGACTTGAAATGGTTGATCTTACACATGCCTGCTGCTCCTGCGGCCGGTAATTTTTTGCTGAATGTGATTGTTTTTAAAAAAGGAGAACCTCATGGCTGATTATTCGATCTGGGTCTGTGAATATTCCTACGTACCGAATTACCACAAGAGTGGTGTTCTTTATGGCGCGCATAATGAGGGCTATGTAAAGCTGCCCTATTGCTATGTGGTCATTAAGGGCAATGGCCATGTGGCAATGGTCGATGTCGGTTATAATGACAAGGAATATGGCAAGACGCTGGGCGACCGGTTTGGCGTCGAGAACTGGCGCGATCCCAAAACGGTTCTGGCTGAAATCGGCATTACGCCTGAAGAGGTCGATACGGTCTTCATCACCCACGCCCACTTTGACCATTTCGGCAATGTTGAAGACTTTCCCAATGCCCGCTTCTATATTCAGGAGCGTGAAATCGCCAAATGGGTCTGGGCCATGTCGCTGCCGGATCGCCTGCGCTGGATGATGGTTGCTGTCGATCCGGGTGATATTGTGCGTGGTGTCAGCCTGGCTCGTGAGCGTCGCTTGACGACAATCAACGGCGCGCTGACGGATGTCCTGCCCGGAATCGACCTGCATCCAGCCGATGACAGCCATACCTGGGGTTCGATGTGGGTCACCGTGCGCAATGATGGCAAGGCCCAGTCGCAAGACACCTGGGTGCTTGCCGGCGATCTGGTTTATGTTTTTGAAAATATCCGTGGTTCGGGCGCGGCCGTTGACGCTGATGAAGTCTATACGCCGGTCGGCCTTGCTGTCGGCAGTCAGGCCAATCTGGTGCTGGCAACCGAAGAAATGATGAAGCAGGTGGATTATGATTCACACCGCATCATTCCAATCCACGAAGAAAGGCTGCGGGACACGTTCCCGTCACGGATCAGCAAGGAAGGTCTGCGCATTACCGAAATCTGTCTTGGTGATGGTGAAACTTCCAAGGTCAGTGCGTAATGGCCGCGAATCCGGTTACAGCCATTGTTGGCGCAGGCCTGGTCGGTTCCGGCTGGGCGCTGGTCTTTGCCCGCGCTGGCTGCCAGGTGCAGATTTTTGACCCTGATGAGGCGACACGTTCGCGTTTGCTGCCATGGGTCCGGCAAAGTGCAGATGAGCTGCAAACCGTCGGGCTGATTACCGAAGCGGACGCTGTCGTGGCTCGTATCCAGCTTTGCGACACGTTGGAAGAGGCGCTTGACGGGGCGGCTTACGTTCAGGAATCGGTTTTCGAGACTGTGCCCACGAAAACGCAGGCCAGCCTTGCGATTGATGCGGCCATGGGGCCCGACACGATTGTCGGGTCGTCGTCTTCTGGCATTCCGGCTTCGCATTTTACCAGCGATTGCCGCAACCGGGAGCGCTTTTTGATCGCGCACCCGGTCAATCCGCCTCATCTGGTGCCGGTGGTCGAACTGGTTCCGGCGCCATGGACGGATGAGAATGCTGTGACATGGACCCGCGAATTGATGGACCGGGTTGGACAGGTCCCGGTTCAGGTGACGCGCGAGATTGACGGTTTCATTCTCAACCGCTTGCAAGGGGCCCTGCTGAATGAAGCCTGGGCGCTTTATGATGAGGGCTATGCCAGCCTTGCCGATATTGATGCAACCATCTCGCACGGGCTTGGTCTGCGCTGGTCATTCATGGGGCCGTTTGAAACAATCGATCTGAATGCGCCCGAAGGAATAGCTGATTATTCAGCAAGGCTTGGCGGGATGTATCACCAGATGGCCATGCAGCGCACGGCACGTGCCTGGCCGGAAAAAACAGTTGAACGTGCGCAGCAGGAACGGCGTCAGGCTCTTGCCGCAGCCGATCTTGCCGGGCGACGGGCATGGCGCGACGCCATGCTCGCCCGCCTTGCCGCCTTCAAGAAAGCTAACGGGTTGGGTCCCTGATCCAAAAAGGAAATTGGGACCCGTCCGGTATAAAACAAGCAGAGGATAAATATCATGGCGATTAGCTATCTTAAACAAGGCAAGCCGGAGGCTGAACGCCAGACCGATGACGCCAGAACCCGTGAGGCCGTTGAGGCCACTTTGAAGGATATTGAGGCCAGAGGCGATGTCGCAGTGCGCGAATTGTCCGAGAAATTTGACAAATATTCTCCGCCTTCTTTCAAGCTGACGCCAAGTGAGATTGAGGCGATCACCTCGAAAGTGACCGATCGTGAGATGGCCGATATTCGTTTTGCCCATGATCAGGTGCGCAATTTCGCCCAGTTGCAGCGCGCCTCGATGAAGGACATCGAGGTTGAAACCCTGCCGGGTGTGATCCTTGGTCATCGCAACATTCCCGTGCAGTCGGTCGGTTGCTATGTTCCGGGCGGCAAATTCCCGATGGTTGCTTCGGCGCATATGTCTGTGGCGACAGCTTCGGTTGCCGGTGTTCCGCGCATTCTGGCTGCCACCCCGCCTTTCAAGGGTGAACCGAACCCGGGTGTGATTGCAGCCATTCATATGGGCGGCGCCCATGAAATCTACGTGCTTGGTGGTATGCAGGCGGTGGGCGCAATGGCGCTGGGCACCCAGACCATCCGGCCCGTCGACATGCTGATTGGACCCGGCAATGCCTTTGTGGCTGAAGCCAAACGTCAATTGTTCGGGCGGGTTGGCATTGACCTGTTTGCCGGTCCGACCGAAACCATGGTCATTGCCGATGAAACGGCAGCCGATGCCGAGATGTGCGCCACGGATCTGCTTGGGCAGGCCGAGCATGGTTATAATTCGCCAGCCGTTTTGATCACCAATTCGCGCAAGCTGGCTGAAGAGACGCTTGAGGAAATCGAGCGGATGCTGAAGATCCTGCCGACGGCGGAGACGGCCCGTGTCAGCTGGGCCGATTATGGCGAGATTATTCTGTGCGACACCTATGAGGAAATGTTGCAGGCGGCCAATGATATTGCATCCGAGCATGTTCAGGTCATGACGGACCGTGACGACTGGTTCCTGGAGCATATGCATTCTTATGGCGCATTGTTTCTTGGCCCGCGCACCAATGTTGCCTATGGCGACAAGGTGATCGGCACCAACCATACCCTGCCTACACATAAGGCAGGCCGCTATACTGGCGGATTATGGGTCGGCAAGTTCCTCAAGACGCACAGCTATCAGAAAGTGCTGACCGACGAGGCTTCAGCCCGGATTGGCGAGATCGGGTCGCGGCTGTGCATGCTGGAAGGCTTTGTTGGTCATGCCGAACAGTGTAATTTGCGGGTAAGACGCTATGGCGGCGTTAATGTGCCCTTTGGTGAGGGCGCCCCTTACCGTGAGGAGAGCAACTAGCCTGTTGCAGGGTTGGCGAATCTAAAAACGCAACTTACTTTCAAGCGCCGTATGTCCTATTGGATGTGCGGCGCTTTTTTATTTGCTTTCGCCGCATTTGCGCGAGGTCTGGGACAACCGTCTGACTGCAAAATGCTTTAGCTTGTTATTTATACGTATGTCTTGCCCGAAAAGTCAGTCGCTTTTCCAAGATCATGCACCAGGAGGCATTGTTTCGTGACTATACAGGAAGAACACTTCGGACGCTGGAAAAACCGCGAGGAACTTGCAGAATCGATGATCCCGATCATCGGTCACCTGTACCGGGCGCGGAATGTGACGATCACCATCTACAGTCGGTCACTGGTGAACAAGTCCGTGATCCAGATTCTCAAGACGCATCGTTTTGTGCGACAGATCGAGAATGCAGAACTGTCCGTGGTTGATACTTTGCCGATCCTCACCGAAGTTTCAAAACTGGAACTGGGCCCTTGTCAGGTGGACATTGGCAAGCTGACGGTTGCCTATATGGCCGATAATCGTAATCAGTCCGTGGCGGATTATGTGCGTCAGGAGTTGAATGAAGCCATTACCGAAACCCCGGTCAAGCCGACGGCAACAGATGTGGTCTTGTACGGCTTTGGCCGCATCGGTCGCATCCTGGCCCGGCTGCTGATCGAGAAAACAGGCTCTGGGGATGGTTTGCGCCTGCGTGCCATTGTCGTGCGCGAAACCGGCAAGGGTGACTTGCAAAAGCGGGCTTCCCTGTTGCGCCGTGACTCGGTGCATGGTCCCTTTAACGGCACTATCGCCGTGGATGAGAGCCGAAACGCCATCATTGCCAATGGCAATTTCATTCATGTCATCTATTCAAATGACCCGGCCAGCGTGGATTATACGGCCTATGGTATTCGTGATGCCGTCATCATCGACAATACCGGAAAATGGCGCGATCGGGAGGGCCTGTCACAGCATCTCAACAGCAAGGGCGCCAGGCGTGTCATTTTGACGGCTCCGGGCAAGGGCGATCTGAAAAACATCGTGCACGGGGTTAACAGCGATCTGATCGAAGAAAGCGATGCCATCCTGTCTGCGGCCAGTTGCACCACCAATGCCATCGTGCCGCCACTGAAGGCGCTGTTTGACAAGTTCGGGCTGGAATTTGGCCATGTCGAGACGGTGCATTCCTACACCAATGACCAGAATTTGCTGGATAATTTCCATAAAGGACCGCGTCGAGGACGCGCTGCACCTTTGAACATGGTCATTACCGAAACCGGCGCCGCCACGGCTGCCGCCAAGGTTTTGCCCGCGCTTTCCGGCAAACTCACCGGCAACGCCATTCGCGTTCCGACGCCAAATGTATCGCTGGCAATTTTAAATCTGACCCTGCAAAAGGAAACAACGCTGGAGGAACTCAACAGCTATTTGCGCTGGGTGTCGCTGCATTCGCCGCTCCAGCGTCAGATCGGCTTCATCAGTTCACCCGACGCTGTCTCCACCGACTTTGTCGGCACACGCAATGCGGCTGTCATTGATGCGGAGGCGACCATCGTCAATGGTCGGCATTGTGTGCTGTATGTCTGGTACGATAATGAATTTGGGTATAGTTGCCAGGTTCTGCGTATTCTACAGCAGGTGTCGCATGTGGAATATCCGATTTATCCACAAAACTGATCGGAGCTGCTGCTGGCACTTTAAAGCCTGTCTCTCGAGACTTCAGAACCAGTTTCGAGATAAAGACATGCGTAAAAACAAGGACTTAAAGCGGGTCACGTGAATCTGAAAGATTGCGACACGTTTTAAGAAGAAAGCGTAGCTTTTATCATAAGGAAAACGCCGTGCATCCGGGAGGATGCACGGCGTTTTTGATTGTTATGTGAGCACAGATGGAAACATCTGTGCTCACATAAGGCTCTAAATCAGTTGCCCTGCTTCTTCAGCGCAGCGCCAAGAATGTCACCCAGTGAAGCACCGGCATCGGTCGAGCCGTATTGAGCCACGGCTTCCTTTTCCTCGGCAATTTCCAGTGCCTTGATCGACACCTGAACCTTGCGGGTCTTCTTGTCGAAGACGATGACGCGGGCATCGAGCTTCTGGCCAACGGTGAAGCGTTCAGGACGCTGCTCGTCACGGTCACGCGACAGATCGGCGCGCTTGATGAAGCTCTCCAGATCGCTGTCAACCAGACGAACATCAAGACCGCCATCCTTCACAGCGATGACTTCGCAGGTGACTACAGCGTTCTTGCGCAGTTCGCCCGAAGCTGCCGCATCACCGGCTGCATCACGCGAAAGCTGCTTGATGCCGAGCGAGATGCGCTCCTTTTCGATGTCAACATCGAGTACCTGCGCCTTGACCGTGTCGCCGCGATTATACTCTTCGATGACCTGCTCGCCCGGACGGTTCCAGTCGAGATCGGACAGGTGGACCATGCCGTCCACATCGCCTTCCAGACCAATGAACAGGCCGAACTCGGTCTTGTTCTTGACCTCGCCCTCGACCTCGGCGCCAACCGGATGGTTGCGGGCAAAAGCTTCCCACGGGTTTTCAAGGGTCTGCTTGAGACCGAGCGAGATACGACGCTTGGCCGGATCAACCTCGAGCACAACCACATCGACCTCCTGAGTGGTCGACAAGATCTTGCCGGGGTGCACGTTCTTCTTGGTCCACGACATTTCCGAAACGTGGATGAGGCCCTCAATGCCCGGCTCCAGTTCAACAAATGCACCATAATCGGTGATGTTGGTGACAGTACCGGTGATCTTCTTGCCGATCGGGAACTTGGTGCCGATCTCGGACCATGGATCGCTTTCAAGCTGCTTCATGCCCAGCGAGATGCGGTGCGTGTCCTGATTGATGCGGATGATCTGCACCTTGACCGTCTGGCCGATATTGAGGATCTCGGTCGGATGGTTTACGCGACGCCACGCCATGTCGGTGACATGCAGCAGGCCATCAATGCCGCCCAGATCAACAAACGCACCATAATCGGTGATGTTCTTGACCACGCCCTCAACCACCTGACCTTCTTCAAGGTTCTGGACGATCTCGGAGCGCTGCTCGGCACGGCTCTCTTCAAGAACGGTGCGGCGCGAAACGACGATATTGCCACGACGCTTGTCCATCTTGAGGATTTCAAAGGGCTGCGGATTGTGCATCAGCGGGGTCACATCGCGGATCGGGCGAATATCAACCTGGCTGCGCGGCAGGAAGGCGACAGCGCCATCCAGATCGACGGTAAAGCCACCCTTGACCTGATTGAAGATAACGCCTTCAACGCGCTCGCTCTTGGCGAATTTCTCTTCAAGGCGAACCCAGCTTTCTTCACGGCGCGCCTTTTCGCGCGACAGCATGGCCTCGCCCAGCGCGTTTTCGATGCGCTCGACATAAACCTCGACAGTGTCGCCAACCTTGAGCGTGCTGTCCTTGGACTTGGCGCCGAATTCCTTTAGCGGGACACGACCTTCGACCTTCAGGCCGACATCAATAATCGCCATGTCCTTTTCGATGGCGGTCACCAGACCGCGTACGACCTGACCTTCACCGGCATGACCATCGGCAAAGGATTCTTCGAGCATACTCGCAAAATCATCGCGAGTGGGGTTTGAAACTGACATATGTTCTCCTGAAATGCCTCTTTGGTGTGAGGCAGCGCCGTGGGTTTGCGTTGCATTTGCCAGACCGGCATTCCCGGGCCCTGTTCAGGCCCAGCCGCTGTAAAGCGGTTGAAATACGGCGCATGGAGCGCCGGTCAAGCGGTGTTGTCAGGTGCTGAACCGAATTTTCACCGGCAATAAAACCGATAAAACTCTGGATCAGGCCCAGATCAGGTTTTGTCTTTTGCAGCCATTATAGCATCAATGATATTTCTGGCAGCAATAAACGCGGTTTCTATATCCATTTCGCTGGTGTCGAGCAAGTGCGCATTGTCAGCAGGGCGCAAAGGAGAATCGGCGCGCTGCGTATCGCGCTCATCACGGCGCACAATATCAGCCAGAATGGTGTCGAAATCACTGGCGCCGTCGCGGGCCTTTATTTCAGCCAGACGACGGCGTGCGCGCACTTGCGGACTGGCTGTTACATAAAGTTTGACCGGAGCGTCCGGACACACCACCGTGCCGATGTCACGCCCGTCCAGAACCGCACCTGAAGGCTGTCCGGCAAAGGCGCGCTGCTTGTCCACCAGAATGCGCCGCACCTGAGGGATGACGGCGATGCGCGAGGCTGCCTCGCCCACATCATGGGCCGACAGCACCGCATGATCGAGCGCAGCAAGCTCAACCAGATGCGCTGCCTCAATGGCTTTGGGCTCGTCATCCAGTGGCCAGCCCTTTTCCAAAAGCAGACGGGCAACGGCACGATAGGTCAGGCCGGTGTCGAGATGTGGCAGGTGGTAATAATCTGCCAGCCGCCGTGCCAGAGTGCCTTTTCCAGACGCCGCCGGTCCATCAATGGCAATCAGGAGCGGGGCTTTTTTCATGGCATGGCTTCCACAGCTTCAATATGTGCGCCAAGGCCGGTCATCAGGTCCATGAATTCGGGGAAGCTGGTGGCGATCACGGCCTTGTCGTCAATGGTGACGGGATGCTGGCTGGCCAGCCCCATGACAAGAAAACTCATGGCGATGCGGTGGTCGAGATGCGTCTTGACAGCCTCTCCACCGCCCAGCCCCTTGCCGCCGGGCACACCGCGCACGGCAAGGCTTGCCTCGCCTTCGGTGCAGTCGACATGGTTTTGGCGCAAGCCCGCAGCCATTGCTGCCAGCCGGTCGCTTTCCTTGACCCGCAATTCTTCCAGACCGGGCATGCGTGTCTCGCCCTCGGCAAAAGAGGCCGCCACCGCCAGCACCGGATATTCGTCAATCATTGACGGTGCCCGCTCGGCCGGCACTGTCACACCCTTCAACTGCGAGTGGCGCACCCGCAAATCGGCGACATCCTCGCCGCCTTCATTGCGCGGATTAAAAATTTCAATATCTGCGCCCATTTCCTGAAGGGTGAGGATCAGCCCGGTGCGGGTCGGGTTCATCAACACATTGCAGATCGTAATATCGGAGCCGGGCACAATCAGAGCGGCGACCAGCGGAAATGCAGCCGAGGAGGGATCGCCCGGCACATGAATCGTCTGGCCGGTGAGCTTGCCCTGACCTTCGATGAAAATATGGCGCACACCGCGTTCATCAGTCTCGACATCAATTTTTGCGCCAAAACCCTTCAGCATTTTTTCGGTGTGGTCGCGGGTCATGATCGGCTCGATCACCGTGGTGATCCCCGGCGTATTCAAGGCAGCCAGCAGCACGGCAGATTTGACCTGTGCCGAAGCCATCGGCACCTGATAGGTAATGGGGGCTGCATGGGCTGGCCCGCGCAATGTCAGCGGCATCCGGTCGCCGGAGGCGGCGGACAGCACCTGCACCCCCATCTGGCGCAGCGGATCAAGCACCCGGCCCATCGGCCGCGATTGCAGCGAGGCATCGCCAATAAAGGTGGTTTCCATATCATAGGTGCCAACAAGCCCCATGGTCAGGCGTGCGCCAGTTCCGGCATTGCCGAAGTCAAGCGGCGCCTGTGGCTGCAAAAGCGCGCCATTGCCGGTGCCACGAATAATCCATTCCTCACCCTTTTTTTCGATATGTGCACCCATGGCTTTCATGGCCTGGCCTGTGCGCAGCACATCTTCACCCTCCAGAAGGCCGATGATGCGGGTCTCGCCCGCAGCCAGCCCGCCAAACATGAAAGAGCGATGCGAGATCGACTTGTCACCGGGAATGCGCACCTCTCCTGTGAGCGGGCGCGAGTTGCGGGCAATGGCGGGTTGAGAAGCGGCAGAGTGCGACATGATAATTCCTGTTGCAAAGATCCCGCTATGCGGGCAGTTTCAAAGGGTGCGCGGCGGTCTCGTAGCATGACCAGCCGTTACGGTCATCCCCCGTAGGTTTACTGCCGCCACGTTTTCTCAATGCGGCCATTTGGCTTTGACAGGGCTACAATCAGCGGTTAAGGGGACCAAACTTTTTTCGACGAGGCTTGTCGTGGCAAAACCTGAACTTGGTACCAAACGTATTGATCCGGAAACCGGGCAGAAATTTTATGACCTGAACAAGGATCCGATCATCTCGCCCTACACGGGCAAGAGCTATCCGCTTTCCTATTTTGAGGAAAGCAAGTCTTCGATCAGCATTGAAGAAGACGAAGTGGATGAAAAGGAACTGGATAGCGACGATGAGGGCGCAGAACTGGTTTCTCTGGAAGAAGCAGATGGTGATTCGAAAGATGACGATCTGCCCGATCTCGGCGACGATGATGATGTCGATCTCGGCGACGATGATGACGACACCTTCCTTGCCGATGATGAGGAAGAAGATGACGATGTTTCCGACATGATCAGTGTCGGAGGCGATGAGGAAGACGATATTTAAGATCGTCTGCCGCAATTTTTGATGCGGAACCAAAAAAGCGAGCTAAAGAGGCTTGCTATTCGCAACGGGCGGCGCTAGAAGCCGCCCAGATCAAGGATATTCCAACGCCTTGATGCACCGGCCGGAAACGGCGTCCGTTAGACGGATTTGGGGCCATAGCTCAGCTGGGAGAGCGCCTGCATGGCATGCAGGAGGTCAGCGGTTCGATCCCGCTTGGCTCCACCAATCAGTCTTCTATTTCCTGCCGATCTCCATCCTTCTGTGAATAATGCCGTTCTTTTAAAGGCTTGGCTCAGGAGAGACCATGTATAGTGGGATGCCCTGCGCTGGAATTGGCGGGTTGGGCAGCTTTTGGTGCTCGGGTCTCTGTTGAGGCTTTTCAGGGCCCACCATGTTGGACCGGCGATGGAGGCATGATCACGACGATCAAGGGTGTTTCCAGCACAAGCGCCTCAATCTCGGTGGCTGGAATGCGCCAGCCATCCTGATGAGCCGCACTGCCTCTTGCACTCGCGACCGACATAATCATGACGCCTATCCAGCCACCCTTATCCGTCCCGTCATGTTGGGGTGGAAACGGCAATAATATTCCACACTATCACCTGCCTCGACAATTTTGGTTGCCTTTGCACCGGGCGCAATCATGACTTCCCAGCCACCCTTGACGGTGGCGGTATGTGCGAAGGGGTCCTTGTTGTCCCATTCAATCGTTTGACCGACCGCCACTTCAATTTCTGCCGGGGTGAAAACAAGATTTTCAATAACAACATGGACAACGCCATTATGTGCTTTTGCCGGCGCAATTCCGGCAAAGGTTACAGCGGCTCCGGCAAGCAGAAAATGCCGCCGATCGAGAACCAGTTTGGTCATTTCAATCCCTCCAACACATGTTCAGCATGTTGCTGATGGCCCTGGAAGATTTTCAGGCCAGTTTCCAGCAGGCTTTTAAGCTCTGCATTCTGCGCGGATGGGATCAGGAGGGTTCCCAGCGCCTCATTGACTTGCTTGTGAAAAGCAACCTCGTTGCTGATATAGGCCTTTTCAAATTCCGCCCCATCGAGTTTGGCAAGCTCCATGCGCTTTTCTTCGGCTGCCTGGGTCAAAGCCTGGCTGGTGGCATTGTCTTCAGGCGTGACATCAAGCTTTTTGACCAGCTCAAGCGCCTGCTCATTTACCGCCTGATGATCGTCCAGCATCGACTGGGCGAAATCCTTGACGTTTTGGGTCGTCTCCTTTGACAGCGCAAGCTTTGCCGCCTCAATATCGAGCGCGCCTGCCGTATAGGCAATATGCGCAATCTGCGGGTCGGTTGGCTTGTCCTGAGCGATTGCCGCAAATGCTGTACTGAACAGGAAGATGATAGCTACACTGATTGTCTTATACATGGTCATCTCTTTCTCTGTCATCCTGGCCAAGGGGCCGGATCATGTTCGGTTGACAAAGAGTCAGATGCCGTAAATTCAGAAAGGTTACAGAAAATCTAGTTTTTCCATCACGGCGTCGGTCAAACGCTCACACCGCGCGCCTGCAAAAGGAAAAGCATCAAGCAAGAGCGGGCCGATCTGCATTTCAAGATCCTGCCGGATCAGCACCCGTGCCCGGTTTAGCCGTGTCTTTACGGTTGCAGGTTTCAGCTCAAGTGCTGCGGCAGTCTCCTCGACATTAAGACCTTCGATAACACGGGCGACAAACACCACCCGGTAAATCTCGGGAAGATTGTCACTGGCCTGCTCGACAAGACCTAGAATTTGCCGTTGGGCCATAACGCGCTCCGGGTCATCTGATGGATTGGCAGAAGAAAGACGAATGATTTGTGGCTGCTTAGGGTGGCCAAGGTCAATATCAGGCTGCACCCTTCTGCGTTTGCGCCGTATCCAGCCCAAGGCCTCATTCACCGTGATACGTGATAACCAGGTGGCAAGCGTTGCTTCCCCACGAAAGCTGCTAATTGCTGCAAAGGCCTGTAGATAGGCTTCCTGCAATACTTCTTCAGCGTCAGCATCATTGCGCACAATTGCCCGTGCCAACCGATAAAGGCGCTGATTATATTGCTTGATAATGGCTCTGATTGCTTCAGGCTGGCGTGCCTTTGCCGCCAGCACCAGTTCGATTTCGTTCTGATATGGTGCAGATTGCACGACGTGGTTTGCTTTGATCGACACGAGGCGGCTCCGGCACTAGAGCATTTTGCGAGTACAGACGGAATCGTCTGGCGTCGCAGAAATGCGGCTAAAACAAGAGATTAGAGCATTTCACCTGTTTCCATAAAAACAAGAAATGCTCTAAAGCCTGTCTCCCGAGACTTGAGAACCAGTTTCGGGATAAAGACATGCGTAATAATAATAACTTAAAGCGTGTCGCGTGAATCTGAAAGATCCTGATACGCTTCTGGGCACTGATAGTAAAGAATGAGGATTACCGAGTTCCGGCACAGGTAGCGGCAGCATGAGTAACATGCTGCAAATTCTACCAGAGGCCGGATAAAGGGGATGTGAGAAGGCAGCGATCCGGATGGACAAAGTGATCGAATGGATCTGGGTCAGAAAAACCAGTTCAGGGCTCTGAACGATACAACTCGCCAATAAAATTTGGGTCTAGAGCATCGGACCGAAAAGTGGAATCGGTTTTCGGATTATTCCGATGCTCATTCAAAGTGTTAGAGCGTCCTTTGTGCGTCCGTTTGGACGCACGGCGCTCTAATCCGGAGATCACCATACCGGCCAGCCGCGTAAGGATACTGCAAACAATAGCATGGCGCAATGCAAGAGCAAAAACACAGAATTACAATAGCTGCTACCATGCATATCGCATAGATTGACAAACCGACAAGACTTCCCTGCAGTCCCGCGTTCAGATCACCGCATCCTCCATAAAGGGCTCGCCAAGCGGAACTCGTTCGTAGCGGAACGGGGTGAGATCAAGGGTCTGGAATCCGCCATCGACGATCAGTTCGGCCACTGCGCGACCCACAGCCGGGGACTGTTGCAGGCCATGGCCGGAAAAGCCATTGGCAAACATGAAGTTGGTCACCTCAGGATGGAAGCCGACAATGCCGTTATGGTCGAGCATGTTGTACTCATAGTGCCCGGTCCAGCTTTGCATCACCCGCAGCGCATCGAAGGCAGGGATGCGGTGCCACAGAGCCGGCCAGATGCGCTCTTCGAACTCCTCATGGCGGGTTTGGAAGTCCTCGTAGTCGGCAGGACCGTCGTCGAGCGGGGTGTTGCCGGTCAGGAAAAACTCGCCTTCGGGGCGCACGAAAGTTCCCGACAGGTCGATGACGTTTGGCATCCTGCCGGGGATCGGCGTTTCGGAGGCGAAGACGAAGCTGTGGCGTTTGTGCGGCGCGACAGGGATTGACAGGCCGGCCATTGCTGCCACCTGTTGGGCGCGGGGGCCGGCGGCGTTGACAAGAATGCCGCAGGAGATCGTTTCGCCGGTCGATAGTGTCGCGGCGGTGACGCGTCCGTCGGCCAGAGCAAGAGCGGTGACTGCGTTGTCGATATATTCGACGCCTGAGGCGCGCGCCGCACGCCGCAGACCGTTCAGCAGTCCCATTGAGTCGAACCAGCCTTCATCGCGCGAGCCCCATGCGCCACCGGCCAGGTCCTGGACATTGAGCCAGGGGAAGTGATCTTTCAGCGGACCGGGTTCGAGAAAAACAGTGTAGGCGCCAAGGCTACGCTGCAATTCCACACGCTCGCGCGCTGCTTCGACGCCGTCGGGTGAAATGCAATAAAGATAGCCATGCTCCCGGAAGCCAAGATCGGGCGACGGCTCATCCGTATAGAAGGGCGTCATGCGTTCGCTGAAATCGCGGATGAACTCGACGCCGAACTGACTGATCTTGACATTGATCGGGTTGGAATATTGCTGGCGGATGGCGCTGGTCGACAGCGCGGTAGACGAGAATTCGTAGCTGGAGTCGCGTTCGACGACGAGTGCTGAAATGCGCTCGCCCAGCTTCTGGCTCAGCCAATAGGCGATCGAGGAGCCGATGACGCCGCCACCGACGATGACGATGTCATAAGTGTTGCGGGAGGGGGATTTGTAGGGAGGGATGGCCATGGCAACGTCTTTCAGGCAGAAAAGGATGCAACCAAATTGTCGGAGCCGCGCGCCAGCAGCCCGAGATCGGCCCCGACGGCGACCATGGTGAAACCGTCGCGCAGATAGCGATCGGCGTCCGCCTTCACCGGGGCGAGGATGCCGCTGGCTTTGCCGGCGGCGACCGCCGCCTCGTGCACAGCGGCTATGGCCTGCTGGACGTGTCCGGCATTGGGATTGCCCATCGCGTTCATATTGGTCGACATGTCGCCCGGACCGACGAACAGCACATCGACGCCCTCGACCGCGGCAATTTCGCGCGCATTGGCGACACCTGTCTCGCATTCGATCTGCACGGCAAGAAGCTGGTTGGCGCGGGCATTGCGATGATAGTCGGCGATACGGCCGAACTGGTTGGCGCGATGGCCCACAGAAAAGCCGCGGACACCCTCCGGCGCATAACTCATCGCTGAGACGATGGCCCGCGCCTGTTCCGCAGTTTTCACATTGGGAATCATCAGGCTGCGCGCCCCCGCATCCATGAACTGTTTGATCAGGACGGAGTCGTCGGAGGGAAGCCGCACCGCTCCCTCGCACGGAAAAGCCGCGATGACCTGAAGCTGCGCTATGACGCTGCGCAAGTCATTGGGGCTGTGTTCGCCATCGATCAGAAGCCATCCTGCACCGGATCCCGCCATAATTTCGGTGGTCAAAGCCGAGGCGAGCGAGCACCATAATCCGATGCTTGGTCTGCCTTGCTGCAGCGCGGCCTTCAGTGTGTTTGTCCGTTCCTTCACTTTCGTGACCTCCGATGTCTGCTTTCTATTGAAATTTGTATGATGTCATATATCATACCTTAAAATCCCGCAACGGTCGGGAAACAAATTTGGAAAGGAAAATTGCAGTGAAGATCGGTTTTATCGGCCTCGGCGTCATGGGCGCGCCGATGGCACGCAACCTCATCGCCGCAGGGCATGAGATCGTAACCACGCTCAACCGCTCGACCCCGCCGGAGGACCTTGCCGTCACGGTGCTGGACAATCCCGCGGAGGTGGCGCGAGCGAGCGAGGTTGTCATCACCATGCTGCCTGACACGCCGGATGTGGAGCGGGTCCTGCTCGGCGACAGCGGCGTGGTCGCCGGTATCGCATCCGGCGGGCTCGTCATCGACATGAGCTCGATCAGCCCCATCGCCACCGCCGGTTTCGCCGAAGCGGTACGTGCCAGGGGGGCAGGCTATCTCGATGCGCCGGTCTCCGGCGGCGAGGTCGGAGCCAAAGCCGCCAGCCTGACCATCATGGTCGGCGGGCCTGCCGCCGAATTTGAGCGCGCGCTGCCACTGTTTGAGGTGATGGGCAAGAACATCACCCTTGTCGGCAAAGCCAACGGTTCGGGACAGACCTGCAAGATCGCCAACCAGATTATCGTTGCACTGAACATTGCCGCCGTCGGCGAAGCGCTGGTTTTTGCCAGCAAGGCGGGCTGCGATCCGGCCATTGTACGCAAGGCGCTTCTCGGCGGCTTTGCGTCCTCGCGCGTGCTTGAGGTGCATGGCGAGCGGATGATCGAACGCACCTTCGACCCCGGCTTCCGCATCCGGTTGCACCAGAAGGATCTTGGTCTTGCGCTTGAAAGCGCCCGCGCGCTGGGCGTTTCGCTGCCCGGAACCGCCAATGTGCAGGAACTGATGAATGCCTGTGCGGCACGCGGCGCGACCGATGCCGATCATTCGGCGCTGGTGCTGGCACTCGAAGCTCTCGCCAGCCACGCTGTGGCTGAAAAAAAGGATCCCGCATGATGCGTGGAACGGGAAAGGCCGATATCTTTGTCATGCTGGCCTATCCGGTGGGCCACGCAAAGAGCCCCGGAATCTTCAACGAGATATTCGAGCAGCGCGGCCTCGACAGCCTTATGGT
Organism: Aquamicrobium segne; assembly: GCF_042656785.1. Lineage (NCBI taxonomy): Bacteria > Pseudomonadati > Pseudomonadota > Alphaproteobacteria > Hyphomicrobiales > Phyllobacteriaceae > Aquamicrobium > Aquamicrobium segne. The sequence goes on from NZ_JBHSLL010000039.1 coordinate 87,570, forward strand.
GCCGCTGAGCTGTCGGCCGCAGGATTTCGAGGTTTTCTGGGCGGGCCTGACTGCGGCTGAGAATGTCCGAGGTGTCATTATCTCGGTTCCCTACAAGACGCTCGTCTTTGACAAATGCGCGGCCGCCCATGATCGGGCGGCAAGGGTGAAAAGCGCCAATTCTGTGCGCCGTCAGGCCGATGGCAGCTGGTATGCCGATAATTTCGACGGCGTCGGTTTCATCGACGGTTTGAAGGCTGGCGGCCATATGATCGAAGGCCGGCGCATTCTTCAGGTCGGGGCCGGCGGCGCGGGCGCGTCGCTTGCCTATTGTCTGGCTGAAGCGGGTGCGCGGGAAATCCGTCTCTGCGACGTCGATGAGGCCCGTGCAGGCGAACTGGCGCGGCTGGTCAACGCCGCTTTCCCCGCCTGCGCCATCGCGGTCGGTCCCGCCAATCCGCAAGGCATGGACATGGCCATCAACGCCACCCCGATGGGGTTGAAGCCCGACGACCCGCTGCCGCTCGATGTTAGCCGCCTGACGCCCGCGATGACGGTTGTCGACATCATTATGGAGCCGGTGGAAACTCCGCTGCTGAAGGCGGCAAAGGCAATCGGCTGCCCGGTCCAGCCTGGCCGTCCGATGATGGATTTCCAGGTTCAGGCGATGGCGGAGTTCTTCGATATCGACCGCAAGGAGCGCAACCATGGTTGAGGCGCGCACGGCCGTGGTCATTGGCGGCACCTCCGGCATCGGTGAGGCGATCGCGCTTCGCTTTGCGCGCGAGGGTATGAATGTCGTTGTCGCCGGCCGCGACGTCGTCCGTGGCGAGACGGTTGCCGGCGCATGTGGGCAGGCGGGCGCGAAGGCTGCGCGCTTTGTCGCCACCGATGTCGCGAAGGCAGAGGCGGTTGAAGAGCTGGGCCGCGCCGTCGACACGGCTTTCGGCGCACCGCATGCTGTGGTCAATTGCGCTGGCATCCTGCAAAGCGGCAAGCGGGTTCTCGATCAGGATCTTGGCGAAGACGAACGCATGTGGCGTATCAACTATCGCGGCACGCTGCTTGGCTGTCAGGTTTTCGGTCGGCTGATGGCGGCGGCCGGGCGCGGCGCCATCCTGAATGTCGGCTCGCTGGCTTCATTCGCGCCGCTGTCGTTGCCAGCTTACACGCCTGGCAAACATGCGATTGTCGGCTTGACCGGCATTCTGGCGGCCGAGCTTGGCCCCCAGGGCGTGCGCATCAATGCCGTTGCACCCGGCTACACGCTTTCGGACGGGCTGAAGGCGAAGATCGCCGCTGGCGAGCGCGACCCCGATGCCATTCTTGCCACCACGGCTCTGCGCCGTTTCGTCGATCCCGCCGACGTCGCCGAGGCGGCGCTGTTCCTGTGCTCGGACCGCGCGGCCTCCATCACCGGGGTGACACTTCCGGTCGATGCCGGTTGGTTGGTCCAGGCTCCCTATGCCCATTATCTGCGTGGCAATCCCATTCGCCCCGCATCTTGATCTGAAAGGAAAACTGAATGAGCGACATCGCCCGCTTTGACTTCGATACCCGCATCCATCACGGCGTCGTCCATAATGGCACCGTCTATCTTACCGGGCAGGTCGGTACGCCCGGCCGCTCCGCCGCCGACCAGATGCGTGAGGTGCTGGCCAAGATTGACGATCTTCTGGCCAAGGCAGGCACCGACAAGACGCGGATATTGCATGTCCAGATGTGGCTTGACGATGTGCGCGACTTTGACGAGGTCAACTCGGTGTGGGACCAGTGGATGCCGAAGGAGCACGCGCCCGCGCGCTCGTCGGGGCAGGGCCGCATGGCTAAATCCGGCATGCTGGTCGAACTGATCGTGACCGCAGCCATGTAATCCGTCGTCGCCGCGGCGCAGTCTGTGGTGCAAAATGTAACGAGGCAAAGAGTGAGCATGTCCCGACGCAAACCCCTGTCGACGATCGTCGCCGAGAGCCTTTTGCAAAAGGTGCGCTCGGGCGAGCTTGCCCCCGGCGCGCAACTGCCGACCGAGGCCGAACTGGGTGCACAATACGGGGTGAGCCGCACCGTAATCCGCGAGGCGGTGGCGCGGCTGCGCTCGGCGGGGCTCGTCATTCCCCAGCAGGGAAGAGGCGTCTTTGTCAGTGAAGCCCCACGCGTTCAGGGCTTCACCATTCCGCAGGAGGCGCTGCGCACCCTGCCGGAGACGATTGCACTGCTTGAATTGCGGCTGAGTGTCGAGGTTGAGTCGGCGGCGCTGTGCGCCGAGCGGCGCAGCGATGAGGAGGCACACGCCATTCGGCTATCGATGGAGCAGGTCGACGCGCAGCACGAAGACCCGACGCGTATCAATATCCATTACGACTATGATTTTCACTTGAAGATCGCCGAATGCTCACGCAACGAGTTTATTCACGGGTTTCTCGCCTATCTGCGTCCGGTGATTGTGCCGCGCTTCCAGCTTGGTCATATCGTCGCCAGCGAGCACAAGGAAAATTACTACGCCCGTATCCATTCCGAGCACGAGGCCATCGTTGCCGGTATCGAGCGACGCGACCCGCAAGGCGCGCGCGAAGCGATGCGCCGGCATCTGCATAACAGCCTTGAGCGGGTGCGCGCTCTGGCGCTGGCAAGCGGCGTTGGCACCGCCGGAGCAAGGACGGTGGGAACCGCCGACGCACTTTTCGCCGGGCTGGCAGGCTCGTCGGCACAAGGAGCGCCAGAGCGGCAGGACGATGATGGTTGACGAAAGCGCTGGTTTGGGCCGGGAGCGGCGGGGCGTGGCGCAGGGCAGGAGCGGTATTGGCAGAAAAATGCCGGTTTTGGCTGTGGCGCAGCAATTCATAATCGGAAACTCACAGCTGACGCACTGGCTGACGCGGTGATCGGGTCTGGATGTGGAAAATAGATGTGAAAGTTTTTCTTTTGTATTTATCGATTTTCTTGGTTTCCGATTGCGGTGCAAGCCAACAAACTGAATCGATATAAATTCGGGGGGTGGCAGTGAAGACAGTCCTGGTGACGGGCGCGACGAGTGGCATAGGACGGGCGATAGCGCTTGTTCTGGCGAAGGCCGGCCATGAGGTCTATGCGCTCGGACGCAGTCGCGCTGCTCTCAGCGAACTGAGTTCGATGCAGGCCGGTATCGTTCCAATCGCCGCCGACGTGACCGATCGTGAAGCGCTGGAGGCTGCGCTTTCGGGGCTTGCCATTGACGTTCTCGTCAACAATGCCGGGCTGATGCCGCCGCTGGGCGACTTTGCCGACATGAACATTGCTGATATCGATGCGACGCTCGAGGTCAATCTGGGCGCGGCAATCGTGCTTGCCCGCCTTGTCGCGCCGCAGATGCGCGAGCGTGGCAGCGGCCATATCTTCTTCACCGGCTCGACCGCAGGGCACGCCCCTTCTGCCAGTTTTTCCGTCTATTCGGCCGCCAAGGCCGGTATTGCGGGTTTTGCGGCGGCGCTGCGGGCCGAGATGTCGCCGCATGGCGTGCGCGTCACCGAAATCGTACCCGGCCGTGTCGAGACTGCGCTTTACAAGGACATACTCGACGCTGAGGCGCGCAAGATGATGTACAGCGTCACCGCGGTCGTTCAGCCGGACGATATTGCGCAGATGGTCCTGACAGTTCTGAACCTGCCCGACCGGGCAAACGTTTCGCGTTTCGACATTGTGCCGACACGTCCGACTTCCCCCAGTGGCGGCAAATAGGAGAAAAACATGGACGGACTTTCAGTAGTCATCGTTGGCGGCGGCGCCGGGTTGGGTGAGTTGCTTGCCCGCATGGCGGTGGAGGCTGGTGTGACTGGCCTTGGTATCATTGACATTGACGGCAACGCGGCTGCCACCGCGCTGGAGCCAGCGCGGGCAAAAGGCCTGCCCGTCGCTTCGGCCAGCGCCGATATCCAGGCAGGGCCGGAATGCCACGAGGCCTTCGCCGCGATGGTCGCTGGTCTTGGCCGGGTCGACACCCTCATCAACTGCGCGGCCATCTACCCGCGCCGGCCGATCCTGGAAATCACCGACGCTGAATGGGACGCCTCCAACGGCGTCAATATCAAGGGCACCTATCACATGATGGTTGCCGCCATCGGCCATATGAAAGAGCAGGAACCGAAGGATCATGTGCGCGGTCGCATCGTCAACCTGACCTCGGTTGATGCGTTCAAGGCCCATCCGCAGAATGCCCATTATGCTGCGACCAAGGCGGCCGTGGTCAGCCTGACGCGCTCCTTCGCCCATCATGTCGCGGGCGACGGCATTCTGGTCAATTCGGTCGCACCGGCTGGCATGGCGACGGAACGCGCCCGCGCACTCGGCTTCCTCGGCGAACTGGCCAAGGCCAGCCCCCTCGGTCGTGGCGCGCTGCCGACCGAGATCGCTGAATGGGTGCTGATGACCGGCGGCCCGAAGAACACATATATGACCGGCGAGAACGTCATCGTTTCCGGCGGTTACATCTACGCATGATCGCCGTCCGGCGCTTGCCGGACCATCGAAACCGTCACGCATTCAGGGGTGACCGCAACAGGGGATCAACGATATGAGCGGCAGCAGGTTGCGTCTTCCTTCGCTCAACGCGCTGCGGGCCTTCCACGCTGTGGCGCGCCATCACAGCCTGCGCCGTGCGGCTGACGAATTGTTCGTCACACCGCAAGCGGTGGGTCAGCAGATCAAGCTGCTGGAGGATACGCTTCAGGTGACGTTGTTCGAGCGCAAGGGGCGTACGATCGAACCGACGGAATCCGCTATCCTGTTGTCCCACTACGTCGAAGCCGGATTCAACGAATTCGCCGAGGGGGTGCGGCGGGTGACCAAGTCGACCTATCGCGATCGGGTCAACCTCAACGCCAGCCCCTATTTCGCCACTCACTACCTGTTGCCGCGCCTGTCGGACTTCCGCGAAATGCTGCCGGGGGCCGATCTGCGCCTGACAACGATGATCGACATGCCGGACTTCGCCCGTGATGACATCGACATGACCGTGCAGTGGGGCTATGGCGGCTGGGCCGATTATGAGTCCGTGTTGCTGGTGGGTGATCCCAAGGTGATCTGCTGCACACCACAGATTGGCGCGCAGATATCGTCCGCGGCCGACCTTACCCGCTTCACGCTGCTCGACACGATCAAGTCGATGCGCCTGTGGCCCGACATATTGCACTTCCTCGGCGTCGAACTGGTCGATGGCGATCATAATATTGGTTTCGATGACGCTGCTTCAATGCGCCGGGCCACATTGCAGGGCATCGGCGTTGGCCTGGTCTCTGTCCCCAACGCGGAGGAAGATCTGCGCTCGGGAGCGCTGGTTGCGCCGCTTGGCCGTGACGCGCTTTCCGGCATGAACCCGCAAGATGTGCCTGGCTTCTATCTCGTGATCCCGCGTGGACATCTGCGCGTAAAGGGGGTCGCCGCGCTTCACCGCTGGCTGGTCCAGCAGGATTGGAGTGCGTTTTGAATGTCATTTGCTTCCGGCGGGCCGTCCGTCTGGCGGTCCTGTTCCGGAAGCCTATCTGGTCCTGCCACTGAGCGCGGACCCAATAAAAATAATCTTTGAGAGGACGTTTTAACAATGGAGAGTACAATGAAAATACTGAAAACAGGAGTGGCGGCGCTTGCGCTGGCAATGATGCAGTTTGTCCCGGCCAACGCTGCCGGCGGTCCGACTCTTGAAGCCGTCAAGGCGCGCGGATCGCTGCTTTGCACCGGCCATGACGGTTCCTATCTCGGTTTTGCCGAAGTCGACGACAAGGGCGACTGGAAGGGGCTCGACATCGATCTGTGCCGCGCTGTGGCCACCGCTGTACTCGGCGATCCTGAAAAGCTGACGATCATCCCGATCAGCTGGGCGCAGCGTTGGCCAGCACTCCAGTCGGGCGAAGTCGACATTGTCATCAAGGCGTCCGGCGCGACGCTGAGCCGCGATACCGAACTTGGTCTGCAGTTCTCGCTGTCCTATTATCTGGGCACCACCAAGATCATGGCGCACAAGGAACTGAACCTTACCTCACTCAAGGACGCCGATGGCGGCACGATCTGTATTCCGGCTGGCACGACCCAGCAGCAGCAGATCGCGTCCTACACCGCCAAGCTCGGCATCACGCTGGAGCCGGTGCTGATCGAAAAGACCGAGGAACTCGAACAGGCCTATTTCTCCGGCCGCTGCGATCTCTACACCCAGTGGGGGCCGGTGCTGGCGATTGCCCGTGTGGCCAAGGGCAATGTCGACGAGCATGACATCCTGCCCGACGTGCTGGCGCTGGAGCCGGAAGTAATCATCATGCGCCAGGGTGACGACAACTGGGTCGACATTGCCAACTGGACACTCTCGGTGCTGTGGTTTGCCGAGCAGGAAGGCATCACCTCGCAGAATGTCGATGAGTTTAGAGCCGATCCGCCTTCGGTCGAAATCGGCAAGCTGCTGGGCGTCACGCCGGGTATGGGTACCGGCCTCGGTCTGCCCGATGACTGGGCCTATAATGTCATCAAGAAGGTCGGCAACTATGCCGAGATATTCGACCGCACCCTTGGTGACGGTTCGCCTTACAAGATGGACCGTGAGATGACGGCGCTGTGGAACGCCGGCGGTGTGCTCTATCCGTATCTGATCGACTGATGATCTGTCTGGCCCCGCCCTTGTCGGGCGGGGCCGCACTCATGCCGCTGGCCAGCTTTTCTGCGGCCAGGCTGAAGGAGTCTTCATGTCCGCCCTGCTGCGCAGTCAAAAAGTCCGCAACGCGCTTCTCCAGGCCCTGTTCGTGGGGGTGCTCGCCTATATTGTTATTGGCGGCTGGATGAACGCGCAGCAGACAATGCAACAGCAACGCATTGTCTCCGGTTTCGGCTTCCTGTGGAAATCGACGGGGTGGGACGTCAATTTTTCGCTGCTGCCGGCATCGCCTGGTGACCCCTATTGGTGGTTTTTCGTCATCGGCATCATCAACACGCTGTTTCTGGGGATAATCGGCCTGATGCTGGCGACGTTGGTCGGGGGCGCCGTCGGCATCGCCCGCACCTCATCCAATGAAATGCTCCAGCTTCTGGGCCGCTCCTATGTCGATTTCTTCCGAAACATTCCGCTGATCCTGCAGGTGTTCTTCTGGTACGCCTTTGTAACTCATCTGCCTGCTCCGCGCGGTGCCCATGATTTCTGGGGGCTGAAGCTGACAAGTCGTGGCATCTATGCACCGCTGCCCAATGTTGAGGGCTGGTATCTGGCCCTGGCGGCGGCGCTGGCGCTGGTCGCTCTCATTCTGCCGCTTTATATCGGGGCAACGCAGCGCATTTCCCGCCCGCGCGAGGAAAGACGCCCTGCGCGAATTGCTGCCTTTCTCGTTCCGGCGGCGGCTTCCGTGGCGGTATTTCTTGCCGGTCGCATTTCCGGCGAACCGCTTTTGAGCATGCCCCAGCTTCAGGGTCTCAATCTGCGTGGCGGCATGCGCATCTCGCCCGAATTTTCGGCTCTGACCATTGCGATGGCGCTCTATGGCGGGGCCTATATCGGCGAGATCGTGCGCGGCGGCTTCAAGGCGGTCGGGCGCGGCCAGGTTGAGGCGGCGCAGTCACTAGGCCTGACGCCCTGGCAGGCCTTCAGTCGCATCCGCTTGCCGCTGGCCCTGCGCGCCATGCTGCCGATCCTGGCCAACCAGTATATCTGGCTGATCAAGGCGACGACGCTCGGCATCACCATCGGCTTCACCGATTTCTTCATGATCGTCGCCATCACCATCAACCAGTCGGGCCAGACCATGGAGGCGATCGGCATCCTCATGGTCGGCTTCCTCATCATCAACCTGTCGCTCGCCGCCTTGTTTAACCGCTTCAACAAGGCCATTGCCCTCAAGGGCAACCAGTTGCGGAGCTGAAGCATGAGTGCAATCCAGCTGGCCGCAAGGCCCCGCCACCCTTCCAGCCTGCGCCGGCGCTTCTTTGCGACGCCTTCCCAGGCCGTGCTGTCGCTTGCCTCTCTCGCCCTGCTGGCGTGGATCGTGTTCAAAGTGCTCGACTGGGCAATTTTTTCGGCGGTGTTCACCGGCGAGGGCGGTCCGGCTGCCTGCCGCGGCGCCGACGGGGCCTGCTGGTCGGTGATCGCCAATCGCTGGCGCATCATCATGTTCGGCCTCTACCCCTATGAGGAGCAGTGGCGCTCGGCGCTGGCCTGCGTCGTTGTCGTGGTGATGATCGTGCTCAGCTGCCTGCCCTCTTTCTGGACCGGAAAGCGCATCGCCGCCGTCTGGCTGATCGGCATCGGCCTGTTTTACTGGCTGATGAAGGGCGGCATGTTCGGCCTGCGTCACGTCGGCGAGGAGGCGTGGGGCGGGCTTGCGCTGACCCTGTTCATCTTCGTCTCTACCTGCGTCATCGGCTTTCCGCTGGCGATCTGCCTTGCATTGTTGCGCCGCTCGCAACTGCCATGGATTTCGCACGGCACCGGGCTGATTATCGACGCCGTCCGTTCGCTGCCGCTGATCTCGATCCTCTTCGCCTTCGCGGTGGTGGTGCCGTTCATGCTGCCGAACTGGCTGCAGGGCGACAAGCTTTACCGGGTGATCTGCGGCTCGGCGCTGTTTTTCGCCGCCTATCAGGCCGAGATCGTGCGCGGCGGTCTTCAGGGTGTCGCGCGCGGCCAGGAGGAGGCGGCGATGGCGCTGGGCATCGGCTACTGGCACCGCGTCAGCCACATCCTGCTGCCGCAGGCGATGCGCAACGCCCTGCCCGCAACGATCAACCAGTTCGTCATCTCCTTCAAGGAGACGTCGCTGGTCATCGTCGTCGGCTTCTTCGAGATCCTGGCTTCGGGCAACGCCGCCTACGGCACCGGTGAATGGACCTTCGCCTATGTCGAGGTCTACGCCTTCATCGCCCTGATCTATTTCGTCTTTGTCTTCAGCCTGTCCCACTATGGCGCCTTCCTTGAACGGCGCATGGCTATCGGCACACGCTAGGAATCGCATCATGCCCCAGACTTCGCATAACGACACGCCCGCCGTACGCATCGAGGAGATGAGCAAATATTACGGCTCGTTCAAGGCGCTGAACAATATCGACCTGACCGTGCGCAAGGGCGAGAAGGTCGTGGTCTGTGGCCCGTCCGGTTCCGGCAAGTCAACCATGATCCGCTGTATCAATCGGCTTGAGGAGCATGATGAGGGCCGCATCTTTGTCCTTGGCACCGAGCTGAATGACGATGTCGCCGGCATTGATGAAATCCGCCGCGATGTCGGCATGGTGTTCCAGCATTTCAACCTGTTTCCGCATATGACGGTGATGGAGAACTGTGTGCTGGCCCCCATGCTGGTGCGCAAGACGCCGCGCGCCGAAGCTGAGGCGATGGCGCTGCGCTATCTGGAGAAGGTGCGCATCCCCGAGCAGGCGACGAAATATCCGGGCCAGCTTTCCGGCGGCCAGCAGCAGCGCGTCGCTATCGCCCGTTCGCTGTGCATGCAGCCGGAAATCCTTCTCTTCGACGAGCCGACCTCAGCGCTGGACCCCGAGATGATTTCCGAAGTGCTCGATGTGATGGTGACCCTTGCCTCCGAGGGCATGACTATGATCTGCGTCACTCACGAGATGGGTTTCGCCCGCCGCGTCGCTGATCGGGTGATCTTCATGGATGCTGGCGAGATCGTCGAGGAGGGGCCGCCTGAAACCTTTTTCGTCGGGCCGCGCAATGAACGCACGCGCAAATTCCTGTCGCAGGTCCTCGGTGACTGAGCCCAAGCCTGCGTCCGCCCTTTTGGAGGCCTCAAAAATCCGATGAGCGATCCGGCGCAACTCCTGTCGAACTTGCTGGGCCCGCGCGGCTGGCTCGCAGGCGGTGACGCCGCCGCCCATATGCGCGACTGGCTCGACCGCTGCGGCGCGCCACCGCTCGGCGTTGCGCGGCCCGCAACCACGCGGGAGGTGGCTGAAATCGTCCGGCTATGTGCTGCTCACGGCCTCGCCATCGTGCCGCAGGGCGGCAATACCGGCCTGTGCTGCGCCGCAATTGACGGACAGGGCGGCAATGTCATCCTGTCGCTGGCGCGCATGAATCGTATCGGCCAGCCGGACCAGGCGAGCGGGTCGGTCGAGGTTGAAGCCGGTGCCGTTCTTGCGGCGCTGCATGAAAGCCTTGCCTCTCACGGCCTGATCTTTCCGATGCATCTGGGCGCAGAAGGCAGCGCCCAGATCGGCGGCCTGATCGGCACCAATGCCGGCGGTAGCCACGCATTGCGCTATGGCATGATGCAGGACCTGGTGCTGGGGCTTGAGGTGGTGCTGGCCGACGGTACGGTCTGGGACGGAATGCGGGCGGTGCAGAAGGACAATGCCGGCTACCAGCTTCGGCGATTGTTCTGCGGTGCGGAGGGCACGCTCGGCATCGTCACCTGTGCGGTGCTGCGGCTTTACCCCGCGCCCCGAAGGCGGGCGAGCGCGCTTCTGGTCGCCCCCGGCCTCGACGCGCTGGTCGAATTCGGCACCCGGCTGCGTGCGGAAGCGGGCGAATTTCTTTCAGGGCTGGAATTTTTCGGCGATACCGGGCTCGGTTTCGTGCTCGACCATGTCGATGTCGGCGGCTTTCCGCTCAGTGCACGCGGCCCGGCCTATCTTCTCGTCGAACTGGCCTCGGCCAGCGACCATGTCCCGCTCGATGACATCCTGCTGGCGCAGTTTGAACATGGTGTGGAGTGTGGACTCATCCTCGACGGCGTGCTGGCCGCGTCCGATGCGCAGCGGGCGCATTTCTGGAAGCTGCGCGAGGAACTGCCCGAGGGCCAGCGGCTGGAAGGCCCGCAACTCAAGCACGATATTTCCGTGCCGCCCGGCCGCATCGCCGCCTTTGTCAGTGAGGCCGGAGAATTGTGCGGGCGGCTTCTGCCCGGCGTGCGGGCCAATCCGTTCGGCCATCTCGGCGATGGCAATATCCATTACAACCTGTCGCCGCCGCCGGGCGCGCCGGATTTTGGCGAGGTGGCCGGAAAGATCGGAACAGCACTTGCAGCGCTCGCCACCGGCATGAGCGGTAGCTTTGCCGCCGAGCACGGGCTTGGCCGCACCAAGATCGCCCTTGCCGATGCTACGCGCGGCGCGGTCGAACGCCGGCTGATGGCGACGCTGAAACAGGCGCTCGATCCCGCCTTTCTGTTCAATCCCGATGTGATCGTCGCCCGGAATGCGAAAGAATAACTTTGCAATGGGTCGAATTTCTTGATTTCGTCGCGCAGCCGGGACAGGCATCTTCATTGGTGAAACTACAGCCTCCGGCCTCGGCCGGTCGAACGAACGGGGAAACGATGCGCAATGGTGGCCAGCTTCTCGTCGAAAGCCTCATCGCTCTGGGAGCGACGAAAAGCTTTGGCGTTCCGGGCGAAAGCTATCTCGCCGTCCTCGACGCCCTTCATGATGCGCGCGGTCGCCTCGACTATGTTTTGTGCCGCAACGAAGGCGGCGCGTCCTTCATGGCCGCTGCATGGGGCAAGCTGACCGGTACACCCGGCATCTGCTTCGTCACCCGCGGCCCCGGCGCGACCAACGCTTCCATCGGCGTTCACACCGCCATGCAGGACAGTGTGCCAATGCTCCTTTTCATCGGTCAGGTTGCGACCGGCATGAAGGGGCGGGAAGCCTTTCAGGAAATCGACTATCCGGCCGCCTTCGGCCCGATCGCCAAATGGGCGGTCGAGATCGACGATATTGAGCGTCTGCCGGAAATTCTCTCCCGCGCCTGGACGATGGCGGTTTCCGGTCGACCTGGCCCGGTCGTTGTCGCGCTGCCCGAAGATACGCTGGCGGCACACACGAGCGCGCCGCCGCTTGCTGGCCCGGTAGCGGTCACTGAACCTGCGCCCGGCCCGCAGGCGATCGCCGCGCTCCGGCACATGCTTGCCCAAGCGCAGCGGCCGCTGATCCTGTTCGGTGGCGCGAACTGGAGCGATGACGGTCGCGCGGCGCTCAAAGCCTTTGCCGAAAGCTCTGCCATTCCCGTCATCGCCGCCTTCCGGTTTCAGGACCGTTTTGACAATCATTCGCCGGTTTTTGCCGGTGAGGCGGGTGTCGGCATGCCGGGGCATGTGCGCCGCCTGATTGGTGAAGCCGACGTTATCCTCGCTCTCAATGTCCGTTTCGGCGAGATGACGACTGATGGCTACACGCTGTTATCCGTGCCGCAACCGAGTCAGAAGCTGATCCATGTCCACGCCTCCGACCGCGAGCTTGGCAAGATCTATCGCCCGGCGCTCGCCATTCAGGCCGGGCCGAATGCCTTCGCTGCGGCGCTGGAGCCAATTTCCGGCGCATGGGCGCAATGGTGCGAGGCGGCGCGCGCTGACTATGAGGCATCCTTCGATGCGCCAGCCCAACCCAGCCCCGTCGACATGGTCGCAGTTATGAAATGGCTCGGTGAGCGCCTGCCCGACGATGTGATTCTGACGAACGGGGCAGGCAATTTCACCGTCTGGCCGAACAAGTTCTTCCGCTTTAACGAAAAAGCGCGGCTGCTTGCGCCGCAATCAGGCGCAATGGGCTACGGGCTGCCTGCTGCAATCGCCGCAAAGGTCGCGTTTCCGCAACACACCGTGGTCTGCTTTGCCGGTGACGGCGACTTCCAGATGAACTGCCAAGAACTGGGTGCGGCCATGCAGGCCGGGGCGCAACCGATTGTTCTGCTACTGAATAACGGCATTTACGGCACGATCCGGGCGCATCAGGAGCGGCATTTCCCCGCCCGTATTTCCGGCACCACGCTTGCCAATCCCGATTTCGTCGCGCTGGCCAGCGCCTATGGCTTCCACGCTGAAAAGGTTGCGACAACCGGCGATTTCGCTGCCGCATTCGAACGCGCGCTTGCCTCGAAAACCGGTGCGGTGCTTGATCTCGATATCTCTCCCGAGGCGCTTACCCCGCGCCAGACCCTCTCCCAGATGCGCGACGCCGCGCTCATTTCCTCGAAGGCAAAAGCATGACCAGACGGGCAAAAGACATTCGCCTTGGGGCGGATATCGGCGGTACTTTTACCGATATTGCGCTCGATGTGCGCGGAACGATCTACTCGACGAAGGTGCTGACCAACTATGCTGCACCGGAACAGGCGGTTCTCGACGGTATCGAAGCCGTGCTGAAACAGGCTGGTGTGGCTCCCGGTGATCTCGACACCGTCATCCATGGCACGACGCTGGCCACTAATGCGCTGATCGAGCGCCGTGGCGCGAAGACGGCCTTTGTCACCACCCAGGGCTTTCGCGACGTCATCGAGATGCGGACGGAAAATCGCTTTGAGCAATATGACATCAATCTGCGCCTGCCACCGCCGCTGATCCCGCGCGAGCACCGCTTCGCGGTTGCCGGTCGCATCGGCGCGGAAGGGCAGGAACTCCAGCCGCTGGACGAGGCTGCGCTGGAAGTGCTGGCCGGCGAGATTGCCGCCGGTGACTTCGGTGCGGTCGCCATCGGCTTCATCCATTCCTATGTCAACCCGGCCCATGAAAAGCGGGCACGCGAGATACTGGCTGGCAAGCTCGACATCCCGATCTCCATCAGCGCCGAGGTCTCGCCGCAGATGCGTGAATTCGAGCGTTTCAACACCGTCTGCGCCAACGCCTATGTGCGCCCGCAGATCGGCGAATATCTGCTGCGTCTGCAAAGTCGCCTGAAGGAGACCGGCGTCAAATGCCCGGTCTTCATGATCCATTCCGGCGGCGGCCTGATTTCGGTCGAGACGGCGTCGGAATTTCCGGTGCGGCTGGTCGAATCCGGCCCTGCTGGCGGCGCGATTTTTGCCGCCGACATCGCCCGCCGCTTCAATCTGCCTTCCGTCGTCTCCTACGATATGGGCGGTACCACGGCCAAGATCTGCCTGATCGAGGATTTTGCGCCGCGCACCGCTCGCACCTTCGAGGTGGCGCGCACCTATCGCTTCTCCAAGGGGTCGGGCATGCCGATCTCCATTCCGGTTATCGAGATGATCGAGATCGGGGCCGGTGGCGGCTCCATCGCCTGGATCGATGCCATGGGGCGCATCCAGACCGGTCCGGAAAGCGCGGCTTCCGAACCCGGCCCCGCCTGCTACGGGCGCGGCGGCGACCGGCCGGCGATCACCGATGCCGACCTCGTCCTGGGCAAGCTTGATCCCGATAATTTTGCCGGCGGCGCGATCCGGCTCAACGCGGATGCATCAAAAAAGGCCATCATGCGCGATGTCGGCAAGCGGTTATCGCTTGAACCGCTCGCTGCCGCGTTCGGCATCTGCGAAGTGGTGGACGAGAACATGGCCAATGCCGCGCGTGTCCATGCGGTGGAGAATGGCAAGAACATCTCCGACAATGTGATGATCGCCTTTGGCGGCGCGGCTCCACTTCATGCCGCGCGGCTGTGCGAAAAGCTTGGCCTCGACCGCTGCCTTGTCCCGGAGGGTGCTGGCGTCGGCTCGGCCATTGGCTTTCTGAAAGCGCCCTTCGGCTATGAGGCGCTGGCTTCGCGACTGGTGCGGCTGTCGAATTTCGACGCTGGCGAGGTCAACGCACTGCTCAACGGGTTGAAGACGACCGCGGAAGGCTTTGTGCGCGTCGGCACTGATGGTGTGATAAATTGCGAGATCACCGCCTTCATGCGCTATGCCGGGCAGGGATGGGAAATCCCGGTGCCGTTGCCCGACCGGGCCTTCACATCCGCCGATAAGGTCTGGCTGAAGGATGAATTCCGCCGTCAATACGCCATCTTCTTTGGCCGTGCCATCGACGGGCTGGACGGGCTGGAGATCGAGATCGTCACCTGGTCTGTGCGGGCGCAGGACGAGCGCGAAGCCGACGGGGGTCAGGAAATCATTTCTGGAACACGGCTGGTATCGTCTTCGGTCACCCGTGACGTGTTCGACCCGACAATGGCCGCCATGCAGGCATCGGCGATCTTCGAGCGCGCCAATCTTTCCCCCGGGGACCGGATTTCCGGCCCGGCGGTGATCGTTGAGCGCGAGACCTCGACGGTCGTCACCACCCCCTTCGACGCCGTGCTGCAAGGCGACGGCTCCATCCTGCTCGTGCGCAAGGAGAGCGTGACGTGAGCGATATCGACACTATCCGCATGCAGGTGATGTGGAATCGCCTGATTTCCGTGGTCGAGGAACAGGCGCTGACCCTGTTGCGCACCGCCTTCTCAACCTCGGTGCGCGAATCCGGCGATCTTTCGGCCGGCGTCTTCAACCCTGCGGGTGAGATGCTGGCGCAGGCGGTGACCGGTACTCCCGGCCACGTCAACACCATGGCCGAGGCGGTGTCGCATTTCATGGCCGCAATCCCGCGCGAGGAAATGTTTGAGGGCGACACCTATGTCACCAACGATCCCTGGCTCGGGACCGGGCATCTGCACGACATCACCATGGTGTCGCCGTCCTTCCTCGACGGCGAACTGGTCGCCTTCTTTGCCTGCACCGCACATGTGGTCGATGTTGGCGGACGCGGCTTCGGGGCCGATGGCAAGTCGGTCTATGAGGAAGGCATCCAGATCCCGATCATGAAATTCGCCGAGCGCGGCGAGGTCAATCACGATCTGGTGCGCCTGCTGCGCGCCAATGTGCGCGAGCCCAATCAGGTCGTCGGCGATTTTTATTCGCTTGCCGCCTGCAACGAGGTCGGTCACCGCCGACTGGTGGGCATGATGCGTGAGGCGGGGCTGTCCTCGCTCGATGAGCTTGGCAGCTTCATCTTCGCGCGCACCCGCGAGGCAATGTTGGCGCGCATTGCCGATCTGCCAAAGGGCGCTTGGGCGAACGAACTCACCACCGATGGCTACGACCAGCCCGTGAAGCTTGCCGCCACCGTTGCTATCGGTGAGGACAGCCTGCATGTTGACTTCACCGGCACCGACCCGATGAGCAGTTGGGGCATCAATGTGCCGATCATCTACAGCAAGGCCTATGCCTGCTATGCGCTGAAATGCGTGGTCGCGCCTGATATTCCCAACAATGCTGCGTCGCTCGCTATGTTTTCCGTATCGTCGCCGACCAATATTCTCAACGCCGCACGCCCCGCACCTGTGTCGCTGCGCCATGTCATCGGCCATATGGTGCCGGACCTGATTCTTGGCGCACTGGCTGGCGCGCTGCCGGGTCAGATACTGGCGGAAGGGGCGGCAGCACTGTGGAATATCCATATTTCGGTGCGACCGACCAATGGGGCGGAAGGCCGCCGGGCGGAAGTGCTGATGTTCAATTCCGGTGGCATGGGCGCAAGGCCCGCGCTCGACGGCCTGTCGGCGACCGCCTTCCCCTCAGGTGTTCATACCATGCCGATCGAGGCGACGGAGAACACCGGACCAATCGTCATCTGGCGCAAGGAATTGCGCCCCGATTCCGGCGGCGACGGAGAGTTTCGCGGCGGCCTTGGCCAGATCATTGAGATCGAGGCGCTTGCAGATCATGAATTTGATTTCTCGGCCATGTTCGACCGGGTGCGCCATCCGGCGAAAGGCCGGGAGGGCGGGCAGGACGGCTGCGCTGGCGTCGTGCGGCTTGACGATGGCACGCCGATGCGGCCCAAGGGCTGGCAACATGTGCCGGCTGGCCGACGGCTGGTGCTTGAACTGCCGGGCGGCGGTGGCTACGGCCCACCGGACAGACGCAGCGCTGAGGCGCGGCAACTTGACCTGATCAGGGGATATGTTTCGGAGGCTTCGCGATGACCTATATTTCTTCCCGGCTTTCGGCGGTGAAGCCGTCGGCCTCGATGGCGGCGTCAATGGCCGCAAAGGCGCTGCGCGCCACCGGTGTCGACGTGATCGATCTCGGGCTCGGTGAGCCTGATTTCCCGACCCCGCCCCATATCGTCGAGGCCGCGTTCGCTGCCGCACGTGCTGGCGACACGCTCTACACCGCCGCCGCTGGCACGCCCGCTTTGCGCGAGGCGGTGGCGGCCAAGTTCCGGCGCGAAAACGGGCTTGACTACACAGCCGATGACATCGTCGTCGCCAACGGAGCCAAACAGATCATCTTCAACGCGCTGATGGCGACATTGGAGCCGGGCGACGAGGTCATTCTGCCCGCGCCCTATTTCGTCTCCTATCCCGAAATGGTGAAACTGCTCGGCGGTGTGCCGGTGATTGTCGAATGCCCGGAAACGACCGGCTTCCGCCTCACGCCCGACCTGCTTGAGGCGGCGATTACCCCGCGCACCAGATGGCTGTTCCTCAACATGCCCGGCAACCCCTCCGGCGCGGTCTTTTCTGAAGCCGACCTGAAGGCGCTAGGTGAGGTGCTGTCGCGCCATCCCCATGTACTGGTTCTGTCGGACGAGATTTACGAGCACATTATTTTCGATGGCCGCGCGTTCGTCTCGTTCGGTCGTGCCTGTCCGGAGTTGAAGGCGCGCACGCTGATCGTCAATGGCGTTGCCAAATCCTATGCAATGACCGGATGGCGCGTCGGTTACGCTGCCGGTCCCGTCCCGCTGGTCAAGGCGATGTCGACCATCCAGAGCCAGTCCGTCACCTCGGTCTGCTCGATTGCGCAGGCCGCTGCTGTCGCGGCGCTGAACGGGCCGCAGGACGATGTCGCCCGCTTTCGTGTCGCGTTTGAACGCCGACGCGATCTCGTTGTCGAGGGCATATCGAAGGTCGAAGGACTGAGCCTGCCGCCGCCTGAGGGCGCATTCTACGCCTATATCGGCTGCGCCGGACTGTTGGGCCGCAAGACGCCCGACGGGGTGGTGCTGGAAGACGATACCGCTGTGGCGCATTATCTGCTGAACAAGGGCGGGGTTTCTTCCGTGCCTGGTGCGGCCTATGGATTATCGCCTTATTTTCGTATTTCGACCGCCACTGCCGATGCCGTGCTCGTCGATGCCGTGGGGCGGATCGCAGCCGCCATTGGGGAACTTGAGTAAAGATCATGACGCATTATGAACGTATCTTGCTTACAGGCGCGGCAGGCCGGCTCGGAACTGAGTTGCGCAAGAGCCTGGCCCCGCTTGCGCGCACCATTCGGCTTGCCGCGCGCTCCGGCTTCGATGATCTGGCCGCCAATGAGGAGCAGGCAATCTTCGATCTTGCCGACATGGACGCCGCCATTGAGGCGACGCGCGATTGCGACGCTATCGTCCATTTCGGCGGCTCGTCGCTCGAAGCGTCATGGCAGACCATCCTCAACGCCAATATCAGTGGCTCATACAACATCTATGAAGGGGCGCGTAAAAACGGCGTCAGGCGTGTGGTCTATGCCTCGTCGGTGCACGCCATCGGCTATCACGAAGTCGATGCCCATATCGGCGTCGATGCGCCGGTGCGGCCCGACAGCCTTTATGGCGTGTCGAAGAATTTCGTCGAAAGCCTGAGCCGGCTCTACTGGGACAAGTTCGGTATCGAATCGGTATGCCTGCGTATCTTCTCGTCCTTTCCCGAGCCGACCGACCGGCGCATGCTGTGGTCCTACTTGTCCTTCGCCGATTGCTGCCGGCTGGTTGAAGCGTCGCTGACCGCGCCGCGTGTCGGACACACCATCTCCTTTGGCATGTCCGATAACAGGATAAAGACCGTCGACAATAGCGGCGCTAACCATCTGGGTTACACTGCGCGCGACAGTTCCGAACCATTCCGTGCCGCGATCGAGGCCAAAACCGCCGTCCCTGACCCGAATGCGGCGGCCACGAAATATCTCGGCGGATGGTTCTGCGAGCTTGGACATCCGGATGACGCGGAATAACTTGCCAAGTGTCAGCATCCCTTCCGCCGGAATGGTGATCCAGACCGGTGAGCCTGTGATTGATCCACGTCTTCTCTTTACCCGTCTGTTCGATGCAGCGGTGGCCGCCGCAGACCCCGTGGCAACCATTCGTGATTTTTTGCCGCCACGCCCGAAGGGTCGCACCGTCGTCATAGGTGCTGGCAAGGCGGCGGCGGCGATGGCCGCTGCCTTTGACACCGCCTTCGATGGGCCTTTGACTGGCGTGGTCGTTACGAGGCATGGTCAGCATGCAGCCGCCGGACGCATCAGGGTGCTGGAGGCGTCGCATCCGGTACCCGACGCTGCCGGTCTGGAAGCTTCGGCACAGCTTTTTGCTGCGGTGCAGGGCCTGAGCGCCGATGATCTTGTGGTGGCGCTGATTTCGGGTGGTGGCTCGGCGCTGCTACCATCACCGCCAGCGGGCATGAGCCTTGCCGAAGAGATCGCGGTCAATCAGGCCCTGCTTGCCTCCGGTGCGCCGATTGCAGCCATGAATACGGTGCGCAAGCATCTTTCGACGATCAAGGGCGGGCGACTTGCGCTTGCCGCTCATCCGGCAAAGGTGGTCACGCTGGTCATTTCCGACATTCCCGGCGACAATCCGGCCTTTGTCGCATCCGGACCGACCGTTGCCGACCATGCCAGTCGGCATGAAGCTCTGGCGATTGTCCATGATTATGGGTTGGTGTTGCCTTCGGCGGCTCTGCGTCATCTGGGTTCGTCGGCGGCCGATGCGCCCAGGCCCGACGATCCGCGTTTTCAGGACAATGCGGTCCATGTCATTGCCTCGGCCGCGCGTTCGCTTGAGGCAGCCGCGAACGAGGCGGCCCGCCACGGGGTCGAGGCCGTCATTCTATCCGATTCCATAGAAGGCGAGGCGCGCGACGTTGCCGGCGTTCATGCGGCGATTGCGCGTGAGATTGCGCGGCACGGCCGTCCCTTCACCCGGCCGTCCCTATTACTTTCGGGCGGCGAGACCACCGTCACAGTGGGGCAGGGGGGTGGCAAGGGAGGCCGCAATGGTGAATTTTTGCTTGCCTTTGCGCTGGCCGTCGATGGCTGGGCCGATATCCACGCTTTCGCCGCCGATACCGATGGCATTGACGGGGCAGGCGACAATGCCGGTGCGTTCGCCGATGGCAATGCAGCAGCGCGAATGCGCGCAGTCGGCATCGATCCGCGCGCGGCGCTGTCGCGTCATGATTCCTGGACGGCGTTCAATGCGATCGATGCCCTGTTTAGTCCAGGCCCCACGGGCACCAATGTCAACGATCTGCGTGCTATGCTGGTGCGCTGAAATGATGTCTTCTCCTACGCGCCGAAGTAGGGCAAGAAGCAGTATCGCCGACTTTCTCGAGCATTTTGCGAGTACAGACGGAATCGTCTGGCGTCGCACAAATGCGGCTAAAACAAGAGATTAGAGCATTTCATCCGTTTCCATAAAAACAAGAAATGCTCTAGAGTCCCCGATAGAGGATCTGTAAACCCCACGCCTCACATGAGGATGTTTGAGTCAAGCCATCGGGTTATGGGGATATCGGTAAAACCAGGAACAACCTATTGAGGCGCAGGATACGGCTATGTGAAATGCTGTAAGCTCTGGCCTGTCGGCATTTTATGGAGAACCTGACCTTGGCCAGCACAGTCGATCTTTTACCCCTGAAAAAAGCTCTTGCCCTGCTTCCCCAGCGTTTCAAGGGGCCGGGTGGTGTGGTCGGCGTTGTGGCAGACGGCAAGGTGCTGGCAACACAGGCTTGGGGATATGCTGATATGGCCACCGGCAAGGCCATGACTGTGACCACCCGTTTGCCGATCTGCTCCATCAGCAAACAGTTTACCTGCGCAGTTCTGCTCGACATGCTCGGCGATCCGGCCCGGCTTGACGGGCGCGTTGCTGATTTTCTGCCCAATCTGCAAGGCAGGCTGCCCACCGTGGCAAATTTGTGCAACATGCAGTCCGGTCTTCGCGATTACTGGGCGATGACCGTTCTTCACGGTGCGCGCCATGATGGCGTGTTTTCCCGAGAGGACGCGCTTCCGCTTCTGGCGCACATGCGCACCGTTCATTTTGCGCCGGGCCAACGCTATTCCTATTCCAACGGCAATTTCCGTATTCTTGCCGAGTTGCTGGAGGCACATTCAGGGCGCACGCTGGCTGAGCTTTATGCCCGGCGTCTGTTTGAACCTGCAAACATGCACACAGCCGAGCTGACAGCCGATACGTCTGTGCCAGCAGATGGTGTGGTCGGTTATGAAGGCAATGAAAGCGTCGGCTTTTTCCCCGCCAGTAATGGAATTTACTGGATTGGCGATGCGGGCATCTCGGCTTCTATGGAAGACATGCTGGCGTGGGAAAGCTATATTGACGCCACGCGAGACGATCCGCAGGGGCTGTATCGGCGTTTGGCCCAGCCGCAAACCTTCAGCGATGGAAAATCTGCCTCCTATGGCTTTGGCCTGTCATACGGGCAGCTTGGCGATGTAGCATTAACCGGCCATGGCGGGGCGCTGCGCGGTTTTCGCCTGCATCGCCTTCATGCGGCTTCAAAGCGGCTTTCTGTTGTCGTGCTGTTCAATCACGAGGCCGATGCATATGAGGCTGCCTCTATGGTGATGCGCGCAGCACTTGGCCAGCCTGAACCTGTGATCACCAGACAGCTTGTCGCACCAGAGTGGGAGGGCCGGTATCTCGATAGGGAAAATGGTCTTTTGCTGGATATTTCTATCGGTGACGGACAGATCAATGCTCACTATGCCACATCCGGCGAAACGCTGGGTGCCGATATGGGCACTATTGCTTCTTCGCCCATGATGAAGCTGAGGCGCGATGGCGAGGTGATCGAACTGGAGCGCCTACGCGAAAATCTGGTTTCTGTGGCTGGCCGTATAGCGGGTGTGTCTGCATCCGATCTGGCCGGCCGGTATTTTTCACCTGAGCTTGACGGCACGCTTGAAATCAAAGCGGCAGGCAATGCCCTGTCCGGTCGCTTCCATGGGATGCTTGGTGACGGGCTGGTGCACCCTGTTTATCCGGTTGGCGCGGATGTCTTTGTACTTTCGTGTCGGCGCAGCATGGATGCTCCGGCGCCGGGAAACTGGACGATCCAGATCAAGCGCAATGAAGCTGGCGATGTCTGTGGCCTGATGATCGGCTGCTGGCTGGCGCGCAATGTTTCGTATCAAAAGATCGGATGACGACCGGGCCTGCCTTTCTGGTATGGTCACATTTGTGTGCAGCCAGATGTAACCATCTGACGTCGCATAAATGCGGCTAAAACAAGAGATTAGAGCACTTCATCCGTTTCCATGAAAACAAGAAATGCTCTAAAAAAGAAATGTTTTAGCGCACGATCAGGACAGGGATCGGGCTGCTGGCAACGACTTCGGCAGCCTGGCTGCCCAGCAGCAGACGCTTGACCCCGCGGCGTCCATGCGAGGCCATCACGATCAGGTTGCAACCAGCCTTTTGCGCGGTTTCCAAAATAGCTGCGGCAGCCGCAGTATCAGGCACATGAAGCGCTTGCACCTCGATGCCCATTTTTTGCGCTTGCGCCTCTATCGGAGCCAGCATGGCTTCTGCATCTTTTTTGCAGCGCACATTGTAATTTTCGATGTCAGCGGGCGAGACGCGCCAGGCGGCTCCACCCGTTGGTATCGGAAAGGCTGGGGTGGCGGTCACAAGCATAATTTTGCTGCCAAGCGCTTTTGCAAGCGCCAGGCCATGATCAACACCCTTTTGGGCCAGTTCCGATCCATCGGTTGGAATCAGGATATGCGTGTACATAAGCAACAACCTCAGACAGGGTTCAGGATTTTAACTTTCACAAAACTTATAGACAATGCCGTGCGGCAACATCAATACTTTGCGTGTCCTGCTTTTGCTCGCTCTGCAAGCCAGACATGCCCGCCCTGACTGATTGCGTCATAAACAGCGCGCCCAAGTGCTGCCCCGATATCCGTATGCAGACCCGCATAATTTTCTGCTTTTCCCAAAAGAGGGCTTGCCACGACAATGCAGTCGGTGCCGGTTCCGGTAATGATCTCACCGCGTGGCTGCCAGCCAAGGTCCATGATCGCCGCAGTGCGTGCCTCGGCGGCAATGGAGACAGCTTCCACCATTGCTCCTTGCGACAAGGAACAACTTGTCTGCACAAGCAGATTGATCGTGCCCACAACCTCGCCGATCAAAGGCGCGCCGCCAACCCGGACCGCATTGCCCAGACCAACAGTGGCAAGACAGGCAGCTTGTGCGTCCCCGGCTGACGCCTCTGCCAGATGATGATGGCGCACATTTCGCGATGTCATCAGATGCACAGCATCTGCATGACCGGCATCATTCATTTTTTGTTGCAGCAACACAACCGGATCAACACTTAATGGCAAATCTTCATTGCGAACATAAAGCCACGCTACCTTGTGGGCCGTGGTGAAACCGGGCCGGGTCAATGACCAGCTTAACATTGCCTGCGGGGCATCGAATTGCGCAACCAGAAACGGGCTGGAACACCGGATCGTAAAATTTTTCATTCTGCGATCTTTCAGAGTTGCCAGAACCATTCACCCAAACCATTCAGATGTCACGGACCTGATAATCCTTCACCGCTGTGAAGCGGATTTCCTTCCAGCGCTCGGCCTCATAATTCAATGAAAACTCATGCTGGGCCAGAAAGACCGGATCATCATCAAGATCGCGGGCAATGTCGCCGCGATGCGCCTCGATAAAGCGTGTCAGTTCGCCCTGCTCATCGGCATCAATCCAGCGGCAGACAGAAAAACGTGCAATTTCAAAATCTACCGGCAGGCTGTATTCAATGCTCAGGCGCTCCTTCAAAACGTCAAGTTGCAGGGCACCGACCACGCCGATAATGGCGGGTGAACCATCTTCAGGCGTAAACAATTGCACCACGCCTTCTTCTGCCATCTGGTGCAGTGCATCTTTAAGCTTTTTAGCCTTCATGGCATCGCCAAGCCGCACCCTGCGCAGAATTTCAGGTGCGAAATTCGGCACCCCCCGAAACAATATGTCCTCGCCTTCAGTCAGCGTATCGCCGATGCGCAGCGTGCCGTGATTGGGAATGCCCACCACATCGCCCGCATAGGCTTCATCGGCGGTGATGCGCGACCGGGCAAAGAAGAATTGCGGGGCTGAAAGCGGCACGGCCTTGCCGGTGCGCACCAGCTTGGCTTTCATGCCGCGCTGCAAAACCCCGGAGCAGATACGCACAAAGGCGATGCGGTCACGGTGGTTGGGGTCCATATTGGCCTGAATCTTGAAAACAAAGGAGGTCATCTTCTCCTCTGTCGCCTCAACGATGCGGGTATCGGCTTCCTGTGCGCGGGGAGGTGGCCCGAAAGCGCCCAGCGCCTCGATCAGGTCACGCACACCGAAATTGCGCAGTGCCGAGCCGAAATAGACTGGTGTCAGATGGCCTTCCAGAAAGGCTTGATGGTCAAAGGGGCGGCAGGCTTCGCGCGCCAGTTCCGTTTCCTCAATGAAAGCAGCCCGTTCATTGTCCGGCAATAGCCCGGCTGCACGGTTTGAATCCGGCCCCTGAACGGGGGTGCGCTGAATTTCCGCATCGCCGCGCCGCACGGCATTTTGTGCCAGATGGTAGGTGCCGGCAAAGGTCTTGCCCTGTCCGATCGGCCATGTCACCGGCGCGGTGTCGAGCGCCAGTTTTTCTTCGATCTCATCCAGAATCTCGAAGGTGTCGCGGGCCTCGCGGTCCATCTTGTTGACGAAGGTGATGATGGGAATATCGCGCAGGCGGCAGACCTCGAACAGTTTGAGTGTGCGTGGCTCGATACCGCGGGCGGCGTCGATCACCATCACCGCAGCGTCGACCGCTGAAAGCGTGCGGTAGGTGTCGTCAGCAAAGTCTTCATGGCCGGGGGTGTCGAGCAGGTTGAAGACATTATCGCCATATTCAAAGGTCATCACCGAGGTGACAACCGAAATGCCGCGCTCACGCTCGATCTTCATCCAGTCCGAGCGGGTCTGGATTTTGTCTTTCTTGGCCTTCACCTCACCGGCAAGCTGGATTGCGCCGCCAAACAGCAACAGCTTTTCCGTCAACGTCGTCTTACCGGCGTCCGGGTGTGCGATGATTGCAAAGGTGCGGCGGCGTTTTACCGCCTGTTGTAAAGTTTCAGCCATGTCAGATGTCCCGTCTGGTGCCGGCTTCTAGCAATAACAGGCTGGGCTGTCGAACAGAAACGCTGCCCATACAAAGCTTAAGGTTCTGGTTTCTTGATGCGGGCTGCTATAAGCGCAATGATAAGGCGCATGATCCCCCGTTATGCCCACTCAAATCCATTCGCGACAGGAACGCTGCCATGTCCTCTTCTTTTGCTTCCGTCATCGGCCCGACAATTGGCTTTGTGCGCCTTGCCCATGCGGCCAATCTGCCTTTGCCTGCCTATGAAAGTGCAGGTGCATCTGGCATGGATTTGCGCGCTGCCATTCCCGAAGACCGTTCAATCCTCATTCTGCCCAGCAAGAGGGCGCTGGTGCCCACCGGCCTGATCATGGAAATTCCGCAAGGTATAGAGGGTCAGGTGCGGCCTCGTTCCGGCCTGGCGCTGAAACATGGTGTCACCTGCTTAAACACGCCCGGAACCATTGACAGTGACTATCGTGGCGAGGTGCAGGTTTTGCTGATCAATCTTGGCGAGGAGGATTTTTCAGTAAGCCGGGGCATGCGCATTGCCCAGATCGTCTTTGCGCCGGTCACGCAAGCACAAGCCGAAGAACGGCAGCTTGCCGGTGATACGTCACGCGGGGCAAAGGGTTTTGGCTCGACCGGAACGGCCTGATCTGAAGGCAGATACCACATTCGGCTACGGAGAGACTCAAATGTCCAAATATGACGTGCTGTGCATTGGCAATGCCATTGTCGACATCATCGCCCAAAGCGATGAGGGTTTTCTGGCTGAAAACAGCATTGTCAAGGGCGCGATGAACCTGATTGATGCCGGGCGGGCACAAGCACTTTATGAGCGCATGGGCGCAGCAATAGAAGCCTCTGGCGGCTCTGCCGGCAATACGGCTGCCGGTATCGCAAGCTTTGGCGGGCGTGTCGCCTTTTCCGGCAAGGTGGCCGATGATCATCTGGGCAGCGTCTATGCCCATGACATCAGGGCGCTGGGCGTGGCTTTTGATACAAAGCCGCTGATCGGCACGCCGCCCACGGCGCGTTGCCTGATTTTTGTAACCCCCGACGGGGAGCGCTCGATGAACACCTATCTGGGCGCCTGTGTCGAATTCGGGCCACAGGATTTGGAACCGGAAAAACTCGCTACATCAAAACTGGTCTATTTCGAGGGCTATTTGTGGGACCCGCCGCGCGCCAAGGAAGCCATGCGAGAGGCCGCGCATTTGGCGCATGAAGCAGGCCGCGAAGTGGCGATGACGCTTTCCGACAGTTTTTGTGTCGATCGCTATCGCGATGAATTTCTCGATCTGATGCGCAGCCGCACAGTTGATATCATTCTTGCCAATGATCATGAGATCAAGGCGCTTTATCAAACCGCATCCTTTGATGCCGCACTGGAGGCGCTGCGCAAGGATTGCAAGCTGGCCGCCGTCACCTGTTCGGACAAGGGCTCGGTGATTATTCAGGGTGATGAAACGGTTCGGGTTGCCGCGCTGCCGGTAGCCCAATTGGTTGATACCACCGGTGCGGGCGATCTTTATGCCGCCGGCTTCTTGTTTGGCTACACGCAAGGGCGCACGCTGGATGTGTGTGGCAGGCTGGGGTCGCTGGCCGCCAGCCTCGTCATCCAGCAGGTTGGCCCGCGCCCGCGCCAGAACCTGCGTGAAGCAGCACAGCAGGCCGGGTTGCTGTAAGAGCTAGCTCCCCAATTCGATGGAACGCTTGCGGGCGGCCTCAACCGTTTCGGTCAAAAGCCGGGTCAGCCCGTTTTCGCCCATCAAAACATCCAGCCCGGCAGCCGTGGTGCCCTTATAGCTGGTCACCTTCTGGCGCAGCACGCCCGGTTCCTCACCGCTTTCCACCGCCATGACAGCAGAGCCGTAAATGGTCTGCAGCGCCAGCCGCGCCGCCGTTTTATCAGGCAGACCGGCAGCACGGGCCGCAGCGGTCAGCGCTTCAATGAAATGAAACACATAGCCCGGGCCGGAGCCGGAAACAGCGGTAACCGCATCCATCAGCTTTTCATCGTCAATCGTCGCCACTTCGCCACTGGCTGAAAGCAGATCGGCAACAAAAGCCCGGGCCGTTTCAGTGACCCGATCCGTGGCAAAAACCACCATCATCCCCTTGCCGATTGCGGCTGGAATATTGGGCATACAGCGAATGATCGGGGTTTTGTCGCCCAGAATTTTCTCAAAAGTTGCAACTCCGGTGCCTGCTGCAATGCTGACAAAGGCGGTTTTGCCATTGCCAAAGCGCGTATAGTGGGCCAGCACCTCCTCAATTGCCTGTGGCTTGACGGCAATAACAATAATGTCCGGTGCAAGGTCTTGTGGCAAAGTTCCGGCGTCCGGCGCAACGGTGCACCCAAGGGCTGCTGCCCGGTTGCGCAGCACTTCATTGGGCTCAACGACAATGATTTCATGTGCCGCAATCTTGCCTGAAGCAATCCATCCCGCCAGCATGGCGTGGCCCATATGACCGCACCCAACCAGCACCAGCCTTGTACTCATGATGATGTCCTCCCAACCGATGGTCAACCGCCCGATTTGGGCACCAGCAATGGCACGATACGTTCACTGGTGCTGATTTGCAGATTTTCTACCGTGCCGAAAGATATGCCCAATGTTGTCCATGTCTCAACCAGCGCATCCCGCAGTTCAAGAATCAGCCTGTCTGAATGGAAGGGTGTGGGCGTGATGCGCAGTCGCTCTGTGCCCCGCGGCACAGTAGGATAGTTGATCGGCTGAATATAGATGCCATGCACGCCTAACAGGCGGTCCGTGGCCATTTTGCACAATTCAGGATCGCCCACCAGAAGCGGCACGATATGGGTTTGCGAGGCCATGACCGGCAGGTCTGCCTCGGTCAAAATCTGCTTGCTGCGCGCCACCTGAAGCTGCTGGCGGTCACGTTCTTCCTGCGAGGATTTCAGATGGCGGATCGAGGCCGTTGCGGCAGCCGCCAGCGCTGGCGGCAAGGCGGTGGTGAAGATGAAGCCCGGCGCATAGGAACGCACGGCGTCAATGACTGCGCTTGTGCCGGTAATATAGCCGCCCAATGTGCCAAATGCCTTGGCCAGCGTGCCTTCAATCACGTCGATACGATGCGCCAGCCCCTCCCGTTCGGTGATGCCGCCGCCGCGCTTGCCATACATGCCAACCGCGTGAACCTCATCAATATAGGTCATGGCATTGTATTTTTCGGCCAGGTCGGCGATCTGCGCAATCGGCGCAATATCGCCATCCATGGAATAGACGCTTTCAAAGATGATCAGCTTGGCGCGCTCGCGCCCGGCCTGCTGAAGCAGGCTCTCCAGATGCTCGACATCATTATGGCGAAAAATCCGCTTGTCTGCGCCAGAGCGACGCACACCTTCGATCATCGAGGCATGGTTAAGCTCGTCCGATAAAATAAGGCAATTGGGCAAGAGCCGGGCAATGGTGGAGATGGAGGCCTCGTTGGAGATAAAACCGGAGGTAAAGACCAGTCCGGCTTCCTTGCCGTGCAGATCGGCCAGTTCCTTTTCCAGTTCAACCAGCGGGCTGCTGGTGCCGGAAATGTTGCGGGTGCCGCCAGCCCCCGACCCCATTCGCCCCGCCGCACTCTGAAAAGCATTGACGACAACCGGATGCTGGCCCATGCCCAGATAGTCATTCGAGCACCAGACGGTGATTTCACGTGTTTCTTGACCATTGCGCCACAGCGCCCGCGGGAATTTTCCCACCATGCGCTCCAGATCAGCAAATACACGATAGCGGCGCTCGGCGTGCAACTGATCGATGGCGTCTTCAAAAAACCTTTGATAATTCATGTAACGGAGGTCCTGTTGGAACAATTCCGGTTGAAGGAGAACAAGTCGCGGAAATTGAGGCAACCATAATACCGGGGGGGCTTGGCGTCCATAAAAGCTATATGGCCAAAATGCCACGCCTGTCATGCCTGCGCGACTTGAAAAGGTGGGACATATGAAAATACTGGTTCTTGGCGCAGGCGCCGTGGGCACAGCAGCAGCCTATTATCTGGCCCGCGATGGCCATGAGGTGACAATTATCGAGCGCCATGCCGGTCCGGCGGATGGCACCAGCTTTGCCAATGGCGGGCTGGTTTCGCCAGGTGATGCAACCGCCTGGGCCTCGCCGGAGGCTTTAAAAACCTTTATCCACGGTATCTTCAACCATGATCTTGGCATCAAGGTACGGCTTGGCCGTGATCCTTACCTGTTTTTATGGGGCTTGCGGTTCCTGTTTCAATGCACCCCCGCACGCAAGCGCGCCAACACCGTGCCCAAACTTCGGCTGGCGCTTTATTCGCGTGACTGCATCAATGAATTGTCGGAAGAAACCGGCCTTGCCTATGATGATCGGCGCAAGGGCATTTTATACCTGTATCGCAGTCAGCAAAGTCTGGATGCGGCAGTCAAAAACTACCGCTTTCTTGCCGAACATGGCCTGCCCATCGAAATTGTTGATGCAAAACGTGCGGCCCAGATCGATCCGGGGCTGGCTGCCGCCTGGCAGCATTTTGCCGGGGCTGTGTATTCGCCTATTGATCAGACTGGCGATTCACGTCTGTTTGCAACCCGGCTGGCAGAGTTTTCCAGCAAGAATCTGGGCGCAAAATTCCGGTTCAACACCATGGTTGAAGGGCTGGAGATCGAGGGTGATAAAATACGCGCCGTGCGCACCGATGCCGGCGTGTTTTCCGCTGACGCCGTCGTTCTGGCGATGGGGCCTGAAAGCGGTGTGTTTGGCCGCCGTTACGGGCTTGATCTGCCCATCTGTCCGGTCAAGGGGTATGCAGCAACCCTCCCGCTGGAGGAAGAATCGCTTGGCCCCACCATGGGCGGTGCAGATGAAGACCGCTATATTGCCTATTCACGCCTTGGCGACCGGCTGCGCCTTTCTTCTACCGCTGAATTTACCGGCTTTGACCGTTCATTCGGGCCTGAAAATTTTGCGGCCATGTTTCGTACCGCTCATGAGCTTTTCCCCGGCGCATTCGATCAGTCGAAAGCGCAATTATGGGCAGGTCTGCGCCCGATGATGCCACGCTCGGTGCCGGTCATCGGTCAGGCGCGCTATTCCAATCTTTATCTCAATACCGGCCATGGCCATCTTGGCTGGACGCTTGCTGCAGGCTCGGGGCGCTTGCTGGCCGATCTTGTTGCAGGGCGTTCACCTGAAATTGATACGGCTGATCTTCTCTATCGCAACTGGTAATCGGCGCCGTTTCCTATAATAACGGAAAACCACAAGTGATTGCAGTTGACGGGGGTGGTGATCCTTGCATGCTATGCTTTTTATCAATTTCCCCTGTTTGGAGGAGACAACATGGCCGCGACAGCGTTTGTCGTCATTGATCTTCAAAATGATTTCTGCCCCGGAGGGGCGCTGGCTGTTTCGGGCGGCAATGAAATCATCCCGCTGATCAATCAACTGATCAGCGATAGCGATCACGTCATCATGACGCAGGACTGGCACCCTGCCGGACATTCCAGCTTTGCTTCCAGCCATCCGGGGCGTAAAGCCTATCAGAGCCTGACCATGCCATATGGCGAGCAGACATTGTGGCCCGATCATTGCGTTCAGGGCAGCCATGGAGCCGATTTTCATCCCGACCTTGTCTGGGAGAAGGCCGAACTGGTCATCCGCAAGGGCTACCACCGCAACATTGACAGCTATTCCGCCTTTTTTGAAAATGACCGCACAACGCCGACCGGGCTTGCCGGTTATCTGCGCGAGCGCGGCATTTCAAATATTACCCTTGCAGGTCTTGCGACCGATTTTTGTGTCGTCTATTCCGCACTGGATGCCATAAAGCTTGGCTTTGGTGTCAGCGTACGGCTGGACGCCAGCCGTGGTATTGATCTTGACGGCTCGCTCGACGCCATGACCAGCCAGATGCGTGAGGCAGGTGTCATTTTGGGCTGATATTGCAGACCATCAGCGGCCACACATGCACATAGTCAGACAGGAAAACGGGTCAACATGGCACTATTGCGACTAGCCACACTTGCCGTGGCAGGGTTTGGCGCAAGCCCCGCTCTTGCTGCCGAAGCGTTGCCCGGTGCAGACATGTCACTGTGGTGGGCGCTGCCCTTTGTCGGATTGTTATTGTGCATTGCTACCGGGCCGCTGCTGTTTTCCCATGTCTGGGAACATCATTACGGCAAGATCGCTATCCTGTGGTCTGTGCTGGTCATTGCACCACTGGCCGCCTTTTACGGCATTCCCGCCGCAAGCGAGGCGGTGCTGCATGCTTTGCTTTTGGAATATATGTCTTTCATCATCCTGTTGTTTGCGCTGTTTACGATCTCGGGCGGCATTCTGGTTTCCGGTAATATTCAAGGCACGCCGCTGTTTAATTCCAGCCTGCTCCTGGTGGGGGCAATTCTTGCCTCGGTCATCGGCACCACAGGCGCTTCAATGGTTCTGATTCGTCCCATCATCCGCGCCAATGACAACCGGCCCTTCAATGCCCATGTGGTGGTGTTTTTCATCTTTCTTGTTTCCAATATCGGCGGATCGCTGACCCCGCTGGGCGACCCCCCGCTCTTTATTGGCTTCCTGCGAGGCGTTGATTTTTTCTGGACAACGATCCATTTGCTGCCTGACACACTGTTTGTCGGCGGTATCGTGCTGGCCATTTTCTTCATCATGGACACCATTCTCTACCGGCGTGAAAAAACACTTCCCGCAATCAAGGACCCGACACCAGCCTCAAAAGTGCGTGTCCTTGGCCTGATCAACCTTCCATTGCTGGGTGGTGTGATTGGTGCAATTTTGATGTCGGCAGCCTGGAAGCCGGGCGTGGAGTTCACCATTCAAGGGGTGCATATCGAATTGCAAAATCTGGTGCGCGACATCATCATCGCAGCACTTGCTTTCATATCGCTGCTCGTTTCACCGAAAAAGTATCGCTCCGCCAATGGCTTCAACTGGGGACCGATCCTTGAAGTAGCAAAACTGTTTGTGGCAATCTTCATCTGCATTGTGCCGGTGGTCGCTATTCTGCGTGCTGGTATGGATGGTGCGCTGGCTCCGCTTGTTGCGCTGGTGACAAATGCGTCTGGCGGGCCAAACGATCTGGCCTATTTCTGGATGACCGGCCTGTTGACCTCCTTCCTCGACAATGCACCGACCTATCTGGTGTTTTTTGAACTGGCAGGCGGTAATCCGCAGGAATTGATGACCACATTTGCCAGAACGCTGGCGGCGATTTCAGCCGGTGCGGTATTCATGGGAGCCAACACCTATATCGGCAATGCGCCCAATTTCATGGTCTATGCTATTGCCCGCAATCAAGGTGTGCGCATGCCAAGTTTCTTTGGCTATATGCTGTGGTCCGGCATTGTGCTGTTGCCGCTTTTTGTGCTGTCGAGTTTTATCTTCTTTGGCTGATAAAATGCTCTAGCCGATTCCGACATAGCGCCGGAACGGCGATGGGTCCGCCTTCAAATCAGGAACCGTCACCGTTTCGCGGTGGCGGCCATTTTCAATAAAACTGACACGATCGGCCAGCGCCAGAACCGTCTCGGCCCGCTGCTCGACCAGCAAGGTTGAAACCCCGCGCTGGCGCAAGGTCACAATGATCTCGTGAATTTTAGCAATCATTGATGGCATCAACCCTTCGCCGGGTTCATCAAGCAGCAGAATTTCCGGCTCAAGGCAAAGCGCTCTTGCCATGGCCAGCATTTGCTGTTCGCCGCCGGAAAGTGTGCCTGATTGCTGCTTCAATCTTTCACGCAACAGCGGAAAAAGGTCGAGCACATTCTCGACAACCCTTGCTCCGCCAGCCCTGGCATAAAGGCCGATTTCGAGATTTTCGTAAACCGTCATTTCGGCAAACAGATGCCGCCCCTGTGGCACATAGCCGATGCCATATCGGGGCACTTCATGGGCCGCAAGGGCTGTCAGTTCCGTGCCATTCATGCGCACCGAACCGGCACGCGCTCTGACCAGTCCCATGATTGCCTTGAGCGTGGTTGTCTTGCCCGCACCATTGCGCCCCATCAGGCACAAGACCTCTCCCCTGGTAAGGATGAGGTTGAGCCCATGCAGCACCTGTGCCTGCCCGTAAAAGCAATCAAGGCCGGAAATGCTCAACAGGTCACTCATATCCCTGTTCCCAGATAGGCGCGCTGCACAGCCTCATTGGCGCGGATCTCTTCGGGTGAACCTTGCGCCAGCATTTTGCCAGCCTCCAGCACGGTGATGCGGTGGGCAAGCTGCATGACCACATCCATATTATGCTCGATCAGCAGCACGGTGGCGCTTGCAGCAATTTCAGCCATCAGAGTGTTGAAATTGTCGATCTCGCCGTCACTTAATCCTTGTGTCGGCTCATCCAGTATGATGAGGCGCGGCTTGAGCGCCAGCCCCATGGCCACTTCCAGCAGGCGCTGATGGCCATAAGCCAGTTGGCCGGCGGCAACAGAGGCGTGATTTGTCAGCCCGACCCGCTCCAGCACCTCCATCACCCCGGTGCCTATATGGCCTTCCCCCCGGCCGTCAGCCAATGTGCGCTGCACGGCCAGCGCCACATTGTCGAAAACGCTCAGTTGCGCATAGACACTGGTAATCTGGAATGTATAGGCAATGCCCAGCCTTACACGCTTATGGGCGGGCAGGGTGGTGATGTCTTTGCCATCAAAGAAAATGGCCCCCGAAGAGGGCGCAATCCGCCCGCAGACAAGATTGACGAAAGTGCTTTTTCCAGCCCCGTTGGGGCCGATAAGGGCGTGGATTTCACCCGGCATCAGCGAAAAATCAATCTGATCAACGGCTCGCAAGCCACCAAAATTGCGCGTCAGTTTCCGGGTTTCCAAGAGTGGCTTCATGGCAGCCACCGCAGCCAGAGCCAGCGTTCCCGCAGCGTGCCCAAAAGCCCTTTGCGGAAAAACAGCACCAGCAAGATGAGCACGACCCCCACCACCAGCATATAGGCGGCAGTGTAGCCGCTGGCGATATCGACCACATAATACATGAAAACAGTGCCGATGAGCGGCCCAAGCACGGTTGCCGTTCCGCCCAGCAACACCCATAAAAGCGGCAGGATGGAATATTGCACCGAGGCAAAATTGGCCCCCACATAACCAAATAACAGGCCATAGGCAGCACCGGCGCCAGCGCATATTGTGCCCGATAACACCAGTGCCGCCAATCGGTTGGCAAAAGTGTCATAGCCCAGCATTTGGGTGCGTTCTTCATTTTCACGGATTGCCACCAGCACCCGGCCAGAACCGGTGCGCACCCAAAAAAGCAGGGCAAAAAGCACGATGGCAAACAGTGCCAGCGCCAGCAGATAACGCGTTGTCGGGTTGGTCAGGTCGAGCACGCCAAATCCGGTTTCAATACGGCGTTGCTGAGGTTTGAGCGCCAGTCCCTGATCGCCGCCGGTGAAAGCAGAAAAATAGATGATGGCAAGGTGGCAGGCCTGCGCAAACATCAGTGTCACAATCATGAAGGCAACGCCCGTGGTGCGCAGCGCCAGCAGGCCGACACAAAGCGCCAGTGCCGCTCCGCAGCCAAGAGCCAAGAGAAAGGCTTCCGGCACCCCAAAACCCCAATGATGGAGGCTCAAGCCTGCGCCATACAGCCCGGCTGCAAAGAACATGGCATGGCCAAGCGACAAAAGTCCGCCATAGCCGAAGGTGAGATTATAGCCCATGGCAAAAGTGGCCAGCACCAGAATGCGCGCCATCAGCCCGTGATGATAGGCGGGCAGCAGAAAATTCAGCGCAACCAGCACCATAACCACGATGACATGAAGCCCATATGATTTGGCGGCTGTGCTCATCGTGAGACCTTGCCGAACAGGCCTTGCGGGCGAAACACCAGCACCATGGCAACCACCAGAGTGGCGATCAGTCGGGCGAGAGTCGGCGAAAAGAACATGGAAATGACGCCATCTGAACTGCCGATCAGCAGGGCTGCCACCACCGTGCCGCGTAAGGAGC
Source organism: Aquamicrobium segne (assembly GCF_042656785.1). Classification (NCBI taxonomy): domain Bacteria; kingdom Pseudomonadati; phylum Pseudomonadota; class Alphaproteobacteria; order Hyphomicrobiales; family Phyllobacteriaceae; genus Aquamicrobium; species Aquamicrobium segne. The sequence continues at coordinate 122,353 of NZ_JBHSLL010000039.1, forward strand.
CAAGCCCGCCGATGATGACGACGGCAAATGAAAGCAGCAACGGGTCTTGCCCCATCAGATAATGCGCCTGACTGATCGGCACGATCAATACTGCCGCAATCGCCGCCAGCATCGCCCCAATGGCAAAAACAACACCATAAACACGCCCGACCGGAATGCCGAAAGCCTGCGCGGTTTGGCGATCATATTGGGTGGCGCGCATGATGAGGCCTGCCCGTGTTCGCGTCAAAATCAGCCATGACAGCGTTAATATCAGTGCAGAGATACCAATGATCGATAATTTATAGGCGGAATAGCCAAACCAGGGCAGCGCAATGCGGAAATTATAAGGTGGCGGCACGGGGCGCGCATCTGCCCCATAGAAACTGAGCGCAAGCTGCTGGAGGATATAAAGCAGGCCAATCGTGGCGACGATGGTCGCTTCGGGGTCATAATCCAGCCGCCGCAGCACCAGTCGCTCTGCCAGGAGCGCTACGGCTCCCACAATCAATGGCGCAATGACAAGGGCTGCGGCAAAGCCAAGTGCCGGACTGCCACCAATGGCCGTCGTGATCGCCCATGCCAGCACCGCGCCCAGCATGAACAATTCGCCATGAGCCACATTGACCACACGCATGACCCCGAACACCAGCGACAGGCCAAGCGCTGTCAGGGCCAGCACCGCCGAAGCAACAAGCCCTTCCAGCACCGCCAGCAGCAGATGCGGCCCAAAACTCATGGTGTTCTATCTGCCAGCAAGGTTTTCAGATATCAGAACGACTGCTTTGTATAGTCGGCTTCCGGTTCGTAAAGGCTGTCTTCAATAGCCGTCTTGTGCACCACATCAAGACGGCCATTTTCCAGCTTTGAAATATATTGATGGCTGAACACCTGATGGAGCTTGCCGTCAAACAGCTTGTCGCCTTGCGGATGTTCAGGTCCTTCGGCCATTGTGGTTATGGCTTCAGTTGCCTCGACCAGCTTCTGGCGGTCTTCCGGTCCGCGATAGTTGCAAGCCTCCATGGCCTGTTTGATGACGTAAAGCGTCTCCCAGCAGCCAAACATATGGCCAGCGGTTGAAACATCCTTGGGGTCATCGACCGATGCGCCATTGTCATCAATGCCGACCGCGGCCCGATAGATCTTCATCGCCTCGCTGTCATTGGGTTGCGCATAGCGCGGCGCACCTTCCCAGAAATGGCTGCCTTCCAGAAAATCAAGGCCGGGATTGTTGAAATCGACCGCTTCCAGAGAATCGATGAAGCCAAACTGTTTTGGCCCGCTGGAGCCATAAAACTCGCCCAGTTCCTTGACGAAGGTCAGCACGGAAGGCCCGACCATGACGTGATAGAGCAGGTCAATATTGGAAGGGATCTGCGGGAAATACCGGGTAAAAGAGCTTTCGGTCGGCGGAATGGCAATTTTTGCCACCACCTCGGCTCCGGCTTTTTCCAGCGCCGGTGGCAGATAATCGCGATGATCATAGCCGAAAGCATAATCGGGGTAGATCATGGCGACTTTCTTGCCGGCATTGGCAGCAATCCACGGCGCCATGGCGGTCACCTGGGCGCGCACATCGGCAATGCCGGGTTGCAGGCACCAGCGATTAAGCTGGCCCGATGCCACATGATACCCTTCGCTGACCACATAATAGGGGATTTTCAACTCTCCCGCGGTTGGCGCCGAGCCTGTCACCACATGGGAAAACAAAGTGCCGTAAACAATGTCGGTCTTGTGCTGATTGGCAAATTTGGCCACCACTTCAGCGCCGCGTCCGGCATCTGTGCCATCATCTTCGGTGATGATTTCAACCGGGCGGCCATTGATGCCACCTGCTTCATTGATGCGTTTGACGGCAGCAGTGGTGGTGCGTTCATACCAGCGGCCATAGGCAGCCCCGATGCCGGTGCGGTGACATTGAAAACCGATGCGGATCGGCGCTGAGCTTTGCGCCTGTGCATAGCGCACAAAGCCCGGCGCTGTTATCAGGCCGCCTGCAGCCGCCATGCCTTTCAGGGCGGTGCGGCGGGTGAGCGCGGCCTGTCCGGTGGCGGGAAGGGCTTTCCGATCGGTCATGAGAAACTATCCTGTTCTGGCATGAGGAAAAAGGCGGGCCAAGCTAAATCATCAAAGAAGGAGCGTTGCAAGACAAGGCTTGGCTTGACAGGTTATAATCCGTTTATCGGGCCGTTTATTGGGCGTTACTAAAGTAAGATCCAGAGCATTTTGTCCATTTCCAGAGAAACAGACAAAATGCTCTAAAAAAAGATCACACTTTCACCAATTGCTCGACGCGCTCATCATTGCCGAAAAGCTGGATGTAACGCTGGATTTCATCCTTGTCGCCAGTGGCTTTTGCCGGGTTGTCGGAAAGCTTGACCACAGGGCGACCATTGGCTTGCGTTGGCTTGCACACCAGTGAAATCGGGTTCAGCCGGTCGGTGGGCACTGGCGCGCAGCCTTCAAAATCATTGGTCAGATTGGTGCCCCAGCCAAAGGCCATGCGCACGCGACCATGAAAATGCTGATAGGTCTCACGAATGGTTTCAGCTTCCAGACCATCGGAAAAGATCAACATCTTCTGACGTGGATCATGACCTTTTTGATGCCACCATGAAATGATGCGCTCGCCGCCTTCAATGGGTGGTGCGCTGTCTGGCCGAAAGCCGGTCCAGTCGGCCACCCAGTCGGGCGCATCACGCAAAAAAGCAGCTGTGCCAAAAGCATCGGGCAGCACGATCAAAAGATTGCCGCCATAGTAACGCTGCCAATCGCGCAACACCCGGTAAGGGGCCTGCATCAATTCGCTGTCATTTTCTGCCAGCGCGGCCAGAACCATGGGCAGTTCATGGGCATTGGTGCCCACGGCCTCAAGGTCGGTGTCCATCGCCAGCTTGACATTGGAGGTGCCGGTAAAAGCCTCGCCAATGCCTTCCTTGAGCGCCTCCACGCACCAGCGCTGCCACAAAAAGGAATGGCGGCGGCGGGTGCCGAAGTCGGAAATATTGATGTCGGGAAGCTGCTTGAGCAGCTCGGTCTTGGTCCACATCTTGGCCTTGGCGCGGGCGTAAAGCACATCCAGCGCAAAAGGACCATAGTCGCGCAAGGCGGCGCGCGAGCGCAATTCATTGATGATCGCCAGCGCCGGAATTTCCCACATGGTGGTGTGCATCCAGGGCCCTGGAAAGCTTAACTCATATTGCCCGTCGCGTTTTTCCAGATGGTATTCAGGAAGCTTGAAATCCTCCAGCCAGGCAAGAAATTCCGGCTCGAATATCTGCTTGCGGCCATAAAAAGTGTTGCCGCCCAACCAGATCATTTCCTTTTTGGAAAAGCGCAAGGTTCGCGCATGGTCAAGCTGTTCACGCAGCGCCCCTTCATCAATCTCATCGGCCAGCCGCACCAAGGTGGTCCGGTTGATGAGTGTGAAAGTGGCATCGACCTTTGGGTACATGCCCCAGATCATCTGCAACATCAAAAGCTTGTAGAAATCCGTATCGAGCAGACTGCGCACGATCGGATCAAGTTTCCATGTATGATTATAGACGCGCCGTGCAATATCGGTTTTGGTCATGTTCCTGAAGCTTTTCCCCTGGCTTCCGGTGGAAAGAATATCTCGACATGCTTTAGGGCATGGCACGGAAAGCGGCAAGCCGCTCCCGCCGCAACCAGCGCGCCAGAAGCAGCACCGCTACAGACGCCAACCCTGCTGACAGGCCCATCCAGACGCCGCGCCCATCGAAGCCCAGATGAAAAGCCAGCACAATACCAAGTGGCATTCCAATGCCCCAATAGCCGATTGCTGCATAAATCATCGGCAAGGTCGTATCATGCAGGCCACGTAGTACGCCCGCCATAACCGCCTGTGCGCCATCGACAATCTGGAACAGGGCCGCCACCGCAAGAAAGCCGATCGACAATTGCACCACTTCGGCATTTGCCGGGCTGGTGACATCAATGAAACCACCAAGCAAGGTACGTGGCAACAGCATCATTGCCGAGGCGGAGCAGGCCATAAACCCGACGCCCAAGGCAAATGAGGTCCAGCCGGCCCGCGCAATCGCCTGCCGGTCATGTGCGCCATAGGCGATGCCGACACGTACCGTCGCCGCCTGATTGATTCCCTGCGGCACCATGAAGCTGATGGAGCAGAGCTGGATGACCACCGCATAGGCAGCCAGTGATGAAGCGCCAATCAGGCCCATCATGAAGGCGGCTGCATTAAACAGCGTCACTTCAAATGCCATCATGGTTGCAATCGGCAGGCCAAGCCACAAAAGCTGGCGCAGCCGTTGCCAGTCTGGCCGCCAGAAACGGCCAAACAGGCGATAGCGCCGAAACCGACGATCCAGCATCACCACCAGCACCATGCCGATAAACATGATGAAATTGGCGGTTGAGGTGGCAATTCCTGAGCCGACGATGCCAAATCTGGGAAAACCGAAATAGCCAAAGACCAGCACCAGATTGCCGACAAGATTGATGGCCACAGCAGCAAAAGCCGTCACTGTGGCCCAGCCGGGTCGCTCTAGAGACGCAACAAAGGAACGCAGCACCACATAAAGGAAAAACGGCAGCAACCCCCATTGCAAGGCGCGCAGATAGCGCCCCGCCTCAGCCGCAAGGGCTGGTTCCTGTCCCATGGCCAGCAAGATGCTTTCGCCATTCCACAGCAGAACCCAGATCGGCAGGGCTATCAGGACAGCCACCCATAAGCCCTGTCGCACAGTGCGGCGCAGATCCCGCACCGAATTGCGCCGCCGCCCGACTTCACGCGCCATCATCGGCACTGTGGCCAGCATGAGGCCAAGCCCGAAAACAAGCGGCGCCATATAAAGATTGGCCCCCAATGCGCTGGCAGCCAGTGTGGAAGGCCCGACCCGGCCAAGGACCATGACGTCGGTGGCGGTCATGGCTGTTTGCGCAAGATTGGTCAGTACCAAAGGCCAGGCAAGCGACAGCGTTGCCTTGAATTCCTCACGCCACAGATGCCCGGATGCGCCTGCATCCGCTTTGATGGTGGACATGTATTTCTTCCGATCGCGGCGCATCGGAGACATGTCCGGAAGCCACACAAGGATTGCGGAAAGAATGTTCCCCAATCGCCTTAGTCTTTTGCCTGCAACATGAGCATATGGCAAGGCCTTGACGGGCTGCTTCAAAAAAAGACCCGGTCTTAATGGCTTTGGCAAACACATTTTGCGCAATTGCATGGACGCTCAGGCTTTGCGATAAGCAACGAACTGCCACGACCAGTCGCGGCAATGCCTCCTGCAGGATACGACGCCCATTGCGTCAGCAAACATTCTTCTTTAAAGGCCCGACATGACGAAGATGCAGCACTCCGACACTATCCTCATCATTGATTTCGGCAGCCAGGTCACGCAACTGATTGCAAGGCGGGTTCGCGAGGCTGGCGCCTATTGCGAAATTGCCCCTTTCCAATCGGCAGAGGAAGCCTTTACCCGGATGGCGCCCAAAGGTGTGATTCTTTCCGGCAGCCCCCATTCCGCCATCGAAATTGGCAGCCCGCGCGCCCCGCAGAAAATTTTTGAAGCCGGCATTCCGGTGCTTGGCATCTGTTATGGTGAGCAGACCATGTGCGCGCAGCTTGGCGGTCAGGTCGAGGCCGGGCATGAGCGCGAATTTGGCCGCGCCTTTCTGGAAATCCAAGCTGACTGCGCCCTGTTTGAGGGTGTCTGGGCCAAGGGCACCCGCCATCAGGTGTGGATGAGCCATGGCGACCGGGTGACTGCTTTGCCTGAAGGGTTTCAGGTTGTGGGCACTTCGCGTGGTGCGCCTTTTGCGGCGATCGCTGATGAGAAACGGCATTTTTATGCCGTCCAGTTTCACCCGGAAGTGGTTCACACGCCCGATGGTGCACGCCTGCTTGCCAATTTTGTGCGCAATATTGTCGGCCTGCAAGGTGAGTGGACCATGTCGGCCTATCGCCAGCAGGCGGTGGAGGCAATCCGCCAGCAGGTGGGCGATAAAAAGGTGATCTGTGCGCTTTCGGGCGGTGTCGATTCGTCGGTTGCAGCCTTGCTGGTGCATGAAGCCGTGGGTGAGCAGCTTACCTGCATCCTTGTCGATCATGGGCTGATGCGCAAGAATGAGGCCGATAATGTCGTGGCCATGTTCCACGAGCATTACAATCTGCGGCTGATCCGGGTCGATGCTGCCGACCGATTCATTTCGGCGCTGGAAGGCGAGAGCGACCCTGAAACCAAGCGCAAGACCATTGGCCGTCTGTTCATCGAGGTTTTCGAGGAAGAGGCAAAAAAGCTCGGCGGCGCAGATTTTCTTGCTCAAGGAACGCTCTATCCCGATGTCATTGAAAGCGTCTCCTTTACCGGAGGCCCTTCCGTCACCATCAAGTCGCATCACAATGTTGGCGGCCTGCCAGAGCGCATGAACATGCAGCTCGTCGAGCCGCTGCGTGAATTATTCAAGGACGAGGTGCGTGTGCTTGGCAAGGAACTGGGTCTGCCGGAAAGTTTTATTGGCCGCCATCCTTTCCCGGGGCCGGGCCTTGCCATTCGCTGCCCCGGCGGCGTGACCCGCGAAAAACTGGATATTTTGCGCGAGGCGGACGCCATCTATCTGGATGAAATTCGTAAAGCGGGCCTTTATGATACGATCTGGCAGGCTTTTGCCGTGCTGCTGCCTGTGCAGACGGTGGGTGTGATGGGCGATAACCGCACTTATGAATTTGTCTGTGCGCTACGCGCCGTCACCTCGGTAGATGGCATGACCGCAGATTTTTACCATTACGACATGAGCTTCCTTGGCAACACCGCCACCCGCATCATCAATGAGGTGCGCGGCATCAACCGGGTTGTCTATGATGTCACCTCCAAGCCCCCCGGCACCATCGAGTGGGAATAAGTTGCAAGAGTTCTGACCCTACTGCCTCTGCCTCCGGCAGGCATCAGCGAGCAAGCCAATGAATACCAGTAAAAAGATCTATTCCGGCAAGACAAAAGACCTGTTCGCCCTGCCGAATGGCAATATTTTTCTTGTCTTCAAGGATGACGTTACTGGCGCAGACGGCGTAATCGACCCCGGCGCCAATAGTGTCATCGGCAAGGTTGAAGGCAAGGGCAACAAATCTCTGGCCATGACGGACTATTTCTTCAAATGTCTTCACGCTGCCGGCATCCCCACTCATCTTGTGCATGTCGATCTTGAGAAGGGCGCAATGGAGGTCCGGCGCGCCGAGCCACTGGGCAAGGATGTCAGCGGTTCAGGCGGCTTTGAATTTGTCTGCCGTACCCGTCCATGGGGCAGCTTCATCCGCCGTTACCAGAAATATATTCAAGACACCGGGCAAGACCTTGCCTATCTCGTCGAAGTCACGGTCAAGGACGATGAGCGCGGCGATCCCCTCATCAATGACGATACGATCATTGCCCTTGGCCTTCTCAAGCCGAGCCACCTTGAGCAGGCCAAGACCATTACCCGCCATGTGTGCCGCATTGTTGAAGCCGATCTGCGCAACAAGGGCCTGACACTGATCGACATGAAGATTGAAATCGGACTTGTTGACGGTGAGATCGTGGTCATCGATGAAATCTCCGCCGATGCAATGCGGGTCATGGATGACACGGGCACAGTGCTGGATCATGGAACTGTCTATGCAAGACTGATCCGCTAGAGCGGGTCGCTTTTCTTTCAGATTCATGCGACCCGCTTTCAGCCTTTGTTTTTACGCATGTCTTTATCCCGAAACTGGTTCTTAAGTTCGGGAGACAGGTTTTAGCGCAAATAGCCTTCCGTCAGCGCCACCCAATAGGCTGCTCCGATGGGCAATATGCCCTGATTGAAGATGAATTCGGGGTGGTGGACCATTTTTGTGTCGCCATTGCCGAGGAAGCAGTAGGCTCCCTTTTTCTTCTGGAGCATGAAGGCAAAATCTTCAGAGCCAAGATAGGTCGGGCCGGGATAAATGACCTCATCATCGCCGAAGGTATGACGGGCGATCTCGGCGACTTTTTCGGTTTCAGCAGCGTCATTGACCAGCACGGCCCCCGGCACGCCTTCGCGAATTTTGAAGGTGCATCCAAAAGATTCGGCCTGACTTGAGATCAGACGGCGGACATTGTTGAGCACCATGGCGCGATCTTCGGGTGTGGTGGTGCGGATCGACAGCCGCAGGATCGCGCTATGGGCAATCACATTGCCGGCATTGCCTGCCAGAAAGGCGCCGACAGTGACGACAGCGCGGTTGGCGGGGCTGACATTGCGCGCCACGATGGTCTGCAAGGCCATCACCAGCGATGAACCGGCTACGACCGGGTCAATCGACAATTCCGGCATGGCGCCATGTCCGCCCTTGCCGGTGATTTCCACTTCCCAATTGTCAACGGCGGCCATCACGTCGCCGGGCGTGAAATAAAGCTTGCCAAGCTCCAGTCCCGGCATGTTGTGCATGCCAAATACCGCATCAACCGGAAAGCGTTCAAACAGCCCGTCCTCGATCATGGCCGGGCCGCCCTGCATGGTCTCTTCGCCCGGCTGGAAGATCAGGCGCACAGTGCCGTTGAAGTTCCTGGTTTCGGCCAGATATTTTGCGGCCCCCAGCAGCATGGTGGTGTGGCCATCATGGCCGCAAAGATGCGCAACGCCTGTAACGCCCGATTTATAGGGCAGGGTGTTGATCTCCTCGATCGGCAGAGCGTCGAAATCAGCGCGCAGCCCGATGGCGCCATTGCCATTGCCTGCTTTCAGCGATGCGACAATGCCATGCTTGCCGACGCCTTCCTCAACCTCATAGCCAAGGTCCCTGACGATCCCGGCAATATATTGAGCCGTCTTTTCTTCCTGCATCGACAATTCGGGAGAGCGATGCATATGCTCGAACCATTCCTTCATGCTGGCCCGGTCAAGTTTATTGACGATCGCGTTCATGGAAATATCCTTTCTTCGCAGCCGGTTTTGAAATGATATATGTTTTTGTCTTTATTTGTCGCCGGGCTTTCCTTTGGGCACAGTGACCATGATCGAAACGATAGCGGCCACCACCATCAGCAGATTGACAGCAAGCGCAAAGAACGCAGCCTCACGAACCGCGAGATTGTCCTGGCGTCCGACATAAGAAATGACGCCTTCGATCCAGGCGACCGAACTGTTGTCGTTTGAAAGTGCTGTGAAAACGGCAGCCGAAATGGCAACGCCAAAGGAAGCGCCAAGCGACGAGGCCATCTTGTAGATGCCGGACCCGGAGCCTGCCTGATCGGAGGGCAGGTTGGATAGCGCCGCATCCGTCGAGGGCGTGGCGTAAAAGGCAAGGCCAAGGCCAAACAGCGTATAGGCAAGAATGGCGAGGATCTTGTAGGCGTCCAGCATCATGTGGCTCTGCATCAAAAGCAGGATCGAGACACCCACAATCAGTGAGCCCCAGATCATCGGCTTGCGCGGGCCGAAGCGTTGCAGCAGTTTTTCACCGACGCGGATGAAGGCGACGATGGCGATGGCATAGCCCAGTGTCAGCAATCCAGTCTGCTGGGCGTCCATATTGCCGCCAAGCTGCAACAATGTCATCGACACGATCAGAATACCGGCAACGCCGTTGAGCAGGAAATTTGAGATCGTGGCCCCGGTATAGGTCATGTTGCGGAATAGGCCGAAATTGACGAACGCATTGGAATTGCCGCTTTCGATGCGAAAGAAAATAACGCCAAAGACAATGGCGGCCACCAGCAGGCCAAGCGTCTGCCAGCTACCCCAGCCAAATGAGGCGCCTTGCGTGGCAAAAATCTGCAACGCGACCATGGCGATCATGAAGGTGATGACGCCGTCAAGATCGAATTTGTAGCCAGCCTTGGCTTCGGCGCGACTTTCAGGGGTGCCGCGTACCATCAAAAGGCCAATCAGCGAGATGGCGGCGGCGGCAAAGAAGATCGAACGCCAGCCAAGATTTTGCGCCATCAGGCCGCCAAACAGGGCTGCAAAGCCGGAGCCGCCCCAGGAGCCCATCGACCACAGGGATACCGCGCGCTGTCGGCCTGCTCCATCCCAGTACTCTTTGACCAGCGCCAGCGAGGCGGGCATGATGAAGGCCCCGGAAAGACCCTGACAGATGCGGCCCAGCATCAGGAAGGTCGAACCCATCGACCCTGTGGGCGCCAGCGCGACCAGAAGCGAGCCTGCGATTGAAAACACAAAGCCCCATTGCACGACACGGACCCGGCCAAAGCGGTCGGCCAGCCCGCCCATGACAACGACAAAGATGCCGGAAAACAGCGCGGTAATGGAGACGGCGATGTTCATCAGCGATTGTTCGATGCCCAGATCATGGGCCATCAGCGGTGAAATGTTCAGCGTCGTCTGGGCAAACAGCCAGAAGGCTAAAACGCCCAGGATGATGCCGAAAAGGAGTTTGTCATTGCCTTGGTAAGCTGCCGCAGCTTGTGTATTCATTGGTGCCGCCCTGAGTTGAGTGAGTGACTATGAGCTTAGAGCATTTTGTGAGTACAGATGATTCCATCTGTACTCACAAAATGCTCAAGATTGCGTCTCAAATATAAAAAAGCCCGCAAAAATGCGGGCTTTTTCTTTTTTGTGTGTGGCTATGAAGGAAAGATCAGGACTGCCCGTAAATGGGGATAAGTGCGCCGCTCATGGCTTCATTGGCGGGGGCCACCAGATAGGCGATTGTGGCGGCAACCGTTTCAAGGCTCACCCATTTGCTGAAATCGGCATTGGGCATGGCCGCCCTGTTGGCCGGTGTGTCAAGCGTGGATGGGGCAATTGCATTGACCAGAATATTGCTGGTCTTGATTTCTTCGGCCAGCACAACGGTCATGGCGGCAACAGCCGCCTTGCTGGTGGTATAAGCCACCATGCCCGATCCGCGCCGCGGGTTGAGGCCCGGTTTTGCCGCAACATTAACGATGCGCCCGCCTTTGCCGGAGGCCTTCATGTGGCGCACGGCGGCCCGGCAACAGAAAAAGCTGGTATGCACATTGGTTTCAAGAAGCTCTTCAAAAGAAGCGGCTTCGGTCTTTTCAATGGGAGCGGCGCTAAAGCCGCCAGCAAGGTGAACAGACGCCCATAATTCGGGAAGCTCGGCATAAAAGGCATCCACTGTCTTGGCGTCCGCCAGATAGATATTGTGGCTGAGCTTTACATTGGGGTGCTGGGCATATGGAAAATTGGGTGGTGGTTCTGCATGGGTGTTGGGCACATGGCATATGGCGCCCATATTGATCAGCCTGCCAACGACCACGCTACCCAGCGCACCTGTTCCGCCGGTTACGACGATATGCTTGCCTTCAAATGATCCCGTCATCAATGATCACTCTTTCCCTCGCCCGTTAATACATCCCCTTAGCGTGGCTTGTTTTATGCGATCACTCAAATGCTATTTCGATAATGCAGCCTTGCCTTTTCGCATGGCAGCAATGGATAATGTTCATTGCCGTGTCGAACAGACTTTGCCTTAAGTGTGAAACCGACTATGAAGCGGGTTCAGCCACGCTCTGGAAAAGCCGGAGCAGACAGCCGGAGCCAGTGATGACAGAAATTCTGCAAACCCCCCAACTTGTGGTTGTTTTTGGTGGATCAGGTTTTGTCGGCCGCCATATTGTGCGGGCGCTGGCCAGACGTGGATACCGCATCAAGGTGGCCTGCCGGCGTCCGGGTCTTGCCGGTCATCTTCAGCCGCTTGGCAATGTCGGGCAGATCCAGACTGTGCAGGCCAATCTGCGCTCCCGCAAATCTGTTGATCGTGCGGTGGCAGGTGCCGATCATGTCATCAATCTCGTCGGCATCCTTTCGGAAAGCGGACGTCAGAAATTCGGTTCTGTTCATGAATTCGGGGCGCGCGCCATAGCAGAAGCTGCACGTGCCGCAGGCGCGCGCCTGACCCATATGTCGGCGCTTGGCGTGGATTTGCAGTCGGCTTCCGCCTATTCCCGCTCCAAGGCGCGTGGCGAAAAAGCGGTTCTGGAAACCTTGCCTCAGGCAACGATCTTTCGCCCTTCAATTATTTTCGGGCCTGAGGATGCGTTCTTCAATCGCTTTGCGGCTATGGCCCGTTACGTTCCGGCCCTGCCGCTGATTGGCGGTGGTGAAACAAAATTCCAGCCGGTCTATGTCGATGATGTGGCGGAAGCTGTCGTGCGCACAATTGATAATGCGGCCCTTGCCGGTCGTATTTATGAGCTTGGCGGACCGGTTGTGGCCAGTTTCCGCCAATGTCTTGAAGAAATGCTGGCTATTACGCAGCGCCAGCGCCTGCTTGTGCCGCTGCCATGGTGGGCTTCAAAACTTGCCGCAAGCTTCCTTGGTCTTTTGCCCAAGCCCTTGCTGACCACGGATCAGGTGGTGCAGTTGCGTTCGGATAATGTGGTCTCAAGTGAAGCAGAGGCCGAAGGGCGCACACTTGCCGGTCTGGGGATTGAGGCGCAGTCGATGGCAACCATTCTGCCAAGCTATCTGTGGCGCTTCCGCGCTGCTGGCCAGTTTCAGCGCCGGCAGACGGCCTGAAGCATGATCTTAGAAAAGTTGCAGACTTTTCGGATAAGATCATGCGTATAAACAAAAGCTTAGAGCATTTTGTCCGTTTTCGTAAAAACAAGAAATGCTCTAAAATCTGATCAGCCGAGGATGAAGAGCGCGGCCAGACCAACGCTGCCGACAATCAGTCGCCACCAGCCAAACAGCGCATAGCCGTGGCGGCTGACATAGCCAAGCAGGCTGCGCACAACCACAACGGCGGCGATGAAGGCCGCCACAAAGCCGATTGCAATGATGTGAAGGTCGGAGGCCGACAACGCGCTCCAGTTCTTCAACAGGTCAAGCGTGAAAGCGCCAAGCATGGTCGGCATGGCAAGGAAGAATGAAAATTCGGCCGCTGCCCGCTTGTCGACCCCCATCAAAAGCCCGCCCACAATGGTGGCGCCGGAGCGCGATGTGCCCGGAATCATGGCCAGACACTGGAAAAACCCGATCTTGAGATAAAGCGGCAGGGGAAACTGGCTCACCTCATGATATTTCGGCTTGAGGTCCAGCCGGTCAATCCAGAGCAAGATGAAGCCGCCAAGAATCAACATGATACAGATCAGCTTTGGCGTTTCAAACAGCACGGATTTGATGAAGCCATGCGCCAGAACGCCGATGATGGCGGCAGGTAAAAAGCCGATGGCAAGGCCGACCAGCACCCGTATGGTCGCATCATTGGGAAGCTGTGGCGCAACAAACAGATTTGGCCGCTTGCGGCGGATCATGGCTGACATGAATTCAAAGATACAGCCGCCCATCCAGACCAGTGAGGCGATGACGCCGACAATCACTTCGCTGATGACATGCAGCCTGTCGCGGCGCTTCATGAAGTCGAGAAAACGGCTGGCATAGACCGATAAAACGGCAAGAATTGCGCCAAGCTGGATCAGCACCTCAAAGGCTTTGCCGGTTGATTCAAAGCCGAGGAAATGACCGGCAAGCAGAATATGGCCGGTGGAGGAAACGGGAATAAATTCGGTCAGGCCTTCCAGCAGGCCAAGCAATATGGCCCCGATGATTGTCTGGTTTTCCATGTCGGCTGATTATCCCCGGTTGCTTGTCAGGAAGGCGTTCTGACCCTATAGCTCGCAAATCTTGACAGTTTGTTGGTGCGGGCTGTCAAAAATCCCGGTGCAGGCGTTGACCCGCTATTGTGCTTTTGTAATCCATGGACCCCATGCTGACGCTTTTTCATCATCCATTGTCTGCGGCCTGCCGTTTTGTCCGGATTGTTTTCGGCGAATATGGGGAAGAACTGGCCTTGATTGAGGAGCAGCCCTGGTTACGCCGCAAAGAGTTTTTGACGCTCAATCCGGCTGGCACATTGCCGGTTTTGCTGGCTGAAGGTGATGTGCCGATTGTGGGAGCCACTGTCATTTCCGAATATCTGGACGAGACGCGCGGTGTTCTCAAGCGCGACCGTCGCCTGTTTGCTGAAAACTTGATGGACCGGGCTGAAATCAGGCGGTTGATCGACTGGTATCTGGTCAAGACCGAGAATGAAGTGACCCGTCATCTGGTGCGTGAGCGTGTGTTGAAGCCCCTGATGCCGAATGCAGCCGGTGGCGGCTCGCCTGATTCGACCGCCATTCGAGCCGCTCGCGCCAATATCCGCCAGCATCTGAAATACACCAACTGGCTGGCGGGCACCCGCCATTGGCTGGCCGGTGGGCGCATCACCTATGCCGATCTTGCCGCTGCCGCCAGTTTCTCGGTGCTTGATTATATGGGCGAAATCGACTGGCGCGACAATGCAGCCGCACGCGACTGGTATATGCGTGTCAAATCCCGCCCCTCTTTCCGCCCGCTTCTGGCCGACCGTGTGCGCGGGCTGGCTCCGGTGTCACATTATGCGGACCTTGACTTCTGACCCCGCAAAATTACGGGCGCTGATCGACGCAGAAGCTGTACGCGCCGGGTTTGATCTGGTTGCCATTACCTCACCTCATTCGATCCCCAAGGCACCGGAGCGGCTGGCGCAATTTGTGGCTGACCGTTTTCATGGCTCCATGGGCTGGATGGAGGAAACATTCGAGCGGCGGGCAAAGCCGAGTGTCTTGTGGCCGGATGTCCGTTCCATCATCGTTCTGGCGATGAATTATGGGCCGGATCACGATCCGCGCGACCTGCTTTCCCTTCGCGACCGGGCCGCCATTTCCGTTTATGCTCGCAATCGTGACTATCATGATGTGATGAAGGGGCGGCTGAAGGAAATTGCCGGCAAGATTGTGGCGCGGGCCGGGGGCGATGTAAAAGTGTTTGTTGATACCGCACCGGTGATGGAAAAGCCGCTGGCGCAAGCGGCCGGGCTTGGCTGGCAGGGCAAGCACACCAATCTGGTCAGCCGCAGTCATGGCTCATGGCTGTTTCTTGGCTCGATCTTTACCACCGCCGAGCTGGAGCCGGACACGCCCGAGGTTGATCGTTGCGGCTCTTGCCGGGCCTGTCTCGATGCCTGCCCGACCAATGCTTTTCCTTCCCCCTACAGGCTCGATGCGCGCCGTTGCATTTCCTATCTGACCATCGAAAACAAGGGGCCGATCTCTCAGGAGTTTCGCGCAGCCATCGGCAACCGTATCTATGGCTGTGACGATTGCCTTGCCGCCTGTCCGTGGAACAAATTTGCGCAAACGGCGTCTGAAGCAAAGCTGGCGGCACGTGAGGATTTGCGCGAGCCGAAGCTGGAAGATCTTTTGCAACTGGATGATGCAGGCTTTCGCAGCTTTTTTTCAGGCTCGCCGGTCAAGCGCATTGGCCGGGATCGCTTTATCCGCAATGTGGCGATTGCCGCGGGAAATTCCGGTGAGGCAGCTTTAAGTGTGTCGCTTCGTGGTCTGCTGCAGGATCCTTCTGTGCTGGTGCGCGGCGCCGCCATCTGGGCGCTGTCGAGATTGTTGCCACAGGCTGAGTTTGCCGCATTGGCGCAAATGGCTTTGCCGGAGGAAAAAGATTCGGACATCTGTGCCGAATGGCAACAGGCATTGGAGCCAAATCCATGAGCATGGAGCAGGTTTTCCTGTTTGGTGCAGGCTATAGCGCGCGTGCGTTTGCTGGAATATGTCCGAAAGAGGTGGCTGTTTTCGGCACCACACGCTCTGCTACAAAATTTGATCTGTTGCGCGATGCCGGTATTTTCCCTTTGCTGTTTGAGGGCCATCTAACACCGGAAATTTGGCGGGCACTTGCCACAACCACCCATCTTGTGATCAGCGCGGCCCCGGATGAAATGGGCGATGTGTTTTTGAATGCAGCGCGAGCCGTGATTGCCGGTAAAATGCCGGCCTTGCGCTGGATTGCCTATCTTTCCACCGTGGGTGTTTACGGCGACCATGATGGCGCATGGGTGGATGAGCAAACGCCCTGTCAGCCGCTTTCCGCCCGTTCCAGATGGCGCCTTGCGGCAGAACGGCAATGGCTGGAATGCGGTGAGGCACTGGGCTGTCCGGTTGCTGTGCTGCGGCTGGCCGGGATCTATGGCCCCGGTCGCAACAATCTTGTCAGTCTGCGGGATGGAACGGCCAGACATATTGTCAAGCCGGGACAAGTGTTTAATCGTATTCATGTTGCCGATATTGCCGGAGCGCTGTTGCATCTGGCTGAACGCGGGCAAGGTGGCGTTTTAAATGTCAGCGATGATGAACCGGCGCCATTGCAGGATGTGGTGACCTATGCTGCCCGGTTAATGGGGGTTGAACCGCCACCGCCAATTGCATTTGAAGAGGCCAAAATGTCGGCCATGGCCCGTTCTTTTTATGAGGAAAACAAGCGCGTTGCCAATCTGGCCTTGAAGGAGGCAGGCTATTTTTTGCGTTTTTCCAACTATCGTGCGGGACTTGATGCTCTGTGGGCGCAAGCCAACCGGGAAACATAAAACCTGAATATCTGCCTTGATCATGGCGCAGTTGACGCCATGATGTGATTTGGGGCTTGGTGTGGCCGGAGACTGAAATGCGAAAAATATGGGCAAAAATAGTCAAGGGGGCGGCTGCACTGGCCGCCTTGACTTTGCTGATGACCATAAGCCCGCAGACAGTTAAGGCACAGGAACTGGCTAAAAACCTGTTTGGTTCGCATCAATTGCCAGCCGCCACGCCGCCGCAATCCATCGGCTTTTATTCCAAGGGCTGTTTTTCAGGCGGGGTGGCGATCGCCACTGATGGTCCGACATGGCAGGCCATGCGCCTGTCGCGCAATCGTCGCTGGGGTCATCCCACGATGATTTCACTGATTGAAAAATTTTCCCGTGATGCG
The DNA here is from genome assembly GCF_042656785.1 of Aquamicrobium segne. Taxonomy (NCBI): domain Bacteria; kingdom Pseudomonadati; phylum Pseudomonadota; class Alphaproteobacteria; order Hyphomicrobiales; family Phyllobacteriaceae; genus Aquamicrobium; species Aquamicrobium segne. The sequence continues at coordinate 139,090 of NZ_JBHSLL010000039.1, forward strand.
GTTGCCGATGGCTGGCCGGGTCTGCTGCTGGGCGATATTTCGCAACCGCGCGGCGGACCGATGCTGACCGGCCATGCCTCGCACCAGATTGGTCTGGATGCCGATATATGGTTCATGCCCATGCCCAACCGCAAGCTGACGATACAAGAGCGCGAAAATATCTCGGCGGTTTCTCTGATCGATCCCAAAACCCGCAAGGTGATTGAAAAGCGCTGGACTCCGGCCCATGCGCAATTGCTGAAACGCGCCGCCAGCTATGGTGAGGTGGAGCGTGTTCTCGTCCATCCCGGTATCAAGAAAAAACTGTGTGATACGGTGACCGGTGACCGCGCATGGCTGCGCAAGATCCGTCCTTTCTGGGGGCATGATTATCATTTCCATATCCGTATCGGTTGCCAGCCGGGTTCGCCGGACTGCAAGCGTCAGGAAAAGGTGGCGGCGGGGGAAGGCTGCGACAAATCACTGGCCTGGTGGTTTACGGAAGAACCCTGGCGGCCCAACCCCAATCCCGATGCGCCCAAGGCGCGTGATGTGATGACCATGGCAGCTTTACCAAATGCCTGTCGGGCAGTGCTTGCTGCCCCCGATCCGGTGTCGCTGGCATCCGTTACCTATCCTTCAGGCGCGCAAGCAAATATTGCGCGCGCTGATCCGATTGCGGCTTTGGTTGCATCGGGCGGGTTGCCGACGGGTGCCAATGCTTTTGCACCGACTCCTGAAATCGGTGCGCCGCTGCCCTTTTCCCGCCCGGTTCATTGAAAAAGCGCGTAATGAAGAGGTTGGGAACCTTTTTTGACCTTGGTGTAGCAGTTTCAGGAGCAGCACTGACCTGCCTGAAAGTTGGACGGTTCCGGCCCTAGGCAAAAAGGTACAAAGGCTCTAAGAGGATGCCGATGCTGATACCGTTCCGGTGTCATGGCATCAGAGCAATGCAGCAACGGAAAAAGTTTTGAGCGCCCGCCCCAAAAACAGCAGGCCTGAGCCTGGCGAAGTTATCGCCGTCTTAAAGCGTATCTTTTCCGAGAATGGGCGCGAATATATCGGCTATTATGCCTTTACCATATTTTGCCTGCTGACTTCGGCGGCCACTGCCGGGTTGGCGGCATGGATCATGAAACCGCTGGTCGATGATATTTTTGTCGCTCAGCGCTATGACCGCGCCATCTGGATTTGCGGAGGCATTATCGCCATTTTCCTGATCCGTGGCATGGTCACCTATGGCTATTCGGTAACCCTTGCCAAGATCGGCAATAATGTCGTGGCGCGCTATCAGAAACGGGTTTTCCAGCATCTGATGTTGCTTGGACTGGACTTTTTCAGTGATACGCGCTCGGGCCGCCTGGCGGCGCGCATCAATGAAAATGTTGCCGGTATCCGCGACCTGATGGGCATGACCCTGCGCTCCGTGGCTGGGGATCTGGTTGCCCTTATCGGGCTGATCGGCGTCATGATCTGGCAGCAGCCATATCTTGCCGCCTCCATCATTGTCATTGGTCCGCCGCTGGTGTGGGCTGTCAATTACATCATGCGCCGTGTGCGCTCGGTGACGCGCGAATCCGTTACCGTTAATTCACATCTGATCGGAGCCATGCAGGAGGCGGTGCAGGGCATTGCCGTGGTCAAGGCTTTTACCATGGAAGAGCAGCTTTCAGCCCGGATCGCCAGGCTGGTTGACCATGCTGAAGGTCGCTATAACAAGATTGCCCGTGTTTCGGAACGGCTGGGGCCCATTACCGAAAGTCTTGCCGGTTTTGCGGTGGCAGGCGTCATTGGCTATGCGTCTTACAAGGCGGCGACGACTAGCCATCCACCCGGCGATGTCATGGCCTTCATCACCGCGCTTTTGCTGGCCTATGATCCGGCCCGCCGTCTGGCGCGCACCCAGGTCAATGTCGAGCGTGCGCTGGTCAATGCGCGCATGATTTATGAAATTCTTGATACAGAACCACAGCAGGGCGATGTGCCCGGCGCGGGTGAACTTGCCGTGAGGCAGGGCGAGGTGCGTTTTGATGAGGTGTCCTTTGCCTATGTGCCGGGTCAGCCCGTGCTGGACAAGGTCAGCTTTGTTGTCCGGCCAGGAAAAACCACGGCCATTGTCGGGGCGTCCGGTTCCGGAAAATCAACATTGGTGGCGCTTTTGCAGCGCTTTTACGATGTGGATGGCGGCACAATCACCATTGATGGGCAGGATATAACAAAGTTCACAAAACATTCGCTGCGCCAGTCTATCGCCTATGTCTCGCAACAGCCCTATCTGTTTGAGGGAACCATTCGCGACAATATCCGCTATGGCCGTCCTGAAGCCAGCGACCGGGAAACCGAACTGGCGGCAAGGCTGGCGGCGGCGGATGAGTTTATTCGTCAGCAGCCTGAAGGCTATGACACGCAGGTGGGTGAAAATGGTGCGACCCTTTCGGGCGGACAGCGCCAGCGTGTTTCGATTGCGCGCGCCATGCTGCGCGATGCGCCGCTGCTGCTGCTTGATGAAGCAACCTCGGCGCTGGACAATGAATCGGAAGCGCGAGTGCAGCAGGCGCTGAACGAGGCCATGCGCGGGCGCACCACCATTGTTATCGCCCACCGGCTTTCCACTGTGGTCAATGCCGACAACATCATTGTGCTGGAACAGGGCAGGGTGGTTGAGCAGGGCACCCATGCGCAATTGATGGCCGATGCAGATGGCGTCTATGCGCGGTTTTACCGCTTTCAGGGCGATAACGGGCCGGGTCTTGTTGATGACAGCGCTGCTGATGAAATTTCAGGGGGAGTAGCCAATGCGTGATATGGGCCTTGTTGTTGTGGGTGCTGCCGGTCGTATGGGGCTGGAACTGGTTCGTGCTGTGCATGAAGCGCAAGGGGCGCGCGTTGTTGGCGCTATAGAGCGTGAAGGCTCACCGGCCATCGGCAAGGATATCGGCGAACTGGCCGGTCTTGGGCCTTCCGGTGTGATGGTCAGTGATGACCCGCTGGCTGCCTTTGCCAGCGCTGACGGGGTGCTTGATTTTACCATGCCTGCCGCCAGCATTGCTTTTGCCGGTTATGCCGCGCAGGCGCGCATTGTCCATGTGCTGGGCACCACGGGGTTGTCTGCAAAGGATGATGCTGCCATTGCGGCTGCCGCCCGCCATGCCACCATCGTCAAATCCGGCAATATGAGCCTTGGTGTCAATTTGCTGGCCTTGTTGGTTGAGCAGGCGGCGCGAGCGCTTTCGGCCAAAGATTTTGATATTGAGGTGCTGGAAATGCACCACCGCAACAAGGTGGATGCGCCTTCGGGCACCGCACTGCTTTTAGGCCAGGCAGCCGCTGCCGGGCGCGGCATTGAACTGGCGGGTAATGATGTGCGGGTGCGTGATGGCTACACCGGGGCGCGTGAAACCGGCAGTATCGGCTTTGCCACGCTGCGCGGTGGTTCAGTGCCGGGGGACCATTCTGTCATTCTGGCCGGTAATGGCGAGACCATTACTCTTTCGCATCACGCGCAGGACCGGGCGATCTTTGCGCGCGGCGCGGTCAAGGCGGCCCTGTGGGCGCGTGGCCGCAAGCCGGGTCTTTTTTCGATGCGCGATGTGCTGGGCCTGTAGGCCGCACCCTTTGCCTGAAGCCTGATATAAGGAGCAAATATGTCTGGAACTCTTGTGCTTGTTCGCCATGGTCAGAGCGAATGGAATTTGAAAAATCTGTTCACCGGCTGGCGGGATGTGGACCTGACCGAGCAGGGCCATGCCGAGGCACGTGCTGCCGGGCAAAAGCTGAAAGAGCGTGGCCTGAAATTTGATATTGCTTTTACGTCCAATCTCCAGCGCGCTCAAAAAACCTGCCAGCATATTCTGGATGCGGTGGGGCAGGGCGATTTGAAGACGATCCGCCAGGAGGCGCTTAATGAGCGCGACTATGGCGACCTTTCCGGTTTGAACAAGGATGATGCGCGCCAGAAATGGGGTGAAGAGCAGGTGCATATCTGGCGCCGTTCCTATCACATTCCCCCGCCCGGCGGCGAAAGCCTGCGCGATACGGGTGCGCGCGTCTGGCCCTATTACATGCATGATTTGCAGCCGCATGTGCTGCGTGGCGAAACGGTGCTGGTGGCCGCCCATGGCAATTCGCTGCGGGCGCTGATCATGGCGCTTGATGGCCTGTCGGGTGAAGAGGTGGTGAAGGTGGAACTGGGCACCGGCGTGCCGATCATCTACCGGCTCAATGCCGATTCAACCGTTGCCTCCAAGGAAATTCTTGCAGGTTGATTTTTTCAACCTGTCTCCTGAAGAACATTTCTCACTTCAGGCAGCAAGGCTTTGCCTTTAAAGCCTGTCTCTCGAACTGGGAACCAGTTTCGAGATAAAGACATGCGTAAAAACAAAGTCTTAAAGCGGGTCGCATGAATCTGAAAGATTGCGACACGCTTTAAGACAAAAAAACCCACGCCGGAGCGTGGGTTTTATTTGGTGCATCTCCACCCGTTAACGAGTGGTTTTACTTGTTAACGACTGGACCGCATTTTCTGAACAACCCAATGTTGCAGATCAATGATGGATTTGCAACATTTGATTTCAGGGAGTGAGGGAGGGGAGAAAAATATGCTGACTTTGGGTCTGGATATGGGGACGAACTCGATCGGCTGGTGTCTGATTAAAACACCGGGCGAGCCGATGGAGAAGGAGGAGGGCTCGATTGTTGCCATTGGCTCACGTATTTTCAAGGATGGACGCGAGCCGAAATCAGGTACGTCACTGGCTGTTGACCGGCGTGAGGCCCGTGCCATGCGGCGCAGGCGCGACCGCTATCTTTCGCGCCGGGCCGCACTTCTTAAAATGCTGACGCAATATGGGCTGATGCCGGAAGATGCTGATGCGCGCCGCCTGCTCGTTCATGCAGCCAATGATCAAAAAAGGCCGCAGGATGGTTCAAAAAAAGCAGGCCGGACGGGCGAATTGTCAAACAGTGTGCATGGGCTGCGGAGACGTGCTCTTGATGAGCAATTGTCACCGCATCAGATCGGTCGGGTTCTATTTAATCTTAACCAGCGGCGCGGCTTCAAGTCCAATCGCAAGACAGACAAGCGTGACAATGATCAGGGCAAGATTGAAACCGGCGTCAATCGTTTAAATACGGCAATGCAGGCCGCCGAGGCCCGGACTTTTGGCGAGTTTTTGCATGGAAGGCGGCTGGAGGGCAAGTCTGTTCGGACGCGGCTGCGGCCTGAAACGGGTGAGACTGCAAAGGGCGATGGCTATGATTTTTATCCTTCGCGGGCTGAACTGGAGCGGGAATTTGACCTGATCTGTGAAGCACAGGCTGCATATTATCCTGATCTTCTGGATGAAGAGCGTGTCGCGCATCTGCGGCGTATTATTTTTTATCAGCGCCCGCTCAAGCCGGTGCTTCCTGGTCGATGCAGCTATAATCCAGATGAGGTGCGGCTGCCCAAGGCCCACCCGCTGTTTCAGACCTTCCGGCTTTACAAGGAGGTGAATGAACTGGCGCTGATTGGGGAAGATCAGCAGCCACGCAAATTAAACGTCGAACAACGTGATGAGCTCATTCATAAACTTCGATCAGCGAAAACATCTTCTTTTGACAGTCTGCGCAAGGTGTTGAAGGTCGGCCCGGAATTTCGCTTCAACAAGCATAGCGAAACCCGCACCGGCCTGGTGGGCGATGAGATTTATGTGGACATGAGCAAGCGTGATTGCTTCGGCAATCGCTGGGCGGAACTGGATATGGCGCGGCAGTGGGAAATCCTGTCACGGCTGCGTGAAGAAGAAGACCCGCTTGCGCTGCTTGGCTGGCTGATGGACACTTGCGGGCTTGATGAGGAACAAGCGCAAGCCGTTGCCAAAGTGAAATTGCCGGAAGGGTTTGGTCGGCTGGGAGCAACAGCGCTTGGCCAGTTAACCGATGCCTTGAAACAGGAAACTTTTGCCGATGGAACGGTGATTACGGAGGCGGAGGCGGCTCTTCGTTGTGGCTACAACCATTCCGACAAGAGCGACCCGAATTTTCAAGGTCATCCAGAATTGCCACCTTATCAGGAGGAACTGGAACGCCATATCCCGCCAGGCACCGGAAATCCGGATGATATTTATGATGTTTTCAAGGGGCGCATCACCAATCCAACGGTTCATATTGCGCTCAACCAGCTTCGGCGCGTTGTCAATCTGCTGATACGCCGTTACGGCAAGCCGGACCGGATTGCTATTGAGCTGGGCAGGGAGTTGAAACTTTCTGATGACCAGAAAAAAGAAGTAAACAAGACGATCGCCAAAAATACCCGTGAGGCTGAGGCGCGGTCTGCTGAACTGAATGAGCTGGGCCAGCCGGACACCGGCTATAACCGGCTGCGGTTGAAATTATGGGAAGAGTTGAACAAGGATCAACCGCTCAATCGTGTCTGCGTCTATTCGGGCGAGATTATTTCTGCTTCCATGGTGTTTACGGCAGAGGTCGATGTCGATCACATCCTGCCCTATTCAAAGACGCTGGATGACAGCCAGGGCAACAAGATCTTGTGTCTGGCCCGCGCCAACCGGCAAAAGCGCAACCGTGCACCTGCCGATGTTGTGGAATGGGCAGATCGCTATGATGAAATCCTTGCCCGGGCGAGTGTCTTGCCACGCAACAAGCAATGGCGCTTTGCTCGCAATGCCATGGACAGGTTTGATGATGAAAAAGAGTTTATCGCCCGCCATTTGACCGATATGCAATATGGTGCGCGCATGGCGCTGACCTATCTGGCTTCGCTCTATCCGACCGAAGAAGCAGATGCGCAAGGGTTGTTGCGTCGGCATAGCCGTGTTCGTGCCATTCCCGGCCGGATGACAGAGATGCTGCGGCGTCGATGGGCGCTCAATGAATTGCTGTCCGATCATAATATTGCCGGTTCTGACCCGGCAAAGGAAAAAAACCGCAAGGACCATCGCCATCATGCGATTGATGCTTTTGTCATCGCCTGCACCAGCCGCGCATTGATCCAGAAAATCTCGACCGCTTCTGCCGCATTGGAAAGTGAAGGGGCTGAACGGGTTGTGGCCAAGATTGGCGACCCCTGGCCGGGCTTTCGGGAAGAACTGCGTGAGCGGTTAAGCAAGGTGGTGGTCAGCCATCGTCCTGATCATGGTTCTGCTTCCAGGACCGGGCAGACTGTGGGCAGACTGCATAATGACACCGCCTATGGGCTGACCGGAGAAAAGGACGACAGGGGCAATGATCTGGTTGTCACCCGCAAGCCATTATCGGCGCTGAAAACAGCAAAGGATTTGATGGGCATTCGCGACAGGCAATTGCGGGAGGCCCTTGAGGTTGCAACCAGCGGGCTTTCAGGCCGTGACTTTGAAGAGGCCGTGCATGAATTTGCCACGCGCAAAAAACTGGACGGAAAAGATAATCCGTTTCGCAATTTGCGCCGGGTGCGCATGATCGAGCCGCTGAAAACCATTCCCATCCATGACAAACAAGGAAAAGCCTATAAGGGCTACAAAGGCGATTCCAATCATCGCTATGATGTGTGGCAATTGCCGGATGGAAGATGGGTATCAGAAGTTGTCACCACCTTCGATGCCCATCAACCGGGCTGGCAATCTGTGATCAGACAGCAAAACCCGACAGCGAAAAAAATGCTTTCGCTCAGACAAGATGATGCTGTAGCCATAGGTGAGGATGAGGACCGTATAATCTATCGGGTGGTTAAATTTAATACAGCAGGACGGCTGACACTGGCTCCACATCATGAGGCAGGCTCACTGAAATCCCGTGATGCCGATCATGCCGATCCGTTCAAATATATGACAAGATCTGCAAGTGGATTGAAAGACCTCAAAGCCCGCCAATTGCGTGTTGATGAAATTGGACAGGTTTTTGATCCGGGTCCCAGAAGTTAACCAAAAGTAAAGATTTATGGGGATTGCACGGAAAACTTGTGCAATCCTCTTTGCATGGAGCGGGTTGTTGATATTTCCACGGATGGTTTGCACTTGGCTGTGCATCGTGGATTTCTTGTTGTCAGTAAAGATCATCAGGAAACAGGGCGTATTGCGCTGGATGATATTGGCGCGGTTATTGCCCACGCACATGGCCTGACCTGGTCAAACAATCTGTTTGTGCAACTTGCCGAGCGCAGCGTGCCGGTGGTTATCTGCTCTTCCAATCATGCGCCTGTAACCTGTCTGTGGCCATTGGCCGGCCATTATATGCAAGGTGCAAGAATGCGCGCGCAGGCCAATGCCGCAAAGCCTTTGAAAAAGCAGCTTTGGCAAAAAATCGTGATGGCCAAGATTACCATGCAGGGGCTGGTGCTGGAATCGACCGGGGCAGAGGCCGGGGCATTTTCTCTACTTGCCCGCAAGGTGCGCTCAGGCGATCCTGATAATGTTGAGGCACAAGCAGCGCGCCGTTATTGGCAGGCGCTGATGGGGCCAGATTTTCGTCGTGACAGTAATAGTGGGGACCTGAACGCCCTGCTGAATTATGGCTACACAGTGCTGCGCGCTGTTATTTCACGTGCCATTTGCTCTGCTGGTCTGCACCCGACACTTGGTATTTTTCATAGCAATCGCGCCAATGCGTTTGCACTGGCTGATGATCTTATGGAGCCTTATCGCCCGCTGGTGGATCGCATGGTGCGCAATATGGCTGATATGGGCAAGGCACATGTGGATGCAGAGGCCAAGCGCCAATTGGCGGGCATTGCCACACTCGATCTTGATACAAATGAGGGGGTAAGCCCGCTTTCTGTTCAGGCGGGGCGCTTTGTCTATTCGGTGGCAAGCGCTTTTGAGACCGGCAATATTACGCTTGATCTGCCGCGAGCGCCTTCAAAAATGGCGCTTGCCATGCTGGGACGAAATGAGGCCGTACTGGAAAAAAATCAGGAATGACGACGCTTTTTACACAAGGAAGGGGAGGCGGGCCAACACATTTATCCGCCTATAGGCTGATGTGGCTTCTGGTGACATTTGACTTGCCCGTGGAAACAAAGAAGCAGCGCAAGGCTGCTCATGATTTCCGTATGTATCTTCTGGATCTTGGCTTTGAAATGAGCCAGTTTTCCAATTATACTCGCTTTTGCAGCGGCAAGGAGCAGTTTGATGCCTATGTGCGCAAGATTGAAAGTAATTTACCTGAACGCGGTGACGTGTTCATCTTTCAGTTCACAGACCGACAATATGAAAATATTGTTCGATTTTCTGACCAGGCACGTCGCAGACGGCAGAAAAACCCGGAACAACTGGTGCTGTTTTGAGCGGATAATGCGGATTATGCAGCCTCTCAGCGTTCAAAATCCCTTTGAAATCAGGATTTTGAACGCTGATCGAGCTTAGCAGTTCAGAAAATGCGGTCCAGCCGCAACCCCGGAGCAGATTGATACCTTATGGGCACAAGCTTAGCAGTTCAGAAAATGCGGTCCAGCCGCAACCCTGAGCTGACGTTCGATAATGCCAAGGCGAGCTTAGCAGTTCAGAAAATGCGGTCCAGCCGCAACATGCAGAGCATTACGCACTGGTTTACGGGCAGCTTAGCAGTTCAGAAAATGCGGTCCAGCCGCAACAAGTTGGCGTTTGAGTTCGGCGATGTAGGCAGCTTAGCAGTTCAGAAAATGCGGTCCAGCCGCAACTAAACGATATGAGAGAAAAATGCCGCGCCCAGCTTAGCAGTTCAGAAAATGCGGTCCAGCCGCAACAGTTTGGAAGGACTTCGACGTCCTCGGTGCAGCTTAGCAGTTCAGAAAATGCGGTCCAGCCGCAACAAGACGACCGACGCCAACATGAAAAAGCTGAGCTTAGCAGTTCAGAAAATGCGGTCCAGCCGCAACCCATGCCGTGCGCGCTCTGCGCCGAAGAGGAGCTTAGCAGTTCAGAAAATGCGGTCCAGCCGCAACCCGAAGCCGAGCAGTGTCATGTTCTCGCGCAGCTTAGCAGTTCAGAAAATGCGGTCCAGCCGCAACATGGTTCATTGTCGAACCGCTCTGGAAGGTAGCTTAGCAGTTCAGAAAATGCGGTCCAGCCGCAACTCTAGGGGTCAGCTACCCGGCAAGAGGTCTAGCTTAGCAGTTCAGAAAATGCGGTCCAGCCGCAACTGCCGGAGGATGGAAGTCTTCGGGAATTGTAGCTTAGCAGTTCAGAAAATGCGGTCCAGCCGCAACCGCGAGGGCTTGCCCGGCAAACCAGTCTCGAGCTTAGCAGTTCAGAAAATGCGGTCCAGCCGCAACACAACGACGTGAGGGCCGCTTTCGAGGAAGAGCTTAGCAGTTCAGAAAATGCGGTCCAGCCGCAACACGGCCGACGACACCGTGACCATCGGCGGGAGCTTAGCAGTTCAGAAAATGCGGTCCAGCCGCAACTCGAAAGCAAGGAGGAAGTAAATGAAAAATAGCTTAGCAGTTCAGAAAATGCGGTCCAGCCGCAACGATATAGCAAGGGTGATTTTGCTGCCGATCAGCTTAGCAGTTCAGAAAATGCGGTCCAGCCGCAACCAACCGAGCCCGCTAGACGAGTTCGGGCGGCAGCTTAGCAGTTCAGAAAATGCGGTCCAGCCGCAACCGGCAACTGGTCCGATGTCCAGAAGAAGCCAGCTTAGCAGTTCAGAAAATGCGGTCCAGCCGCAACCCGAGTGGTTGGCGGTATGGTTTCCCGAATAGCTTAGCAGTTCAGAAAATGCGGTCCAGCCGCAACTATCGGGCCTGAAGGAACTGGATGCCGCTCAGCTTAGCAGTTCAGAAAATGCGGTCCAGCCGCAACCAGCCAAGGCTTTAGGGTCTAGGGTCGAAACCCAATCAGAGTATTGCGTAAATTTTTGAAATCAGATTCTGTGCATGTACAGACATG
>NZ_JBHSLL010000040.1:0-4248 GCF_042656785.1 Aquamicrobium segne
CAAATCATATCCACGAGGCGGGTCAATTCTCGGTGAAAATCCCGGGTCAGATCTCAACGGCAATCAACATGCACGGTCATACTCGGTGAGCTCGTCGCTGACGGGAGCAATGTCTTCAAAAGATGTCATGTCGAGGATCGCCGTAAGGCACAGGCCGTCGCTGCGGATCGATGATGGCGCCTGCGCCAATCAACCGTCGTAGATATGCCGGTGTCTTTTCTCGTCTTGGCCATGAACCAACAACACTCCTTGCCCGCGTTCCGTGGACAAGAGAACAACCCCTGCTGCTTCAAGCGCCCGGCGTACCTGATCCCGCGTTGTCTCATACACCTCGAGCCGGTTCTCGGACTCGAGGCGCTTCAGGGCAGTCAGCGATATTCGGGCCTTGTCAGCGAGCGTCTCCTGCGTCCAACCCAGCAACGCGCGTGCGGCCCGCGACTGTCGAGCGGTGATCATGCATGATCACCTCCCATCGCGACCGGCGCGCATTCCAGAACTACGGCTATTTTAGTCGTCCATGCCTGATCCGCCACATGAATTCGTCGAATCTGGCCAGAAGGTTATTTGCACACGCCTGCGCGCAGGGCGCCTGATTCGTCTGCATGTTCGGGTACATCGCCCTTTCTAAGTTATGGCGCTGGTCGCCAGGCATATGATCCCTAAACGATCCGTCTCCCGTAATCATGATGCGTTTGCGTATCTCAATCTTTGCATTTTTGCCCAAGACATGATACGTATTCAGATCAACAATGTGCAAAAGGTACGCAAAGGCGTCACATGAAGGTAGAGACAGAAGCTCTGGCAGCGATTGGCGACCATTTTCGCTGCGCCCGACTGGCAGCCGGACTGACGCAGGGGCAGGTGGCGGATCTCGCCGGTATATCGCGGCCGCGCTACCGCGATGTTGAAACCGGGGCAGCGGCAGCGCGCAGCACGACCTTGATCAATATTGCCCGAGCACTTGGTCTGGAAATGATGCTCGTTCCGCAGGCGATGGTGCCGGCAGTCGAAGCGCTCTTGCACCCGGAGACCGAGGATGATCGCCCCGCCTTCAGTCCGCAACCGGAGGACAACGATGATAGTCGCCGCTGAAACCATCGCGTCACTGGACGTGTTTCTGAACAGCGTGAAGGTTGGCACGATCGTCAGAACCCCAGGCGACTTCAACGCCTTCAGTCTTGACCCGGCGTACCGCGCGACAGGAGGTCATCCGGTTCTGAGCTTGTCGTTGCGGGCCGCCGCGGGAGGACTGCGCAAGGATCCGCGTCCGGTCGCAGGCGCGTTGCCGCCCTTCTTCGCCAATCTCCTGCCCGAAGACCGGCTGCGCGAGGCGATGGAAAAACACCACGCCGCTCATGTTCGGCCGGGGAATGATTTTGATCTTCTTGCGGCTCTTGGTGCGGATCTGCCGGGCGCGGTGCGGGTCGTGCCCAGTGGCGACCGAACAGGAGCTGCGACGACGGTATCCCCGGACAAGCCGAAAGCGCGCTTTTCGCTGGCGGGCGTGCAGATGAAACTCTCGGTGATGAAGAACACCGGAAAAGGCGGCGGCCTGACCGTGCCACTCGGTGATGGCGAAGGGCAATATATCGCCAAGTTCCCGTCCACGGCCTTTCCGGGTGTGTCGGAGAACGAGTTCGCGAACCTTGCGCTTGCCGAAGCTATCGGCATGGACGTGCCCGAACGGGAGCTGGTCGGCCGCGACCAATTCGAGGGTATTCCCGAAGAGTTCGAGACGCTTGCTGAAGGGCTGGTCCTGCTGGTCCGGCGCTTCGATCGCGGGAGCAACGGGCAGCGCATCCATATCGAGGATTTTGCGCAGGTCTTTGGCCTGTATCCGGCGCGCAAATATGATGGCGCTGCCTCTCACGACATCGCATCTGTGCTCAGCGTGGCGATCTCGCCCTTTGCCGCACTGGAGTTTGTTCGGCGGCTGACCTTCTCGGTGGTCATGGGCAATGGCGACATGCACCTCAAGAACTGGTCACTGATTTATTCGGGCGATGGCGACACACCCGCCCTTGCGCCGGTCTACGACATGCTCTCGACCGTTCCCTATATTCCGGCCGACGGGTTGGCGCTGTCCCTCGGCGGTGAGCGGGCATTCAAGGGTCTGACGCCGGCCCGCTGGAAGGCCTTTGCCAACCGGGCGCGGCTTCCCGAGCCAGCCGTCCTCAAGGCCGTCGCCGAAACAGTGGGGCGCATCGATGCGCAGTGGTGGACCTTGGCGGAGCGCAAGGTCCTTCCCCCGCATGTGCTGGAGCGGATCGACGCCCATGTGAAAACCATGCTTCCGATCCTGGCCGGCTGAGCGGATTTTGCCTGCAAATGCCGTGGGCGAACGGGTCATTGTGCCAAACATGGGAAGGCCCCGGCCTTGCGACCGGGGCCTTGTGCCCGTGTCAGTCGCCGCGGCGACCGTTGGGGCGGGACCAGATGAGCGAGAAGGTCTCGCCGTCTTCCTCGTCGAAGAGGTTGGCGTAGATCGGGGCGTTGAAGCTCGGATCGTCCAGCTTGAGACCCAGATAGTCGCGGCCCTCGTTGGAGCGCTTGGACCAGGCGGCACCAATCTCGGCGCGGCCGACCAGAACCCGGTGGCTGGGGGCGTTCTCGCCGGTGGCGCGCAGGTCGGGGATGATGCGCACGCCTTTGGCCTGGACGCTGAGGGTGACGATTTCGCCGGTGAATTCGTTCGAGCCGGTCTTCTTGAAGGTGCCGATGGTTGCCATTTTAAGTCTCCGTTTTCCGTTTCCGAGCCCGCACCATTGCGGCCTCTATGGCGATCGACCGGCCGGAGACGAACGGTGGCGCACCCCGAACGGGGCTGGACAGCACAGGAGGAACTTTCTTGTTCCGCGCGGAATGGCAGCTTTGCCGTCAGGGGAAGAAAGTCCAACGACGCTGTTGCGCCGAAGCGGTCGAAGCGCTTGCGCTGGTCTTCGGCCAGATCAGGCCATTGAAGAGGCCGTTTGGAGCGGTCGAGGCACGGGGGCTGAACGGAGATGTGGCAACCTTGAGGCCGCATCAGGATGACCAGACCGGCAACACCGGCATGTCTGTCAGACCTTGTCCCTGGCCGCGCGCGTTTCTTTTACCGGCCTCTCTCGCCATCGGCCGGTATCCCGGTTCGGCCCGTCAGCGTTGATACTGACCGTCATACAGTCTTCCGGCCACGCTCGGGTTTCAGGCCGATCCGGGGATTATACGCGTCCGCCGCCTCCCTCCTGTCGAAAGCGGCAGATGATCCGCATCCGCTTCTGTGTCCTGCTGCCACGAATGACTTCGGTTCATGAGCACGCAGTCAGCGAATCATCGCCCATCAAGCTCAGTTATCGAGACAGACCGAAGCCTACAGAATGTCACCAATTTTGTCATTTAAGGCATGAAATTCGCTCATAATCGTAGAATAAGAGCGATTCTCAGCAGGGTACGGACATAAAATGCCAAATTGTTATATGAAATAATGACACCTACCTTGAGGGCATAGTTGCAAGGGAAACACCAATGGCATTCAAGGCAGATCTTCTCAAAAAAAGCTCAAGGAAGAGGGCACAAAGCCGGATGAACTCGCTGCGGCGATCAAAAAGCACAAACGGACTGTGCGTCGCTGGCTGGCTGGAACTAATCCACCCAAGCAGAAGGACTTGGAGGCGGTCGCACGCGTCCTCAACTGCAAACCCCAGGATTTTGACCCGTTCTTTGCTGACAAAGGTTTGGGGGAAGTTTCCATTCAGGCCCACGTGTCCGTAGCATCCCATAATGCCTATGAACTGATGCGCTGGCGTTACGGGGTCAGCCAGAAACAGATCATGGAGCTGGCTCCCGTGCTATTCGCCATTGTCGCAGGACATGCGCTTAAAGTGCCGGATCAGGATGATGAAATAGCTCGGCTCGCCTTTGACAATCGCCTTACCGATCCACGCCTCCAAGGCGGGCACAACGAGGCTCGCGCCAGCAAGCTGAGGAAGTGTTTTGGCCTCGAAACGTCCGATCCAGGGGTTGAAACATCGCGCAATCTGTTCAGCGAGGCAATGCGGCGCCTGCCTTCGCAGATTGAAGACTATGTCGATACACGATGGTTTGTCGGCGCCGCAGCGGAAGAAGTACCAGGGGCAGCTGGGTACGTTTCGGACACTGAGCTTGTTAGCGCACTCTCCGGTGGAGATCTGAAACTGGCGGGGTAATCCCCCCTGAAATTAAGGGTCTTCATTAGTAGAATTTTCTCGGCAAGATGTCTGAGGAGAATTT
>NZ_JBHSLL010000041.1:0-4909 GCF_042656785.1 Aquamicrobium segne
CAACATGGGCATCGGCGGCATCACGCCCGCACAGAAACTGAAAATGGCCATGTAAGTTCTACAAATGCAACAGGGCAAACCCCTGTTTTCGGAAATCGGCGTCATCCGCGCCTGGGAGCTTGAAGAAGGGCCGATCACACCGGGCCAGAACCGGCGCAAGGCGCTGGAGGTCAGCGATCTCTGGGTTGGCGAATGCCATGTTACGGTACGGGATCAAGCCAGCCAGTGGCACCATCACAAGGATTTCGACAGCGTCATGTATATGCTGTCGGGCCGCATCCGCGTCGACCACGGTTCGGGCGGCAAGCAGTCTTTTGAACTTGGGGCGGGCGATTACGCCTATTTCCCGCGCCGCGTGATCCACCGCGCGCAGATCCTGGAGGGAGATAACGTGCGCTATGTATTCGTGCGCGTCGGCCGGGGCGAGACCTTGGAAAACGTGGACGGCCCCGAGGCCTGAGCCTCCTATCGAACAGTCAAGAAGGAGCCAGACATGGCCGACGACTTGTCCAAATGGACACCTCGCGCGAAACCCGGAGGCGACACCATGGAAGGGCGGTTCGTCCGGCTGGAAAGGCTTGACCCCGCCCGCCACGCTGATGGCCTGTTCGAAGCCTCGGCCCAACCGGACGGAGATCAGCGCTTCCGCTGGTTACCGGATTTTCCGCCCATAGACCGTGACGCTTTTCGCTCATGGGTGGCGACGTCCGCCGCAAGTGAAGATCCGCTGTTCTTTGCCGTAATAGACAAGGCGTCGGGTAAGGTGGCCGGTCGACAGACCCTGATGCGGATCAATGCCCCGAATGGCGTGGCTGAGATCGGGCATATCTACTGGGGGCCGCTCATATCGCGCAAGCCTGCGGCAACCGAGGCGCTGTTTTTGTTCGCACGCCACATCTTCGATGACCTCGGCTATCGCCGCTTTGAATGGAAGTGCGACGACGAGAACCTGCCTTCCAAACGCGCCGCCCACCGCTTCGGCTTCCAACCCGAGGGGGTGTTTCGTCAGCACCTTGTCGTGAAGGGCAAGAACCGCGATACAGCCTGGTTCGCCATGCTCGACAAGGATTGGAGCAAGCTGCGACCTGCCTATGAAGCGTGGCTGGCACCAGACAATTTCCACCCCGACGGGATACAAAGGAAGCCACTGAAAAAGTATCGCGCCGAAATTGACGCGGCGTGAAGGATATGGGGCAGCCATCAGCCGCTATGGGCGTGGCCGCTCTCTGCCCATTTTACCTCGGTCGCTTCTCGTTACCACGAAGGCGGGATCATTAGAGCATTTCTTGTTTTTATGGAAACATGATGAAACACTCTAAGTTCTTGTTTTAGCCGCATTCGTGCGACGTCAGATGTAACCATCTGTACTCACAAAATGCTTTAAAGCCTGTCTCCCGAGACTTGAGAACCAGTTTCGGGATAAAGACATGCGTAAAAACAAAGGCTTAAAGCGGGTCGCGTGAATCTGAAAGAAAAGCGACACGCTTTAGGATGAAAAGCGCATTACGTGCGACCTCGCAATACGTCAATGGCAGGATCGCCGGCCTTCAGATGTCCTTTGCCAGCCGCAAGGCATCGTAAATGGCGGCGTGGGTATTGCGGGCGGAAACGGCGTCGCCGATGCGGAACAACTGGAATTTTCCGTGCCGGTTGCGGGTGAGCGATTGCGGAGCACCGGCGATCAACTGATCATAGGAGACCTCGCCAAGATTGTTCGATTGCGGCTTCAGCTCGAAATAGAGATCGTCGAGCGGGATAGTGCCGTGATTGACGACGATCTGGTCGACCATCCGCTCACGCATCACACCGCCATAATCGCTGCCGATATAAGCGACAATCCCGTTGCCGCTTCTTTGTGCCCGCTCCAGCCGCCAGGTGACGGTGAAGGTCACATCGAGCTTTTGCAGCGAACGCATATAGGGCACGAGGTTCATCGCCATGACTTCCGGTGCGAAGGAGCGGTCCGGCGTCATGACCTCGACCTTCGCTCCCGTCGCGGCGATGAATTCCGCCGCCTGCAGACCGGCATGGTCGCCGGCATCATCGAAAACCAGCACATTCGTGCCCGGCTTCACATCACCGGAAATGATGTCCCATGACGAGACGGCCAGATCATTGCCTTCGCTCATTACTTCGGTATGCGGCAGGCCGCCAGTGGCGATGATCACGACATCCGGCTCATCGGCCAGCACCGTATCGGCCTCGGCCCAGTGGTCGAAATGGAACGTGACGCCGTGCTTCTCGCACTGGTTCATGCGCCAGTCGATAATGCCGGTCATCTCGCGGCGGCGTTCGCTGCGAGCGGTGAGGCGGATCTGGCCGCCGGGCGCGTTCGCCGCTTCATAGACGATGACCTCATGGCCGCGTTCGGCCAAAACACGGGCGGCCTCAAGTCCGGCGGGCCCCGCACCGACAATGACGATTCTTTTGCGCCGGTCCGCCTTCGCCGCGATGTGCGGCATGGTTTCCTCGCGGCCGGTCGCCGCATTGTGGATGCAAAAGGCCATGCCGCCCTGATAGATGCGGTCGAGACAGTAATTGGCCCCGACGCAGGGGCGGATATCATCCTCGCGCTTCTCGATGATCTTGCGCACCAGATGCGGGTCGGTCATATGCGCCCGCGTCATCCCGATCATGTCGACCTTGCCGGAGGAGATTGCATGCCGGGCGGTAGCGACGTCCTGAATCCGCGCGGCATGGAAAGTGGGGAAATCGGTGGCGGCGCGGATTTCGCCGGCGAAATCAAGATGGGGGGCGCTGGCCATGCCCTGAATGGGAATCACGTCGGTGAGGCCCGGGTCGGTGTCGATATGGCCCCTGATGATATTGAGATAGTCGATCAGGCCGCTTTCCTTCAGCCGTCGGGAAATCTCGATGCCTTCTTCCTTGCCGGTGCCGCCGGGCAGTTGTTCGTCGGCGGTGTAGCGCACACCGAGGATGAAATCGTCGCCGACGCGCTCGCGCATGGCTCGGAACACGTCGAGGCAAAAGCGCATGCGGTTGTCCAGCGATCCGCCGTAGGGGCCGTCAAGCTCGTTGGTCAGCGGCGAGATAAACTGGTCGATGAGATGGCCATAGGCTTCCACTTCAACGCCATCCATGCCGCCTGCCTTCATGCGTTCGGCTGCATCGGCGAAATCCTTGACGATGCGCTCAATGTCCCAGTCCTCGATCTTTTTCGGGAAAGCGCGATGCGCGGGCTCGCGATGATGCGAGGGCGCGACGACAGGAAGCCAGTCGCCCTTGTCCCAGCGGGTGCGCCGGCCAAGATGGGTAAGCTGGATCATGATCGCAGCACCCTGTTCATGGACCGCGTCGGTCATCTGCCTGATCCAGGGCACGATCTCGTCCTTGTAGGCGAGCAAATTGTTGAATATCGGCGGGCTGTCCTTCGATGTCGCCGCCGATCCGGCAGTCATCGTCAGGGCGACCCCGCCCTTGGCCCTTTCCACCGTATAGGCGCGATACCGCTCCTTCGGCATGCCGTCTTCCGGATAGGCCGGTTCGTGCGACGTCACGATAATGCGGTTGCGAAGCGTCAGATGCTTGAGACGATAAGGCTGAAGGAGAGGGTCGTTGGACACTGCCGGACTCCATTTGAAACGCGCATCAATCACGTTAAGGCAAAATATTCATTAGTGTCAATTGTAAAAACATTAGAATACATAAAATCGACACTGATGAACATTTTTCTTGTTTTCAACTGTTCGACTTGCTAGGAGAGTACTCATGGAACAGGCATTGAATGACAGTGGCTGGCGTGGTTCTCCGGAGGTCTGGCTTCAGGCCGCGCGCGACGCGTTGCTGGATTCAGGCGTCGATGCCGTCAAGATATTGCCGCTGGCAAAACGGCTGGGGCTTTCCAGAACCAGCTTCTACTGGTTCTTTGAAGACCGGGAAGCATTGTTGAGCGCGCTGGTCACAAGGTGGCGCGACAAGAACACCAGCAGCCTCGTCAAGCAGTCCGAGGCCTATGCGGAGTCTCTGGCCGAAGCCATGCTCAACGTCTTCGATTGCTGGCTCGACAACGAGATCTTCGATTCCAGGTTTGAATTCGCCATACGAAGCTGGGGGTTGCAGTCGGGCGACGTATTAGCTGAAGTCCAGGCGGCCGACCGTACCCGGATCGAAGCCCTGACGCGCATGTTTATCCGCTTCGGTCTCAGCGAGATCACCGCGGACGTGCGTGCGCGCACCACCTACCTCATCCAGATTGGCTACATAACCACACAATCCAGGGAAAATCTGGCCGAGCGCATGAGGCGAATACCGGAATATATCACAATCTTTACGGGACAGGCGCCGCAGCAACGGGAACTGGACCGCTTCTTTGCAAGACACGGATACAAACCAGAATAGAGACGGCCAAGCCATGAGCCAGGCGTTGAAAATTGGCATTATCGGGAGAAGTGGGTGGCTCGGGGGAGCAATCGCCGGTTCGTTGTTGCGTGCAGATGCCGTGCGACCAGCCGACTGGCTCTCTCTTGCCATCGACTGCGCTGGCCGACTGGTCGTGTCCGTCATGGCTGGTATCCGTATTAAACAGCTTGCTGTTGATTGCCGTTGAGATCTGACCCGGGATTTTCACCGAGAATTGACCCGCCTCGTGGATATGATTTGGGTTTGGTCAGATGGTCAAGTCGATGGTTTTTCCTTTCTGATTTTGGTTGCTTGGGCCGAGCTGTTTCTGAATCGGAAGCTGTCGTTTCCAGTTTCGAGAATGTGGCAGTGGTGAGTGAGCCGATCGAGCAGCGCAGTCGTCATTTTTGCGTCACCGAATACGCTCGCCCATTCCGCAAAGCTGAGATTGGTTGTGATGATGACGCTGGTGCGCTCGTAGAGTTTGCTCAGCAGATGGAAGAGCAATGCCCCTCCCGATGCGCTGAAGGGCAGGTATCCAAGCTCGTCG
>NZ_JBHSLL010000042.1:0-9462 GCF_042656785.1 Aquamicrobium segne
AGATGAGGGATGAAAATGTTAAGCCAGCAAAGCAAATATGAACGCTTCAAAGCGCTGCATGAGCGGACCTTTGTCACCCCCAATCCCTGGGACGCAGGCTCGGCCCGTCTATTGGCAAGCCTTGGGTTTGAAGCGCTTGCAACAACAAGTGCAGGCTATGCCTTCTCAAAAGGCAAGCTGGATTCCTTTGCCAGTCTGGAGCGCAATGAAATTTTCGATAATGCAGCCGAAATTGTTGGGGCAACCACGTTGCCCGTATCGGCCGATCTTGGGGATGGTTTTGGAGATGCACCGGAAGTCTGCGCAGAAACCATCCGTCTTGCTGCCAAGATCGGGCTTGTTGGCGGCTCGATTGAGGATGCAACAGGTGATCCAACTGCACCGATATATGGACTGTCTCAGGCGGTCGAACGTGTTCAGGCAGCGGCTGAAGCTGCAAGAGATCTGCCTTTTCTGCTGACAGCAAGAGCCGAGAATTTCCTATGGGACAAGCCTGATCTGGAGGCAATCAGAACGGTCTGTGCTTCTGTAGACAAGCCCGTCAACGTCGTTATGGGGCTGAAAGGGTCTGCTTTTTCAGTCGGTGAATTGTCTGAAGCAGGCGTGCGTCGCACCAGCGTCGGTGGATCATTTGCCCGTGCAGCACTTGGAGCGCTGATGCGTGCCGCAGAAGAGGTCAAGGCAACCGGTACATTCACCTATGCTGAAGACGCTCTTCCTGGCAGTTACATAACAAAAGTCATGGCTTTGACGAAACAGGATGAAAGACAATGACAACGCTGGCTTAGCCCTGTCGGCTACCTTCGTCGAATTGAAACGCCAGGCTCATGTAAGCGCACAGGGCTCATCGCGCCGAGCCTGGAAACACGATATCCTGGTCGACCAGCACATTGAACCGGTATCCTGGGCGAATTTTCAGCGTTGGCTGAACATTGAGATTTCGTGATAAGGTTTGTTGCGACATCTGGCCGAAGGTCTCGGCAAATGAGCGCCTGGCGGCATCCTCGGCGCTATTGGATGTGCCGAACGCATTGCGATCCTGCGGGATCATCATTTCTGTGCCAGCGCCGATCAGGGCCACAAGGACCGCGGAGCCGAAGGTCCGGAAATAGTGGTTATCGACACGGTCGTTGAACCCGCCATAGCCCGCAGAATCGGTTCCGGCCATGCCGCCGAGCTGGAGCGTGGAACCGTTCGGGAATATGATATCGGTCCAGATAACCAGTACACGGTTTTGCCCGAACGACACATTGGAGTCGTAACGGCCGAAGAGCTTTGCACCTTGCGGGACAAGCAGATGGCGCCCGGTTGCGCTATCATAGACGTTTTGGCTGACCTGGGCGGTGATGCGTCCGGGAAGATCGGAATTGATACCGGTTACGAGCGTGGCCGGGATGACAGATCCGCGTTTCAGTTCATAGGGTGATATCTGCGGCACGACAGGATTTGGAAGATAGCCAAGTTCTGCAATGTCCTGGTTGAAGAACCGTTCTTTTCCGGCCTGCCCGTTCGGGTCGCTGTTGGCGCCGGTCATGCCACCTTGCATGGCGGCGGCGTAGAGATCGAGCGCGCTTGTCGGCCGTGCTGATTGTCCAGCAGGGGAGGAAGTTGCGGCTGCCCCAGTGCCAGTGGCTGGATTGTGGTTGAGTTCGTTGATGCCGACAGCGATCGGGGAATCGTAGGCTGCTTCATTGGCCTGTAATCGCGCCATGCGCTGCCGATGCTGCTCGCGCAAATACTGTTCGTGCTGCTCTCGTTCGAGCCGTGCTCGCCAAACCTCTTCCGGCTCGAGCTGCGAGGTCGGCGGTTGCTGTTCGGTTCGGGCGGAGGTTTCCGTTGCCGGGAAAGGATTGACCGCCGCTTCGCTCGTCTCGATTGGGCGCGGCTGAAATTGTGGCTGGATCGGCTCACCGATAATGCCGTCCGGAACGCCGCGGGTGAGCTGGTCAGCATAGGTCGATGCCGATTGTGATCCTGCCGCGCCGGCGTCCCCATTGTCGCGAAAACGAAGCCCGCGCGATGTCAGCCCATAGAAGATGACAGCAAGGAAAATCACCACCAGAGCAATGGCTCCGATAATCGGCAGCCGGTTGAGGCGGCGGATCTTCGGAGCGGATGCGGTCGTCTCGCCGCCAAGCTTCAGCGATTGCGTCATGCCGTGCCTGCCGAACCATGTTGCCGGATCGACAGCGGGCTAACCGGCGAAGCACCATCGGCGCCGGGCTTGTACATTCGGGTCAGGTCAAAGCGCAATGTCGACAACCTGACCAAAACGGCTCCCTCGAATTCGTCGACCGTATAGGCGAGAGCGAGGATATTTGCCTCGTCGGTCTTTTGATCTGTAACGATGGCGTAACCCCAGCTTTGCAGGGATACGTGGAGCGCCTGACCGAATGCCGAGCCGTCGGGCGTAAACCGGATCGTGGTGTTGCCGGGCCCGGCCTGTTCGGCGAGCATGCCCACCATGTCGCTGGCGACACTGCTGGCGGCTTCCGGCGTCAGCTGTGCGGTGACCGTGCTTTGGATCAGGCCCACCTGTCCCAACGTTTGACAACCGGCGAGAAGGCCGGCGCAAATAAGAGCGGCAGCGAGGCGGCCAAACAAGGAAAATCCGTGCATCCCCCTACCCTCCCCGCCGGATGGTGATCTTCTGCTGCTGGCGACCGACGCCGGAAACGAGGATGGCGTGATCAATGTAATAATCGACCACCATCATGGAACCGTTCATCCGGTAGTTGACGATGCGGTTTTCACCGCCGGACACGACAAACAGCACAGGAGCATCCTGGCCAGACAGCGAGGATGGAAACTGGATGTAGGTTTTCTGGCCGTCGGTGTAGATCCGCGTTGGACGCCAGCGCGCCGAACCGCTCATCCGGAACGCGAAATTAAGCTGGTCGGCAGCAACGCCGGCACCCGGGACGATGCTGGCTTCCATGCGCGCGCTGATTTCGGCGAAACGGGCGTTGACGTCCTCGGGATATTCGAATCCGACCCGCGCCATATATTGGCTCTGATGGGATTTGAGCTGAATGTGGTAGGTGCGCCGCGACGTCGTCACCACCATCGAGGTGACGAGCCCGACCTCGGATGGCTTGACGATGAGATGTATTGCCTGTCCGCCGGGTGCGCCGGAGGTTGCCGGTTCGACTTTCCAGCGTACCGTATCGCCAAGAAGAACATCACGAACGATCTCTCCAGGCTGAAGCTCGATGTCGCAAACCTGAAGGGGTGAACATACGACTGAAGGCTGAACCTCGCCGAACAGAAAAATCACCTTGCCGTCATTGCCACGGGTAACGACCCCCCTCCCCGACTGCCATTGACCGGAGAGGTTTGTTCCTCGTGCCTCATTGGCGTTCAGCGTTTGTGCCTGAGCAGACACCGGCATTGCGGACAAAAGCAGGGCGGTGCACAAAATGATATCCCGCATCCTGGATATGATCATGATACTCTCCTGCGGGACGCTCACAGCTGCGCCGTCCACTCGAAATCTTTCAGATAAAGCCCGATCGGATTGAAGCGGATGACCGCTTCGTCCTGGGGCGGCGTCAGCGTCACGGTGGCGATGCCACGGTAGCGACGGGTGCCGAGCTCCTTGCCTTGCCGATCCCGCTGAAACTCGGTCCAGTCGACCTGATAGCTCTGGTTTGACAATGGCACGATGTTGGTCACCTCGATGGCGACTGTCATGGTGAGTGCGCGATCGAAGGGGGAATTGCCCCGAAACCAGGCATTGATCTTCTCGGTGGCCGGGTCGGAGGTGCGCAGCAGCGCATAGGTGCGGTCGATATATTGCTTCTGGACAACCGCATCAGGTGTCACCGAGCGGAAATTGCTTACGAAGGAGCCAAGTGTGGCGCGCACGACGCGGGCATCGGCATATTCGATCTGCTGCGGAAACCCGGCGCTGGCGGCCGTGCCCAGACGATCGACCTCGACGATATAGGGCACGAGCTTGACCTGTGTGCTTTGATAAAGCGCATAGGAGAAGCCGATCACCGCCATCAGCATGCCGGTGATGCCGACAATGCGCCATGAGCGCGCCGCGCTCACATAGGAACCGTAGCGCTCATTCCACTCCTGGCGCGCGGCAAGATAGGGGTTTTCGGGTGGAGTATGTCCCGCCATGATCAATTACTCACGCCTTGTCGTCACTTGAAGGTTTTCGCGTCGGCCGCCCCTGGGACTGGTCGAGCTTGGAATTGGCAAGGCCCAGCGTCGAGGCACCCCATGTGCCGGGTACGCCGATGGCCTTGTCGCGAGCAGCACCAGCCAGCGCGCCGCCTGTGGCGCCAACGCCAGACGCCATGCCTTTGAGTGCCGCCGCTCCAAAGGAGGCGCCGGCGGCGCGGGCGTCTGAATAGGCCGCCGCCCCTGCCCTTGCGCCACCAGCGGCAAGGGCTGCGCCGCCGGCAGCAAAGCTTGCAGCCTGTCCGCCATGGCGGATGGTCTCCATACCGCCGGTCACCGAAACGCCCTGCACAACGCCCTGAATGATGTTGGGTACGTAGATCGAGATGATGAAGACGACGACGGAAATACCGGCGATCGCGAGCGTCGACAGATATTCGTCGGTGCCGGATGGGCCGCTGGCCAGATTGACCAGCACCTGGGAACCGATGCGGGCAATCATCACGAGCGCCATCAGCTTCATTCCGACACTGAAGGCATAGACGAGGTAGCGGACGGCAAAGTCTTTGGTGAAGCTGGAGCCACCAAGACCGAGCATGATCATGCCGGCAAGCAGGCCGACATACATCTCCACCATCACCGAGATAAAAATCGCGGCGACGAGACTGAAGCAGATGACGACGACGATCATGGCAAAGACGGCGGCGATGGCGAGCGCATTATCTTCGAACAGCCCGAACTGAGCCTTGCTCGACATGGCGCTGGCCACCTGCAGTCCGGCATTGAAGACATTGGCGGGCGAAGCCGAGCCACCGCCAGCGCCGATCTGAAACAGGCTGTCGACCATCGCCTTGGCGAAGGCAGGCCCCTGTTCGAGAATGAAGACGAACAGGCCGATGAACATGATGCGGCGCACCAGTTCGGCAAACCAGGTGTCGAGCGAGGCGGCCGCCAACGCCAGCCAGACGGCGGCAATGCCGATCTCGATGCCGGCAAGGATCCAGAACAGCGAACGAGCAGCTTGCAGGACGGTCGTCTCCCATCCCTGGGCGGCACTGGCCACTTCGTTTTCCAGACTGGTCAGCAGCGATCCGTCCTGTGCGAGTGCCGGTTCGATCAGGATCAACAGGGCAAGCAGGACAATGACCGCCGCCCTAATCACCGGCGGCGTCATTGCCCTGCTCCTCCTGGGCGCCCCAGCGCGGCCGCATTTCCTGACCACCGGTCGTATCGAACTGCTGAGGGGCAGTGGTGGTTGGCGCCGTGGGCTCTGGCGTGCCAGCAGGACCCAAGACAATCCAGAACGTTACGGCAATGCCGACCACCACGATAATGGCTGCAATAATAAGGACGGTCCTGTTCACCAGCGTGGCTCCATCATCTGACCGCCAGAAGTTGACGGTGCGGTTGACTTGAAGAATTCCTCACGCCGTGTCTGGGCGAGGTCCTTTGCTGCCTGCTCGGATTGGTACCAGGTGGCCATCATCGTCATTTGCTGTGACACGAGCCCGCGCAGCTTCTGGGATTGTGCGACCTGCTGCGCCGCGATCTGATGCCCGACTTGAAGGGCTTGCATCTGGCCGACCGCGCTTTGCGACATCGAGCGGAGCTGCGACATGGTGGCTTCTTCCGTGCCGAACTGTTCGGCGGTGAAACCGGCGGCGCGCAATGTCGACGCAATGGTGTCACGATTGGTGTCGGACCAGTCCTGGTAGCTCGATGAAAAGCTCTCGCCATTGGCAAGCCCGCTCTTGAAGTCAGCGAAGCTCTGGAACCGCTGCTTCAGAACGTCGTCAATATTGCCCATCGAAAACGCGATGCCCTGCCCCTGATTGACGAGACCCTGAAGGCGGGTGAGATCGCTTTCCACCTGCCCCCAGATATGGCTGGGAAGCTGCAATGTGTTTTGCAGCATGTTTTCGTAGATTCGGATCTGGTTCTGTATCTGCTCAGCCAGTTGGGTGATCTGTTGTATCTGGTTCTGGATTTGCTCTGCAGACTGGCCGACCAAGCCCACCAGTTCGGAATTGTTGAGCAGTTGCGTCCATTCCGTCGCTTGTCCGGTGACGGCTCCGGCATTGGCGGGAGCAGATGGAACCCCGCCAATGATGCCAAGCGCGGCAATGGCAACCCTAGCCGTGTGCGAGAATGGTTTCGACATTGCCGACCCCCCTTTCCGTAAGCCAGACCGCCGGCCAGTTTTTACCGTGGTTGCGGACAAGCTGCTGGATGCGTTTGAGATCACCCTTGCCGGCCGCGCCGACAAAGGAAAGCGCGACAGGCCCGAGCGCCATGTCGAACAGGCGCCGACCCTCCGGCGAGGCGACGTAATATTCGCGCTTGGGCGTAGCCAATGCCACGATCTCGATCTGGCGCTCGTTGAAGCCGATGCGCTGATAGAACTCGCGTGTGCCCGGTTCACGTGCCGCGCCATTCGGCAGGCAGATCTTCGTTGGGCAACTTTCCTTCAGCACATCGATGATGCCGGAGCGCTCAGCATCGGAAATCGACTGCGTGGCCAGCAGGACCGCACAATTGGCCTTGCGCAGCACCTTGAGCCATTCACGGATCTTGTCCCTGAATGTCGGATGGCCCAGCATCAGCCAGGCCTCGTCGAGAATGATAAGGCTCGGGTTCCCGGTCAGGCGTTTTTCGATACGACGAAAGAGATAAAGTAGGACCGGCACAAGATTGCGCTCGCCCATATTCATTAACTCTTCAACCTCGAAGCACTGGAAGGTGCCCAATGTCAGGCCATCCTGCTCGGCATCAAGCAGTTGCCCCATCGGCCCGTCGACGGTGTAGTGGTGGAGCGCATCCTTGATCTCACGCAGTTGAACGCCACTGACGAAATCCGACAGTGAGCGGCCGGGCGCAGAAGCCATCAGCCTGATTTGGCGCGAAATCGCATTACGATGATCGGGCGTCACGCTCACACCCTGCATGGCTACCAGCGTCTCGATCCACTCGGCCGCCCAGGCACGGTCGCCATCGGTGTCCAGCTCGGCCAGCGGGCAGAAGGCGAGCTTGGCGTCGCCCTCCCCTGCCCCGATTTCATAGTGGTCACCGCCGGCGGCCAGTGTCAGCGGCAGGAGCGAGTTGCCTTTGTCGAAGGCAAAAATCTGCGCATCGCGATAACGCCGGAACTGAGCCGCGATCAGGGCGAGCAATGTCGATTTGCCGGACCCCGTCGGGCCGAATACCAAAGTGTGGCCGACATCATCGACATGAAGGTTCAGTCGAAACGGTGTGGAGCCGCTGGCAACCTGTAGCAGCGGCGGTGAGGCCGACGGATAGAATGGACAAGGCGCGGTGGCGCTGCCCGACCACACCGAATTGACCGGGATGAGGTCGGCGAGGTTGCGCGTGTTGATCAGCGGCTCGCGGATGTTGGTGTACCAATTGCCCGGCAGCGAGCCTAGATAGGCCTCGGTGGCGTTGAGCGTCTCGATCCGCGCCCCAAATCCTTCCGCCTGGATCAGCCTGCGCACCGCTTCGGCCTGCTCGCGCAGCCGGTCATCGTCATGATCGAACATGACGATGACGGGGGTGTAATAGCCGTAAGCGACAAGCTGAGAGGCGGCCTCGGCGATCGCGTCTTCGGTCTCGGCCACCATCATCATGGCGTCCTGATCAACGGACCGGCTCTGGGTCTGAAACAGCTGATCGAAGAAGGGCCGCACCTTCTGCTGCCATTTCTTGCGGGTGCGCTCGAGTTTTTGCCGCGCTTCCTGCTCATCGAGGAAGACGAAGCGGCTCGACCAGCGATAGGTCAGCGGCATCGCGTCGAGCAGGTTCAAAATGCCTGGCCAGCTCTCGGCTGGAAAGCCGTCTATGGCAACGACAGCCAGGTAATGGCCGTCGACCATCGGCGAAAGCCCATGGTGGAACTCGGCTGTTGCCAACCAGTCGAGATACATCGGGATCTCTGGGAGGCGGACTGGATGATTTTCGCCGACAATGCAAAACCGGATGAACTGAAAAAGCTCATCGTAACGCGCCTCACGCCCGGTTTCTGAATCGGGCACGGATCGCGTGACCATGCGGCGAATCGACAGCACATTGCCCAGATATTGCTCGACTTCACGGATCGATGTCCGGAAACTGTCGAGCACTGTGTCGGCATAGGTCTCGGATCGGCTCTTGGCGTCGGAATAGACATAACGGGTCATGGCCGATCGCCGCCGTTCCGGCGGCCGGTAAGTGAGGATCAGTGCGTGCTGGCTTTCATAATGCCCCCGCTCGGCTTCGAAATGAGCGCGCCGCTCATTGTCGATCGCCGCGGTAATCGCATCCGGGAAATGACAGTTTTCTCGTGGTGGATAGGAATCGGTCGAAACGCGCACGGCCTCGACCTGGATCATCCAGCCGGAGCCGAGCCGCGACAGGATCGCGTTGATCTGACGCGAAACCTCGTTGCGCTCGGGATTGGTTGAGCTTTCTGAATCCGGTCCGGCAAAGTACCAGCCGGCCATCAGGCTTCCGTCCTTGAGCAGGATCACGCCGTTATCGACCAGCCCGGCATAGGGGAGAAGATCGGAAAAGGACGGATTTGTATTGCGGAACTGACGAAGTGCGACCATGGACGAGTTAGTACCTGCGCCATGGCGTCGATGTTGGCCGGTAATTCTGCCGGTAGCGAATATGGCGCAGATAGACCTGCCGCATCATCGGATCGGCCTTGGCCATCATTCGCAATGCGCCAACGACACCAATCCAGATTGCGATGCCGAGCAGCGCAGAGAACCAGGTCAGGACCACAAAGATCAGGATGACCGTCGCCAGCCCCGTCAGCAAAACCAGTTCACGATCAGCGCCCATCAAATGGTTCGGGCGCGACAGCGCCCGATGAATGCGGGATCGTGCGAGCAGAGCAACTGACTCAACCATCACCGTCCTCCCCTGCCCCAGTAGGCTGGACAGCCTCGACTGTGCCGATCGATGCGCCGGAAGCACCGAAGAGGCCAACGATTTGTGTCGCCCCCAGCAAGATGCCGGCGACCAGCACGACATACATCAGCCGTCTGGCGAAATCGTTCAGCTCGCCGCCGAAGATCAGCATCCCGCCGGCGACGGCAACTGCCGCAAGTGCAATGAAGCCCGCCACCGGCCCGGTGATCGATTGTTGGATCTGTTGCAGTGGCCCTTCCCATGGCAGACCGCCACCGCCAGAAGCCAGAGCTGGATCGATTGACAGGATGAAAATCGTGATGCTCGCCGTCAGGAAGGCGACGGTCCTGTTATGCTGCATCGAGGTGGCCCTCTTCCGGATAGGTTTCGATCTGGTAGTTGCCGTCGCGCCAGGCCTCGACATGGATGACTTCACGC
>NZ_JBHSLL010000043.1:0-40118 GCF_042656785.1 Aquamicrobium segne
GGACTGGAGACGCATTGCCACAAGATATGACAAGCTTGCAGTCAACTTCGCAGCAACATGCTACTTGGCTGCTATCTGCATATGGTGGTCATGATTGAGTCTCGACCCTAGAGCATTTTGCGGCCAGATGTAAACATCTGGCATCGCATAAATGCAGCTAAAACAAGAACCTAAAGCCTGTCTCTTGAAACTGGTTCTTAAGTTCGGGAGACAGGCTCTAATGCTTCAAAAAAATCCCTTACGCTGCCACCAGCCGCCGCGCTTCGGTTTTTCTTCTGAAGGGGCTGCTTCTGCTTCGCTGCTTTCGGCCGGGGCTGAGGAAACAACAATTTCCGGTTCCTCGGCAGGCGCTTCAACCACTGCTGCCTTGCGGCGTGTGCGCTTCGGCTTTTCGACAGGGGCTTCCTCAGCGGGAGCCTTGGCAACAGGTGCTGCTTTGGCTGCAACTCTGGTCCTGGCTCTGGCTTTGGTGGCCGGAACCACAGCTTCTGCATCCGTTTCTGGTTCGGAAGGAACTGGCGTTTCTGCTTCTGCAGCGGTTGTATCTGCGGAAGCTGTTTCAGCCGCCTTGGCTCTTGGCGTGCGCACGGGGGTGCGACGTGTGCGCTTTGGCTTTGCTGGAGGGGCCTCTTCCTCAACAGGGGCAGCTTCGGCCGCGGGTGCGGCTTTGCTTGTTGCTTCTTCCCTATTCGTGGAAGTTTCTGCTGCAATGGCAGGCTTGTCTTCACCGGGTGTTTCAGCCTGTGGCTCCAGATTGCTATCTGAAGCTGCATCATCGCTGGCAATGATTTCTGCTTTTGCTTCAGGCATGGCGGAAACTGGCGCTACCTCTGTTTCAGTGTCGCCGGTTTCAGAACTTGTGTCGCTGCTTGCCTGATCGCCATCGCCATTGCGATTGCGGCGACCGCCACGCTTGCCGCGCCGACGTTTTCTGGGCTGGGCATCATCGGCCTGTTTGGCGTCACTTTCTTCTTCAGATACAGCTTCTGCTTCATCCCCGCCTGCTTCATCGGCATGGTCCTGGCTTGTGTCAGAATCCTGATCGGCGCTGGTTTCCTGTACCTGTTCGTCATGGTCGCGATCTTTACCGCCCCGACGACGACGCCTGCGGCGACGCTTGCGCTGGTTTTCACCCTGATCATCACCCTCTGAGGCAGCATTTTCTGTGCTGGTCTCTTCAACGTCCTCCTCATCCTCGACAAGGTCTTCAGGTTCCGGCTCGTCGATGATGACGGTTTGTGCGCGGATTTCGACAAAGCCTTCCGGCTTTTCGGCCACTGCACCGCGCGCAATGACATAATGCTGGGAAGCCGTGCTTTCATCGGCCTCCAGCGTGATTGTCACGCCAAAGCGGGTTTCCAGTTCGATCAGTGTGCTGCGCTTGTGATTGAGCACATAAAGGGCTGTGGCTGTGGGGGTGCGTACCGTGATGTGATGGCGTGCATCCTTGAGCAGGAACTCTTCAATGGCGCGAACCACCATCAGGGCCACGGAGGAATCTGAACGCACATGGCCTGCACCGCCGCAATGAGGGCAGACCTTCATGGTTGATTCCAAAACGCTGGCGCGAATGCGCTGGCGCGACATTTCCAGCAGGCCGAAATGTGAGATGCGGCCAACCTGAATGCGGGCGCGGTCATTTTTGAGGCATTCTTTCAGCCGCTTTTCAACCGCCCGGTTGTTGCGGCTTTCCTCCATGTCGATGAAGTCGATGACAATCAGCCCGGCCAGATCGCGCAGGCGCAACTGGCGTGAAACTTCCTCGGCAGCTTCCAGATTGGTGTGAAGGGCAGTTTCCTCAATCGAATGTTCCTTGGTCGAGCGACCTGAGTTCACGTCGATGGAAACCAGCGCCTCGGTCTGGTTGATGATCAGATAACCGCCGCTCTTGAGCGTCACCTGCGGCTGCACCATACGGTCGAGCTGACCTTCAATGCCGGAGCGCACAAAGATCGGCGTGGTTTCCCGATAGGGCTGGACGACCTTTGCATGGCTGGGCATCAGCAGGCGCATGAAATCCTTGGCCTCGCGATAGCCTTGCTCGCCTGCAACCAGAATTTCGCTGATATCCTTGTTATAGAGGTCGCGCACCGAACGCTTGATCAGTGAGCCTTCTTCATAAACGAGGGTAGGGGCAGTGGACTGGAGTGTCAGATTGCGAACATTTTCCCACATTCGCATCAGATATTCATAATCGCGCTTGATCTCGGCCTTGGTGCGGCTTTCGCCAGCCGTACGCAAGATAACGCCCATACCCGCCGGCACGGCAAGATCGGTCATGATCTCCTTGAGGCGTTTGCGATCCTGAAGGCTGGTGATCTTGCGTGAAATACCACCGCCACGCGCCGTGTTGGGCATGAGAACCGAATAGCGACCAGCCAGTGAAAGATAGGTGGTGAGTGCCGCCCCCTTGTTGCCGCGCTCTTCCTTGACCACTTGCACAAGCAAAATCTGGCGACGCTTGATGACTTCCTGAATCTTGTATTGGCGGCGCGGCGACTTGCGGCGGCTGCGAACCTCTTCCAGCGCATCTTCAGCGCCAACCGATTCGACCTCGTGGTCGTCGCCATTACCATTGCCATTGTCATTGCCATGATGAACATCATCGTCATCATCATGGGCAGCAGCCACATCTTCGACGGTGTCGCCATGATCCTGTTCGTCTTCGGCCTCACCCTCGGCAGAAACCGCTTCGGAAATCACATCGCCTTCAACGGCGGCGGCAATGGAAGCAGGCCCGTTATCGGCAGTCTCATCTGATTCTGTTGCTGATTCTGCTGCGGGCTGCTCGCTTTCGTCTTGAGAAGATGCTGGCTGTGCCGGGCTGTCCTGTCCGGTTTCAGCGTCCTGCGCCTCAACTGCCGACGAATCAGAAATTTCATCGATCTGCACGACCACATCAGCCGTATCGTTGGTGCTTATCTCATCTGAAACTGGTGCTTCAGTAGCAGTTTCTTCCTCTGAAACGGCAGCGATTGTGTCGGTGCTTGTGTCTGGGCTTGAGTCGGCGTGGTTTGTGTCCTCGCCGGTATCGCGCGCCCTGCCACCACGGCGGCGGCTACGGCGCGGGCGCTCCTTATGGTCGTCGCGGTCATGTTCATCGTCATGATCATTATGTGCATCCTCGGCTTCCGCCTCAAGCAGCGCCTGCCGGTCGGCGACCGGGATCTGATAATAATCGGGATGAATTTCCGAGAAGGCGAGGAAACCATGCCGGTTTCCGCCATATTCGACAAAGGCCGCTTGAAGCGAAGGTTCAACCCGCGTGACACGGGCCAGATAGATATTTCCCTTGAGTTGCTTCTTGTCCTGGGATTCGAAGTCAAATTCTTCGATACGGTTACCGCGAATGACGACGACGCGTGTTTCCTCGGGGTGGGAGGCGTCTATAAGCATTTTGTTGTTGGGCATTGCTGCGTTTCCTCCCGGCAGCCGTCAGCATCGGTCTGCCGGGCCATGCCCGCTGCCGATGAAAACAAATGAAGGTGCCGGATAATTGTGTGGTCCTGACCTGTTGCCGAAGCGCAAAGACAAAGCCGCCCGCTGCCGTTCTGGCGCGGTGTGATGCGGACCTTTTCATAATGGCGCTTGAAGACATAAACAGTCAGTGAACCTCTTGAACCAAAGCCCGGGGAGCCGGACCAGCTTGTTTGCTCTTGATTTAGAGCCAGTCAGGCGTATCCCGACCGTTTTCCTAAACGCAGACCATTGCCGTTATTCAGCCGATGTCTGCGAAAACCTTTGTGACCAGTCGTAGACCCTGCCGTTCGTCACAGGCTGCCAGCCGTTAAAAGCCTCCAAGCCATCACAAACCGTTGCAGGATTACGATAGTCCACTGCTGCTTTTATGATTTGGCGAGATGGAAGGCAACCCTGTTTCGGACCTGTTCCGGATATTGGAAAACGGGCCATGACCAGAGGCAAAGACCGTGCAGGGTCATTTTGGCAAGGCTGTTTTTGAAAAGGCTTGGTTAACCTTCTTTGGCTACGAATTGTTAATCGAACGCGCTGATCCGTGCGCTTTGATCAATATGAACCAAGGCCCTGCAATGGACGCTACGCAACAAAATATGGGGGCATACAAGATAGCGCGCAAGGCCATCGGTCTTTGCTGTGCTGTTTTGTTGCTGCTGTGTGGAGTGCTGTTTCAAACAAGCGCTTCTGCAGGGGCTGCGCCTGTGATGGTGACGGATTACACCATGACAGGCGATACGGACAAAATGCGCATTGTCCTAAATTTCGACGGGGAGCCGGAGCCGCGCTGGTTTCTGCTGCGGGCCCCACACCGGCTGGTCATTGATCTGCCATCCACACAAATGCGGCTGGCCGTTGATCAACTCAAGGCAAAGGGGCTGGTTGCCAATGTTCGCTATGGCAAAACTGATGGTGACACTTCCCGGTTGGTGATTGTTGCAAAAGGCCCGTTCCTGATCGACAATTTTGATGTCGAGGCCCATAAGGATGACGCGGGATACCGTATTGCGATTGAGCTTTCCGCCGCTTCTGAGCGCCAGTTTGAACAGGCGTTGGCCGAGCAGGCCATAACCACAGCCGCTACGATTGCAGGCGACAAGGGCGACCGCAAGGCGCGCCAGCCACTGCGCCGGTTTACCGTGGTTCTGGATCCCGGACATGGCGGCATAGATGGTGGCGCAGAAGGAATAAGCGGGGTTCAGGAAAAAGAGGTCACGCTGGCTTTTGCGCGTGAATTGAAGGCAAAGCTTGATGCGCTTCGCACATATGATGTGATTCTCACCCGGGACAGTGATGTTTTCCTGCGCCTTGACGAGCGTGTGCGCATTGCACGCCAGCATGAAGCCGATCTGTTTATTTCCATCCATGCCGATACGATTCGGCTCAAAGGCATTCGTGGCGCCACGGTCTATACGGTTTCAGACAAGGCCTCGGATGCCGAAGCGCAAGCCCTGGCCGAGCGTGAAAATCTTGCTGATCAGTTTGGTGGCCCGGAGGTGAAGACGAGCAGCCCTGAGGTTGTTGATATATTGTTTGATCTGATCCGGCGCGAAACCCATTCATTCTCGATGAATTTTGCCAGTACGCTGGTAGGGGAACTGTCAACAACAGTGGGTCTTATCAACAATCCGCACCGTTTTGCGGGCTTTAAAGTGCTGCGTGCGCCTGATGTTCCTTCCGTTCTGGTTGAGCTTGGCTATTTGTCCAATCCTGAAGATGAAGCCCAGCTTCTTGATCCCAAATGGCGCGACAAGGCAGCTTCCAGCATCATCAATGCCATTTCGACCTTTGCCTCGGCCAAGGCTGCGGCAGGTGGTTAAACCTCTGCCTCATCTGAAATTGCTGCGTTGCAAGCACACAACATCATGCGATATTCTTTCATGGTCAGGAAACCTGTTTGTTTCTTGCCGTAATTTGCCCACATCAGGGCGACATGGGTTGCCGATCTTGAACCGTCCCTGAGCTTTTGCATATTACGGCGTTGATCAGGGACAGCGGCAGACTCTCTACTGGAGCGGGCATGATAAGGCTTATCGGCTATTTTTTTGGTATCGGCACAGCACTTGCCTTGCTCGTGGCAGGGGCCGTGGCGCTCTACATTGCCAGCCTGTCCAAGGATTTGCCCGATTATGAGGTTCTGGCAAATTATGAGCCGCCGGTAACAACACGCATCCATGCCTCGGATGGCTCGCTGATGGCCGAATATGCACATGAGCGGCGGCTTTATCTGCCTATTCAGGCCATTCCAGATCGCGTCAAGGCGGCTTTTTTATCTGCCGAGGACAAGAATTTCTACCATCATCCCGGCATCGACCCGACGGGTCTGGCGCGCGCTGTGATCACCAATATCCAGAATATGGGGTCTGGCCGCCGTCAGGTTGGCGCTTCAACCATCACCCAGCAGGTGGCAAAGAACTTTTTGCTGACCTCCGACCAGACCTATGAGCGCAAGATCAAGGAAATGGTTCTGTCGTTTCGTATCGAGCAGGCCTATTCCAAGGATCGCATTCTGGAACTTTATCTGAATGAGATTTTCTTCGGGCTGGGGGCTTATGGAATTGCAGGCGCTGCACTCACCTATTTTGACAAGTCGGTCAGCGAACTGACTGTGTCCGAGGCTGCCTATCTGGCCGCACTTCCCAAAGGACCGTCCAATTATCATCCTTTCCGTCATACGGAACGGGCGCTGGAACGGCGCAACTGGGTGCTCGACCAGATGGTGGAGAATGATTATATTTCTTCTGATGAAGCCAGCCGCGCCAAGGCGGAGGGTCTTGGTGTCAAGCCCCGTCGCGGCGGCACCTATCTGTTTGCCGGTGAGTATTTTACCGAAGAAGTGCGCCGTGAAATCAGCGCCCGTTATGGCCAGACCGCACTTTATGAAGGCGGGCTTTCGGTGCGCACCACCCTTGATCCTGAAATGCAGCGCGTTGCCCGCAAGGCCATGCAGGCCGGCCTCATGAAATATGACACGTTGCGCGGCTTTCGCGGCCCGGTGACGACAATTGACGTGTCTGGTGACTGGGGTGTGCCGCTTGCCGAGGTCAAGGGGCTTGATGATGTGCCGGAATGGACGCTGGCTGTGGTTCTGGAAAGTGGCGCATCCGGCCTTCGCATCGGGCTAAAGCCCGCGCGGCAGGTTTCAGGTGAAATTGTTGCAGAACGTGTTGAAGCCACCGTCTCCAGGGAAGATATGTCTTTTGCCATGCGCCATGTGGTCGATGGCAAAACGCTGAAAGCCAATTCGCCAGCCGATGTGTTCAAGCCCGGCGATGTTATTTTTGTCGAAAAGCGCGAAGATGCTGACGGTGCATACCGGCTTCGCCAATTGCCCGAGGTCAGCGGTGGCATGATCGCCATGGACCCGCATACGGGGCGTGTTCTGGCCATGGTGGGCGGTTTTTCCTATTCGCAGTCCGAGTTCAATCGCGCCACACAGGCCATGCGCCAGCCGGGTTCGGCGTTCAAGCCGATCGTTTATGCAGCAGCCCTTGATAATGGCTATACGCCGGCTTCCGTAATCATGGATGGGCCAATCACCATTCAAAGCGGCAATACCACCTGGTCGCCCAAGAATTATGATGGTCGTGCTGCCGGTCCATCCACGCTGCGGTCCGGCATCGAGCGTTCACGCAATCTGATGACGGTGCGGCTGGCCAATGATATGGGCATGAAGCTGGTGGCCGAATATGCCGAGCGTTTTGGCGTTTATGACAAGCTTGCCCCTTATCTGCCCATGTCGCTGGGGTCGGGCGAAACAACGGTCATGCGCATGGTTTCAGCCTATGCGATCATGGCCAATGGCGGCCGCTCGATCAAACCTTCGCTCATTGACCGGATTCAGGACCGCTATGGCAAGACCGTGTTCAGGCATGATGATCGCGGTTGTGAAGGCTGCAATGCCACTGAGTGGCAAAACCAGCCTGAGCCGGAATTGATCGACAATGCCGAGCAGGTTCTTGATCCGATGACCGCCTATCAGATCACCTCCATGATGGTGGGCGTGGTTCAGCGCGGTACGGCCACATCGGTGGCCGAGCTTGGCCGCCACATTGCCGGCAAGACCGGCACTACCAATGACGAGAAGGATGCCTGGTTCATCGGCTATACGCCCAATCTCGTGGTTGGCCTTTACATGGGCCATGACAAGCCGCGCAGTCTGGGCCGGGGTGCAACCGGTGGTGGTCTGGCGGCTCCCATTTTCAAGGATTTTGTGCGCACCGTGGTCGAAGGCAGGCCCAATGTTGACTTCAAGGCGCCTGAAGGCATGCATTTCGTGTCGATTGACCGCAAGACCGGCATGCAGGCCACACAAGGCCAGCCCGGAACCATCATGGAAGCGTTCAAGCCGGGCACCGGACCTGCCGATTCCTATTGGGTGATCGGTATGGGCGAGGATGGCTCCAGCGGCTATGGTGAAGCGCTTTCGCCGCAGGCCAGCCAGGCCATTCAATCAGGTGGTGGCGGTTTGTATTGACACTTCTTCCGGGCACACAATGCGATGGGCAGGTATAAAAACCTGCCCATTTTGCTTTACAGCCGCGATAGTGCTGCCTATGTATCGCGCCAACCAATCTTTTATGATCAATGAAGAGGACAGCGCCTGCCATGCGCGCCGAAACGCAAAATATTGTCGATGAAATCAAGCAGGCCATAAGCCTGCTGAGGAGGCATCTTTGACTGGGATCAGGCATTAAAAAGGCTTGAATATCTGAATGTTCTGGCAGAAGATTCCAGCCTCTGGGACAATCCGCAAGAAGCTCAGAAACTGATGCGTGAGCGCCAGACCCTTGAAGATGGAATTGGTGCAGTCAAAAATCTGACGCAGGCGCTTGAAGACAATCTCGAACTCATTGCCATGGGTGAAGAAGAAGGCGACGATGCAATCGTCACCGAGGCTGAGGATGCGTTGCGCTCAATGCGCGGCGAGGCCAAGGCCCGTCAGGTTGAAACGCTGCTTTCAGGTGAAGCGGACGGCAATGACACTTATGTGGAAATCCACGCAGGCGCGGGTGGTACAGAAAGCCAGGACTGGGCTTCCATGCTGCTGCGCATGTATACGCGCTGGGCAGAGCGCCGCCGCTTCAAGGTCGAGGTTCTGGAAATCCACGATGGGGAAGAGGCTGGCATCAAGTCGGCCACCTTGCTGGTCAAGGGGCAGAATGCCTATGGCTGGATGAAGACCGAATCCGGCGTTCATCGGCTGGTGCGCATTTCGCCCTATGACAGCAATGCACGCCGCCACACCTCATTTGCCAGTGTGTGGGTCTATCCGGTGATTGACGATTCGATTGTCATCGAGATCCCGGAATCGGATGTGCGCATCGATACCTACCGCTCTTCCGGTTCGGGTGGGCAGCATGTCAACACCACCGATTCGGCGGTGCGTATTACCCATATCCCCAGTGGCATTGCCGTTGCCTGTCAGGCTGAGCGCTCACAGCATAAAAACCGCGCCAAGGCGTGGGAAATGCTGCGCTCACGCCTTTATGAGGAAGAGCTGAAAAGGCGCGAGGCGGCAGCCAACGCAACCGAATCCGCCAAAAGTGATATTGGATGGGGGCATCAGATCCGCTCTTATGTGCTGCAACCCTATCAGCTTGTGAAGGACTTGCGCACCGGCATCGAATCAACCAGTCCCTCAGATGTTCTTGATGGCGATCTCGATGATTTCATGGAGGCATCCCTCTCGCACCGCATCAGCGGCAGCGAAGGAGAGGTTGTTGCCGATCTGGACTGAGTGGTAAGGTCCTTCCTTATGGTTTGCAACCAGACATGCTATCCGGTTGCGGCGTACTATGAGGGCCAGCCCATATGAACAGCATTGAAATTCTCGAAAAGCTCGTGGCTTTCCCTACGGTCAGCCGTAATTCCAATCTTGACCTGATTGGTTATGTCGCCGGGCTTCTGGAAGAGGCAGGCATTGCCATAAAACTTCTTCACAGTGAGGATGGCCAGAAGGCCAATCTGTTTGCCACTATCGGGCCACAAAATGTGCCAGGCGTCATGCTTTCGGGCCATACGGATGTGGTGCCTGTCGATGGGCAGGACTGGAGTGTCCCTGCCTTTGCCTTAAGCAGGCACGATGACAGGCTTTATGGGCGCGGGACGACCGATATGAAGGGGTTTGTTGCCTGTGCGCTTGCCAGTGCACTCAAGGCTGCACGTATGGAGTTGAAAACCCCTCTGCATCTGGCGCTGTCTTATGATGAGGAAATTGGCTGCATTGGTGTGCGCAGTCTGGTGGAGATGCTGGCGGCTGCACCTTGCAAGCCGGTGCTGTGCATTGTGGGTGAGCCAACCTTCATGCAGGTTGCCACGGGCCATAAGGGCAAACTTGCAGCACGCGCCTTGTGTCGGGGGCGTGAAGGTCATTCCGCTTTGGCACCGCTGGCGCTCAATGCCATTCATCTGGGCTGCGACTTTATTGCTGCATTGCGTACCGAGCAGGAGCAATTGGCACAAGGCGGTGCGCGCGATGGCGATTACGACATTGCCTATACAACGGTGCATGTGGGCAAGATAAATGCTGGCGTTGCGCTCAACATCGTGCCCAATTTGTGCCAGGTTGATTTTGAGATCCGTAACATTGCCGCTGATGATGCAGACATCATTCTGGATCGTCTGCGCGTACAGGCAGACAGGATTGTTGCAGCTGCAAAGGAAAAGGCCCCGGAAGCGGCAATCGAAATCGAGGTGTTCAATTCTTATCCGGGCCTTGATACACCGCGTCATTCGCAAGCCGTCACTTTTGTGAAATCGCTGACTGGCGCCAATGACACCATCAAGGTTGCCTTCGGCACTGAAGGTGGCCTGTTCAGCCGCGATGTCGGAACGCCGACAGTTGTCTGTGGACCAGGTTCCATGGCGCAGGGCCACAAGCCGGATGAATTTATCAGTATTGAGCAGATGGCGCGCTGTGACGCCATGCTGGACAATCTGCTACTGCGCCTGGCCGCGGGGCTTGGCTGAAACTTTTCAGATCATCATGAAAATCATGAACTGGTGAGGGAAAGCCAATTACTGGCGAACCATTTTCACGGTCATGCGTTGTTATCCTGTATCTAGAGCATTTTGCAGTCAGGCGGAATCGTCTGACGTCGCAACAATGCGCCTAAAAAAGAAGCTGGAGCAGCGGAAGCTGCGTTCGTTAGAACGCCCGTTGCTCTAAAGCACAGGAGATGACCATGGACTGGAACCGCGTTGAAGGAAACTGGAAGCAGGTTAAAGGCAAAATTAAAGAGCAGTGGGGCAAGCTCACCGACGATGATTTGGACGTGATTAACGGGAAGCGTGATCAGCTTGAAGGCAAGATTCAAGAGCGCTACGGGGCTGCCAAGGATCAGGTGAAGCGCGATATCGATGATTGGTATGGCAAGCAGAACTGGTAGAGTTTCGTGACTGGTTACGCCCCGCTGCCGAAAGGTGGCGGGGTTTTTGTCATATTGAGGGCAAAGAAAGAACATCCATTGCCCGCACCTTCGGCGGCAATTGCCCGCACCTTAGAAAAGGCGTTGCAAATTCAATCGGTTATGATTGAGAAAAATCAAGATGGTGCGGTCGAGAAGACTCGAACTTCCACGGGTTGCCCCACAGCGACCTCAACGCTGCGCGTCTACCAATTCCGCCACGACCGCCCGTGGTAGGAGCCGAATATGTTCAGCAAGCGGCGTGTAGCAAATAGCCTTTCCCGAGACAAGAGCATCTGCCCGAATAATCATGAATTATCATGTTTTAAATGCTTGCCCCCAGTTTTTAAAACCTGTCTCCCGAAACTGCTACACAGTTCGGGAGACAGGTTTAGAGTCCTCGATAGGGGATCTGTAAACCCCACGCCTTTAGGCGGCTGGGATGGTGCCATTTTTTGTGTAGATTGTCTGGATGGAAGCGTACAAACGTGGCAGCCACACGGTTTGGGACTGCAAATACCATCTGATCTGGGTGACGAAGTACCGTTACGGGGTGCTTGGTGGGGATGTTGGTACGCGCTGCCGTGAGTTACTGCGGGAGACGGCGCGTGCCCATGAGATGGTTGTGCACGCCGGATCGATCAATCGGGACCACGTGCATATGCTGGTGTCGACCCCGCCGAGCCTGTCGGTATCGCGCGCGGTGCAGCACCTGAAGGGGCGCAGTTCGCATAAGCTGCTGAGCGAGTTCGGGATATTGCGTAAGCGCTATTGGGGCCAGCATTTGTGGGCGCGAGGTTATTGGGTTGCCACGAGCGGCAATGTGACGGATGAGATGTGGGTTGAATACATCAAAAACCAGACGCCGCCCGAGCCTGACGACAATTTCAACGTTACCTGAACGGGCGCCCAGTCCGCCCGTAGGCGGACCAATCCGGCTTTGAGCCGTAACCTGAAGCCACCGCCTTTAGGCGGTGGAGCATTCACAGGGCTATAGCGTAGGTGTAGTTCTCTGTTTCCTCGGCTTCGGCTCGCCAAACACTGTCGCTTGTCTCTATGGCGTGATGATGGTGGGGACAGCACGTCCGCTTCTTCTATTTTGCAACCGTTTTCCAGAGTATTTTTGAGTACAGATTGAATTATCTGGCGTCGCATAAATGCGGCTAGAACAAGAACCTGGAGCATTCCATCCGTTTTTATGAAAACAGGAAATGCCCCAGATTTTTGTTTATACGCAGGACCTTATCCCAAAGGTCTGCAGCTTTTTTAAAAAATCATGCTCCAGAAGTACGTTCAGCGCTTGGCAATTGGCGTATAATCGCGCTGGGCAGCGCCGGTATAAAGCTGACGCGGACGGCCGATCTTCTGGCGCGGGTCCTCGATCATCTCCTTCCACTGGGCAATCCAGCCGACCGTGCGGGCCAGTGCAAACAAAACGGTAAACATGGTGGTGGGGAAGCCGAGCGCTTTAAGCGTAATGCCGGAATAGAAATCGACATTCGGATAGAGCTTCTTTTCGATGAAATATTCATCGGTGAGCGCAATCTTTTCCAGTTCGATTGCAATATCAAGCAGGGGGTCATCCTTGATGCCCAGTTCACCCAGCACTTCATGTGCCGTCTGCTGCATGATCTTGGCGCGGGGATCGTAATTTTTATAGACCCGGTGGCCAAAGCCCATCAGGCGGAACGGATCGCTCCTGTCCTTGGCCCGGTTGATGAATTCCGGGATGCGGTCAACATGGCCGATTTCAGCCAGCATGTTGAGCGCGGCCTCATTGGCCCCGCCATGTGCCGGACCCCAGAGGCAGGCAATGCCAGCGGCAATACAGGCAAAGGGATTTGTACCAGACGATCCGGCCAGACGAACTGTCGAGGTCGATGCGTTCTGCTCATGATCGGCATGAAGAATGAAAATGCGCTCTACGGCACGCGCCAGAATAGGGTTGACCTTATAGTCCTCGCACGGAACAGCAAAACACATATGCAGGAAATTGGCCGCATAGTTCAAATCGTTCTTCGGATACATGAAGGGCTGGCCGATATGGTATTTATAGGCCATGGCGGCAATTGTCGGCATTTTGGCGATGAGGCGTATGGAGGCGACCATGCGCTGATGCGGATCGGAAATATCTATCGAGTCGTGATAAAAGGCAGCCAGCGCACCGACCACACCACACATCACCGCCATCGGGTGCGCATCACGGCGAAATCCGGTAAAGAATTTCGTCATCTGCTCATGCACCATGGTGTGATGCGTGACACGATAGTCGAAATCTTCCTTCTGGGCCTTGGTTGGCAAATCGCCGTAAAGCAGGAGATAGCAGATTTCGAGAAAATCGCCATGTTCGGCCAGTTGCTCGATCGGATAGCCGCGATGCAGCAAAACGCCAGCATCACCGTCAATATAGGTGATTTCCGATTCGCAACTGGCAGTTGAGGTAAAGCCAGGATCGTAGGTGAAAGCGCCGGTGCTGGCGTAAAGTGACGCAATATCAATGACATCGGGCCCAAGAGTGCCGCTTCGCACATTGAGTTCGTGAGTTTTCCCACCCAGTTCCAGTTTTGCAGTCGATCCGGTCATAGAAAAACTCCTTAAATCAGGTATCACGCCAAGCGGCTAAAATCAGGTTGTATGCAAAATCCGAAAATACGGATTGAAAATTATAATCTGTCAGGCTGCCAGCCATGCATCCTGTACAGTAATGTTGCACTGCAATAGAAGCCTTTCAATGCCATTTTTGCAGTTGCGTAAACTTAATCGATTTGATCTTGAATGCGTCCAAGGCTTTCCTCACGGCCAAGCACATCGAGTACATCAAATACGCCGGGCGAAGTTCCCCGACCCGTCAAGGCGGCCCGTAAAGGCTGGGCGAGCTTGCCCAGTTTCAGCCCCATATTTTCAGCAAATTCACGCATGAC
Source organism: Aquamicrobium segne (assembly GCF_042656785.1). Taxonomy (NCBI): domain Bacteria; kingdom Pseudomonadati; phylum Pseudomonadota; class Alphaproteobacteria; order Hyphomicrobiales; family Phyllobacteriaceae; genus Aquamicrobium; species Aquamicrobium segne. The sequence goes on from NZ_JBHSLL010000043.1 coordinate 13,805, forward strand.
AGCTTCCGTGGTTTGAGCTGTCCATTCATCAAGCTGTTGAAAATGCAGCAAAACCTGCTTCAGAAGCGCTTTGGCGTCTGTGTCTAATATGGTTGCAGCCTTTTCATCAAGCTGCAAAGGCCTGCTTGCCGTCAGATAATAGGTATTGGCAGCAAGTTCCACCAGCGTCTTGGCGCGCTCCTTCAGGCCCGGCATGGCTTTTTGCAGGCGCTCTCTGGCTGTTTCATCAAAGCAGGCGGCTATTTCCTCGCCATCGGGAAGCCAGGGCAGGGTTTTGAGGAAAATATCGGTTAAGGCATCAGGATCCATATTGCGCATGTGAACGCCGTTGAGCGCTTCCAGCTTGGCAAAATCAAAGCGGGCGGCCCCCTTGTTGACATCTTTAATGTCAAACCATTCGATCATCTGGGCAATCGACATGACTTCATCATCGCCATGGCTCCAGCCAAGGCGGACCAGATAATTCAACAAGGCTTCGGGCAGATAGCCCATGGCGCGATAGGCCTCGACACCGAGCGCACCATGACGCTTGGAAAGTTTTGCGCCATCTGCGCCGTGGATCAGCGGGATATGCGCCATTTTCGGCACAGTCCAGCCCATGGCATGATAGATGATGGTCTGGCGGGCCGCATTGGTGAGATGGTCATCGCCGCGAATGATGTGAGTGACGCCCATATCATGATCGTCCACCACCACGGCATGCATATAGGTGGGGCTGCCATCTGAACGCAAAATGATGAAATCATCCAGATCCTTGTTGGGGAAGCGCACTTCACCCTGCACCAGATCATGCACCACTGTTTCGCCCTCAGTCGGGGCCTTGATGCGAATGGCGCCTGCAACACCGGCGGGCGCATCAGATGCGGGCCGGTTACGCCAGCGACCGTCATAGCGCGGAGGGCGCCCTTCAGCGCGGGCTTTTTCCCGCATCTCTTCAAGCTCGGCCGGGGTTGCATAGCAATAATAGGCCTTGCCCAGACGCACCAGCTCTTCAGCCACTTCACGATGGCGCTGCGCCCCTTGCATTTGTGAAACCGGCTCGCCTTCCCAGGTCAGGCCAAGCCAGCTCAGGCCATCGAGAATGGCTGCGGTTGCAGCCTCGGTTGAACGCTCGCGATCTGTATCTTCAATGCGCAGCAGCATGGTGCCGCCAATGTGGCGCGCATAAAGCCAGTTAAACAACGCAGTGCGCGCACCGCCTATATGCAGAAATCCCGTAGGGGAGGGAGCAAAGCGGGTGACAATTTTCTCAGACATTTGTTTCTCGCAGAACGCCAAGCCTGATTGCCAGACTTTTGAAAGGCCAGGCCCGTTTGTCGGGCTTTCGCTGTTTGCGCGTTCATGTAGCATAGAGGGAAAGAGGTGCAAGGGGAGAGCCGGTGACTTTATCGTCGGCAAGGCCGCAAAACCCAGAAACCGAGCCTTTTGAGAATGAGCACATATTTTTTGCACGGCCAGTGCCGGATTTGGCAGAAAATATGCAGGCTCCTGACATGGTTTCTGACGTCATTTTTTCTGACCCACCTCTTCAACCTGTTGTAACAAAACCAAAATTCAAAAATCCATGGAAATGGTTGCTGGTCCCCGCAGCAATGCAAGCGCCATGGTTGGCTATCCGCCGGGCTGTGATGCTGGAACAGGAGCGGGGCGCCGGATTTTTACTGATTCCGGTGTTCTTATGCGTGGGGGTGGTCACTTATTTTTCTCTGCCCGATGAGCCGCAATGGCCTGTTTTGCTGGCAATCAATGCATTTGTCGTCATCAGTATCTGGCTGGCTCGGCGCCGACATATGCTTCAGCTTTTCCTGATTGCCCTGTTGCTCTGCCTTGGTGGCGTCTGGCTTTCCAAGCTGGAAACATGGCGGCTTGGAACAAAAATAATTGGCTCCGATATTACCACGCGGTTGAGCGGCCATGTCGTGACAATTGAAGATATGGCCAGCGGGCGCAAGCGGCTTACCATTGATGTTGCCGCGACTTCACGCCCGAAACTGCGCTATCAGCCGGAACGTGTTCGCATTTCTGCCCGCAAGATACCGGCTGAAATCCGGGCCGGCTCTTTTGTCAGCGGATTGGTGCGCCTGTTGCCGCCATCAGGGCCCATTCGACCCGGCAGCTATGACACATCTTTTGCCAGCTATTTCAGCGGCATTGGCGCCAGCGGATTTTTTCTTTCCGGGCCAGAAGTTGAGCCAGAAAAAACCATGGCTGGCCAGACCCCGGCAAAGGCGCGTGTATTGGCGGCGATAGAGCAGGCGCGGCAGGTAATAGCTGAACGCATCCGTCACCATATTGACGGGCCGGAAGGTGAAATTGCCGCGGCGCTGATCGTGGGGGTGCGGGCGGGCATTCCCGAAGCCATTAATGAGGCGATGCGCAAGACCGGAATCTATCATGTGATTTCCATTTCCGGCCTGCATATGGCGCTTGTCGCGGGAACCGTTATGGGGTTTATGCGCGCTTTGTTTGCGCTGTTTCCAGATTTTTCGTCACGCCACCCGGTTCGTAAATATGCGGCCCTTTCGGCCTTGTTCGCCATTTTGTCCTATTTGTTGATTTCCGGCATGGTGGTGGCCGCAGTCCGCTCCTTCATCATGCTGGCCGTGATGCTAATTGCCATTTTGTTCGACCGCAGCGCGCTGACCATGCGCAATCTGGCCATTTCAGCCATCATCATCATTCTGGTCACACCCCATGAGGTGGTTGGGCCAAGTTTTCAGATGTCCTTTGCGGCAACGGCGGCCTTGATTGGCGCTTATGCAGCATGGTCCGATTATCGCACCCGCCGCAGGCAAAGAAAAAATCTCAACCGCCATTCATTTTTGGGCATGGTGTTGCGCCGGTCTGCCTTCATCATGATAGGTCTGGCCGCCACGTCCATCATTGCAGGAACGGCCACCACGCTTTACGCCGCCTGGCATTTCCAGCGCATTGCCCCTTTGAGCCTGCTGGCCAATCTTGCCATCATGCCGGTGGTCTCGGTGATCGTCATGCCTTTTGCGGTTTTTTCGTCTCTGGCCATGCCGTTTGGGCTGGAGGGGCCATTTTTGCAGGTCATGGGCCTTGGCCTGAGCCTGATGATTTATCTTTCACAGCGTATTGCCGAGATTTCGCCAATCGATGCGATCGGGCTGATTTCAGCGGAATCGGTGCTTTTCACAACCATTGCGCTGGTGATTGCAACATTTGCCACGACATGGCTGCGCTGGGTGGCATTGCCGATTGCCGCTATAGGCCTGTTGGTGCTGGGGGGAGAACCTGCACCTGATGCGCTGATTTCAGAAGATGGACGATTGCTTGCCGTCGTGATGGACGATGGACAGATTGCTGTTAATCGCGCTCGTCCCAATGCTTTTACCATGGATGACTGGCGACGGGCCGTTAAGGCTGACAGCGTGCTGACGCCCCGCTCCGGCAAGGGCTTTGAATGTGCGAATAGTATTTGTGCTGTGCGCCACCCGTCGGGTGCGCAGATTGTGCAGGTTCCTGACGCCCAGATAGCGAGCCGTTTTTGTACGTCAGCCAGCCTGATCGTGATTGAGGATGCAACGGCTCACAATCCTTGCCGCGAAACAAAAGTAGCCATCATTACCAACCGTGATCTGGCGCAGCGGGGGAGTGCGGCAGTTTTTTTCACACAAAACGCTTTGTCCGGCTCTGCGCCCGAAATACGCTTTGCCATTGATGGGAAAAAATATCGCCCATGGCACAGCCAGCGCGCATTTTCACGTGCCGCCAGAGGATTGCCGCCCTATGTGCCAAAAACCTCGGGCAAAACTTCTTCCGCGTCAAAATGATCGAGAGCCGCCATGCGGCCTGATGACATGAATTTGCCCGCTTGCCGCCACAATGTCTTAACAGACTGCTAAGACATTCCTGCGCAAATGAATGCTGAGCAGAAGCAGGAGGCTGTGCCTTCGTTCTGAAGTCAGGGGATTGTTTTGTTGTACCTCACTGCGCGGCCGCGTCTTCGTCGCACTCTTACCATTATGTCCTTTGCCGTATCAGCCGTTGCTTTGGCTGCTTGCGCAACTCCGCAGCCCAAGGAACAGTCAAAGGCGCGTTCCAAGGAATATTTCCCTGAATCCAAATATGGTGTGAAGGCAAGCCCGCGCGTGGCGCAGGGGTCAAAGATCAGGCGTGGCGGCGGTCGTGACCAGACTGGCAAGCCCTATAAGGTGGCTGGCAAGTGGTACACGCCCAAGGAAGACACCACATATGTCAAGACCGGCTCGGCCTCCTGGTATGGCGATGCTTTCCACGGACGCCTGACCGCCAATGGCGAAGTTTACGACATGGAGCATCTGACCGCCGCCCATCCCACCATGCCGCTGCCCAGCTATGCCCGCGTCACCAATGTGAAAAATGGCAGTTCTGTCATTGTGCGGGTCAATGATCGGGGGCCTTATCATGGCAACCGGGTGATCGATCTGTCGAAACGCGCTGCCGACATGCTGGGCTATCGCATGGCAGGCACAGCGCAGGTAAAAGTTGAATATGTCGGGCGTGCGCCGCTGGAGGGTGATGATGAACCTTATCTGGTAGCGACCTATCAACCCGGAAATCAGGCTCCTGATCCATCGGTCGGTCTGCCCACAGGCGTAATGATCGCCATGAATGGCGCAACGCCGAGCAGAAGCAGACATGCAAGCCCGATGCCCTTTCCGCCTCAGCCGGTTGGTGCGCCTTCTGGAATGGCCTTTGGCAATGGCGGCTTGCCAGATCAGGTGCCGGTTGCGCCAAACCGTCCGGATTTCGAGCTGCCGCCGGATTCACCTTTCGCGCTGGCCTCGCTTTCCTATGCGGATGAGCGCATTTCTTCTGCCGCACAGGCATTTGACGCTGTCGATCGCAGTGGTTTGACTGCGCAGGCTGTTTCAGCCTCATGGAAAGCCAACAATGCAAGGGTACCTGGCGCCGATTATGTTGTTGCCGGTAGTTTTGAAAATTCCGGCGCTGCCCGCCAGCTTGCCGAGCGCCTTTCCTCGCTTGGCAAAATCTCGATCAGCCAGTCTGATTTTGAGGGGCGTACATGGCATAGCGTTGAAATCTATGATGATGGTCATGCCAGTCTGGACGCCATATTGCTGGCAGCATGGAAAAATGGTGCGCCTGATGCGCTGGTGGTGCGCAACTGATTTGCACTTGAGCCAATCAGTTTAAAAAATGCATCCTGGTTGATTTGCAACGCAGCACCCTGTTAGAGCATTTTGCAGTCAGATGCTTGCATCTGGCGTCGCATAAATGCGGCTAAAAAAGAAGCTGGAGCAGCGGAAGCTGCGTTCGTCAGAACGCCCGTTGCTCTAGCGTGTGATCCTGGTGGCAAAGGGTGCGTGGGCGCAATTTCATGTCATTTTTTCTGCGAACGCAGCTTGTCGGTCTGATTGGATTGTTTTGTGCCTGTCTTGGCGCAATCCCCGTTCAGGCACAGCAATTTGAGACGAAAGCCGCACAAGCCTTCATGGTTGACGGCGAGACCGGAAGTGTGCTGTTTGCCAAGGATGCGGATGCGCCCATCCAGCCAGCCTCACTTGCCAAGCTGATGACACTGGAAATGGCTTTTGATGCGCTCAGATCCGGCCGCCTGAGGCTGGATGACACGTTCGTGGTCAGTGAAAATGCCTGGCGCACCGGTGGTGCACCATCGCGCACCTCCACCATGTTTGCTGCTGTTCGTTCCAGCATCCCTCTGGAAGATATTTTGCGTGGCATTGCCGTGCAGGCTGCCAATGATGGCTGCATCATCATTGCCGAAGGGCTTGCCGGTTCGGAAGACAGTTTTGCTTTCCAGATGACCGAGCGCGCCCGCAAGCTTGGCCTGCAAAAATCCACCTTTGTCAATTCCACCGGTCTGCCTGCTGAAGGGCAGCAAACAACGGTGCGCGAACTGGTGCAACTAAGCCGCCATCTCCAGCAGACCTATCCTGATTATTATATGCTGTTTCAGGAAACGGAATTCACCTGGAACAAGATCACCCAGCGCAATCGCAATCCCTTGCTGGCTATGGATATAGGTGCCGAAGGGCTGGCCGTTGGCGCCAGTGAGCAAAATGGTTTTGCCATTGTTGGCGCTATTCAGCAAAATGGCCGGCGTGTTTTTGCCGCCCTGTCGGGGCTGGCCTCTGATCGTGAACGGGCCGAAGAAGCACGTAAACTTTTGGAATGGGGGCTGCGCTCATTCCAGAAAACGCAAGTCTTTGCCATGGATGAAGTGGTTGGCGAAGCCCAGGTCTATGGGGGCGTAAAAAGCGGGGTGAGCCTGAAGGCCGAAGGACCGGTCGAGCTGCTCTTGCCAAATACCAGCCGTGACAGGGTAACAGCGCGCATTGTCTATCAGGGCCCTTTGCCTGCACCGGTTGAAAAAGGGCAGCCTGTCGGGGTTTTGCGCATCTGGATTGGCGACACACTGAGCCAGGAAATGCCGCTTCATGCAGCCGAGACGGTTGAAGTGGGAGAATTGCACAACCGCGCCTTTGATGCGCTCAAGGAACTGGCCATTGGCTGGCTGCGCTGATAAGCGATATAAAAGGCTGTAAACACGGTCGCAGGAACGGGATAAATTTCAGTCAGTGCGTCAGGGATTTTTCATCAGCTTTGAAGGCGGGGAGGGGGCCGGAAAATCCACGCAGATCGAGCGGCTGGCAGCCAGATTGCGCGCCAAGAAATATGATGTCGTCGTCACCCGTGAGCCGGGTGGCTCTGCCGGTGCAGAAGCCGTGCGCCATGTCATCTTGTCTGGTGCTGCTGAAGAATTTGGGCCCAAAATGGAGGCAATGTTATTTGCCGCAGCTCGTGCCGACCATGTGGAGCAGTTGATCCGGCCTGCCATTGAACGGGGCGCAATTGTGCTGTGTGACCGCTTTATCGATTCTTCGCGCGTTTATCAGGGTGTGACGGGTGGATTGTCTGCCGATTTCATGGCAGCCCTTGAAAAAATATCAGTCGGCGATGCTATGCCGGATATAACCATTATTTTCGATATCGATCCGGCTGAAGGATTGAAACGTGCGCATAAGCGCCGCCCTGCTGGCGATCAACCGGACCGTTTCGAGAAGGAAACGGTGGAGATGCACCAGCGGCGGCGTGAGGCTTTTCTGGCCATTGCCAAGGCTGAACCGCAACGCTGCCATGTCATTGATGCTGCTGGCGCCATGAAGAGGGTGGAAAATGCGGTGACCGAACTGGTGTTTGAGCAGCTTGCCGGGCACAGGGCGGTAGCAAAACCAGAGGAAGCGACAGACAATGTTTGAGCGCATGGCGCCAGAGCAGCATGATACGCTGGAAGGGGTGCCTGAGCCCGCCGAGACACCAGTTCTGGTGGGGCATGAGGAGGCAGCAAACATGCTGGCCACGGCCTATCGTGCCGGCAAGCTGCCCCATGCGCTGATGTTTGTCGGCCCCACAGGTATCGGCAAGGCGACATTTGCCTTTCATCTTGCGCATCATCTGTTGAAATATCCGCGCCATGAGGAAGCGCCCGCACGACTGGCGGTTCCTGATCCCGCATCGCCCCTATTTCGACAGGTGGCGCAAGGCGCTCATCCTTCCGTGCTGCATCTGACCCGCCCGCTTAACGAGCGGACAAAAGCCTTCAAATCGGTTGTCACCGTGGATGAAATTCGCAAAGTCGGCAGATTTTTATCGCTGACGGCCCATGATGGTGGCTACCGTGTGGTGATTGTCGATCCCGCAGACGACATGAACTCCAATGCCGCCAATGCCTTGCTGAAAAATCTTGAGGAGCCACCTCCGCGCACCCTGTTCGTTCTCATTGTTCATGCACCGGGATCGCTGCTGCCCACCATACGCTCGCGCTGTCAGGTGATCCGGTTTTTACCGCTGGAATTGTCAGAGCTCGGACGTGTCGTGCAACATATAGGGCAGGGCAGCGCCGATCATGATTTATTGGTGCGGGCAGGGGGCAGTGTGCGCAATGCCATTCTGCTTTCCCAATATGGCGGACTGGAAATTGCAGCCACATTGGAAAATCTGGTGCATGCGCCCCATTATGAAATTTCTGCCGCCCATCGACTGGCCGATGTGGTGGCGGGGCGCGACGGAGCCGTTTCTTTCGATATTTTCAATCGCCACGCGCAGGATCTGCTTTCACAGTCCGCCAGTCAGGCAGCACGTGATGGAAATCTTGCCCGCGCCCGCTTGCTGGCCGATGCCTGGTGGCAGGTGCACGATACGATTATTGAAATGGAAACCTATAATCTCGACAAGAAACAGCATGCACTTTCGATGATTGACCGGCTCAATTCTGCATTTCAAACGTGATGTATCTGTTGTAGCGGGATGACAATCGCTATTCCAATGCTATATCCACCGCATATTCCTTATTTTCAGGTTTCAAGACGGTCCCATGTCGCGCGATAATTTTTATATCACCACCGCCATTTCCTATCCGAACGGCAAGCCGCATATCGGCCATGCTTATGAGCTGATCGCAACGGACGCATTGGCGCGTTTCCAGCGCTGTGACGGCAAACAGGTGTTTTTCCTGACCGGCACGGATGAACATGGCGTCAAGATGCTGCAAACGGCGCGCAATGAAGGCATTCCGGTTCGCGAACTGGCGGAACGCAATGCCGATGAATTTCGTCGTATGGCTTCAGCGCTCAATGCTTCCAATGATGATTTTATCCGCACCACGGAAGAACGGCATTACAAGGCATCACAGGCAATCTGGAAAGCAATGGCCGCTAATGGCGATATCTACAAGGGCGGCTATGCCGGCTGGTACTCCGTGCGCGATGAAGCCTATTACGGCGAGGAAGAGACTGAATTGCGTGACGATGGTGTGCGCTATGGCCCGCAAGGCACGCCGGTTGAATGGGTGGAGGAGGAAAGCTATTTTTTCCGGCTGTCTGCCTATCAGGACAGGTTGCTGGCGCTTTATGAAGGCCAGCCGGACTTTATCGGCCCTGCCGAGCGCCGCAATGAAGTGGTAAATTTTGTGCGCTCGGGCCTGAAAGACCTTTCCATTTCACGCACCACCTTTGACTGGGGTGTGCCTGTGCCGGGTGATGAAAAGCATGTGATGTATGTGTGGGTGGATGCGCTCACCAATTATCTCACCGCGCTTGGCTATCCCGATGAGAATGATGAAAAATGGCAATTCTGGCCTGCTGCTGCACATATTATCGGCAAGGATATTGTGCGCTTTCACGCCATTTACTGGCCGGCCTTCTTGATGTCGGCGGGCATTGAACTGCCCGGGCGCGTATTTGGTCACGGCTTTTTGTTCAATCGCGGCGAGAAAATGTCAAAATCACTCGGCAATGTGATCGACCCGTTCACCATGGTTGAGCATTACGGGCTTGATCAGGTGCGCTATTTCTTCCTGCGTGAAGTGCCTTTCGGTCAGGATGGCAGCTACAGCCATGAAGCGATTGTCAACCGCACCAATGCGGATCTGGCCAATGACCTTGGCAATCTGGCGCAGCGTTCACTGTCGATGATCGCCAAGAATTGTGCTGGTGTGGTGCCAGTGCGCGGTGAATTGGCCAAGGCTGACCAGGCCATTCTGGCACAGGCGGCGGATGCGCTGGCCATGGCACGCAAGGCGATGGCGGAACAGGCTATTCATCAGGCGCTGGCGGCAATTTTTGGGGTGGTGGCGGAAGCCAACCGCTATTTTGCCGGGCAGGAGCCATGGGCGCTGAAGAAAACCGATCCGGCCCGCATGGAAACGGTTTTGTGGACGACTGCTGAAATCATTCGCCGCGTTGGTATTTTATGCCAGCCATTCATTCCCGTTTCGGCTGCAAAACTGCTTGATCTGCTGGCGTTGGGTGAAGATGAGCGCGGTTTTGATAGAGTTGATACGCTGGACGCATTGGTGGCGGGCTCGCCCTTGCCGCCGCCGCTGCCGGTGTTTCCGCGTTATGTCGAACCCGAGCAGGCTGCGTGATGCTGGTTGACAGCCATTGCCATCTGGATTTTCCGGATTTTTCCGAAGAACGGGACGCTATTGTTTCGCGTGCCCGCGAAGCCGGGATAGGGCGCATGGTGACGATTTGCACGCGTGTGCGAAAATTCGACCAGATTCGCGAAATTGCCGAAACCTATGATGAGGTTTACTGCTCGGTCGGTACGCATCCAAATAATGCGGCTGAGGAGCAGGATGTGACTGTTGAGGAACTGATACAGCTTTCCCGGCATCCCAAAGTCGTGGCGATCGGCGAGGCCGGGCTTGACTATCATTATGACTACGCCTCGCCTGAAATACAGGCAAAAAGCTTCCGTATCCAGATTGCGGCAGCGCGTGAAACCGGTCTGCCGCTGGTCATCCATGCGCGCTCGGCTGATGATGATATAGAAGCCATTTTAAGGGAAGAAATGGGGAAGGGGGGATTTCCCTTCATCCTGCATTGCTTTTCATCGGGCAGGCGACTGGCCGAAACCGGCGTGGCGCTTGGTGGATATATTTCTTTTTCAGGAATCCTGACATTTCGCAATTCCCAAAATATTCGCGACATAGCTGCGATAGTCTCGCATGATCGCCTGTTGGTGGAAACGGATGCGCCTTTTCTCAGCCCCGTTCCATATCGCGGCAAGCGAAATGAGCCTGCCTTTGTTGCTCATACAGCATCTGCTCTTGCCGATGTAATCGGTGTTGACACCCAGGAAATTGCAAAGCTGACAACCGATAATTTCTTTCGTCTTTTCAACAAGATGAAAGCCCCTGATCAAGTGGTGGACAAGGCGTGAGTGACCGGCTGCGCTTCACCATACTTGGCTGTGGATCGTCGCCGGGCGTACCACGGATTACGGGTGACTGGGGTGCATGTGATCCCGCCAATCCAAAAAATCGGCGCATGCGGGCATCGGCCCTTTTTGAGCGTATCAAGCCTGATGGCCGCCGCACCACGGTGGTGATTGATACCGGCCCGGATTTTCGCTCGCAAATGCTGATGGCCGGTGTAAAACGCATTGATGCTGTGCTCTACACCCATCCTCATGCCGACCATATTCACGGCATCGATGATCTGCGCGGCTATGTGCTGGAACAGAAGCGTCTGATTGACATTTATGCCGATGATTTCACCATGACGCGCCTGCGTGAAGCCTTTGGCTATTGCTTTACAACGCCGTCCGGCAGTTCCTATCCACCGATCCTGTGGGCACGCAAGATCGACCATGATCGGGCAATAAGCATTGAAGGTGAAGGCGGTATGCTGCATTTTGAGCCATTGCCGCAGCGGCATGGTGATATCACGTCACTTGGATTTCGTGTCGATGCGATCGCTTATTGTCCCGATGTCAGCACGTTTCCCGAAAGTACGGTTGCAAGGCTGCATGGGCTTGATTTGCTGGTTATCGATGCTTTGCAATACCGCCAGCATCCCAGCCATTTTTCATTTGGTGAAGCGCTGGAGTGGATTGAGCGCCTGCAACCGCATAACGCGGTTCTGACCCATATGCACATTCCGCTCGATTACGAGACTGTGCTGGGACAAGTTCCGGATCACGTTCAGCCAGCCTATGACGGCCTTGTTTTTGAATTTCCAATCATATCTGGCTAGTTATTTGTCTAGCTGGATATGATAACAAAACAAAAAAGTTCCATAATCTATCTTATGCGACTTTGAGATAGGCCTTTCCTTACAGAGCCTTCAGCAAATTGACTGCTGCGATAAAATCACGATGACGAAGCGCGCGCCGGGCCACAGCTTCAGCGTCCTGCCCCCAGTGCTCGATTTGCCAATCCTCATCAATATGGGCCGCCAGCCAGGCTTCATCTGCATCAAGCTCTTGGGCTTCAACCGCCAGCGCCAGCAGAGCCGATCCGGTCAGCGATGTCATCAGATGCAGGCATGCCAGCCGAAAAGCATCATGTCGACGCGCCAGCCAGGCTCCTAAAACTGCAATGGATTCACGTGGTTGCTCGACATGCATAATGCCTTCAGCAAGATTCAGGCGCGCACCGATGGTTGATTGCGCCCAGTCCAGAATCCGGTCCCAATGTGCATTCTGACGCTCGACAAGCGCCTGAGGACCATCCGCGCGGTAACACAGCATATCGGATGTGCAAAACCGCAAAATATCTTCCAGAACGGCTTGAGGATCACTTGCCACCCCATCAATGGCCGTATTGACCAGACGAAGGATTGGCATGGTGACAGGATCAATGATCTCGACCTGTGCTGCAAATTCATCAGCAATCAATTGTGCAGCAGCCAGCGACGGCAGCGCCAGCACATTGCGTCCGGGCGTGCGCACCGGCTTGCCATCAAGCTGAACGGTAAAATGACCCTCGTCAGCAATGGCACTGGCGATCTTGTAAAAACGCCTCGGCAAGGGTGTGCGCATCTGGATTTGCGCACGTCGGGTCGGATCGGGGTCTGACAATGCTATGCCATCTTCATTATCTTTGAGCCTGTCACGCATGTCGAATTCCCCCGACACTGGTTTAATAAACATCATCGTCAGCGCCCTGCTCATCAAAGCCAAGCAGATTCCAGCTCTGGCGCATATGAGGCGGCATGGGCGCTTTCACATCGATCCGGCCGCCGTCAGGATGCGGAATGACAATGCGGCGAGAATGCAGATGCAGCCGGTTTTGCATTCCACCCGGAAAATCCCAATTGCTATCGGCTTCAAAATATTTCGGGTCCCCGATGATCGGACAACCAATATGGGCTGCATGAACACGCAATTGATGGGTACGCCCGGTATAAGGCTCCATCTCCAGCCAGCATAGAGATTGCGCAGCCTGTTCCAGCACACGGTAGAAGGAAACAGCGTGATCAGCCCCCTTTTCACCATGTCTGGCGACCCGCATCCGGTCGCCATCCGGGGTCTGGTCCTTTATCAGCCAGGTAGAAATCTTGTCTTCACGCTTGGGCGGCATGCCCTTGACCAGCGCCCAATAGGTTTTCTTCGTCTCGCGGGTGCGAAAGGATTCTGACAGTTTCATGGCTGCCAGCCTGGTGCGCGCCACCACCAAAACACCCGATGTATCGCGGTCAAGCCGGTGCACAAGTCGAGGTTTTTCACCCTTTTTATTGCGCAGCGCCTCCAGCATATCATCAACATTGCGGGTGACACCTGACCCGCCCTGCACTGCCAGTCCGGCCGGTTTGTTGAAGACATAAACCTTTGGGTCTTCATGCAGCATCATGCGCGACAGCACATCACCGTCGTCCTGATTGCGGATTGAATGCCCCGTCATCTGATCGCTGGTCTTGCGATCGACATCCAGTGGCGGGATGCGAATGATAAAACCCGGATCAACCCGCATATCCGCCTTGGCGCGTCCGCCATTAACCCGCACCTGCCCCGAACGCAGCAGTTTTTGCAAATGGCCGAAGCCAAGGCCCGGATAATGTGCCTTGAACCAGCGGTCGAGCCGCATTCCGGCCTCACCGGCCTCAACCTTGATCTGTTCTACGCCTGCCATGAGCCTATCCGTCAATCTTGCCTGTCAGATAGCATCAAGCGCCCGCCATTGCGAGGCCACAGGCCTTATATCAGCCGCGTTCCTTGCGCAGCTTTGCCCAATATTCAAGGCGTTTTCGGATTTCACGCTCAAAACCACGTTCAGGCGGGTCATAAAATCGCTGCCGACCCATTTTTTCCGGAAAATAGTCCTGCCCTGAAAAAGCATCCGGCTCGTCATGATCATAGCGATAGCCAGCGCCGTAATTTTCCTCTTTCATCAGCTTGGTCGGCGCATTCAAAATATGCTTGGGTGGCAAGAGTGAGCCATGCTCCTTTGCACTCCGCATCGCCCCTTTGAAAGCTGAATAGACAGCATTTGATTTGGGCGCAGTGGCCAGATAGACACAAGCCTGCGCAAAAGCCAGTTCGCCTTCCGGCGAGCCAAGATAATCATAAGCGTCCTTGGCCGCATTGGCGACAACAAGCGCTTGTGGATCGGCAAGACCGATATCTTCAATCGCCATACGCACCAGCCGACGGCCAAGATAAAGCGGGTCTTCACCGGCATCGAACATCCGCGCCAGATAATACAGTGCCGCATCAGGATCAGAGCCGCGCACGGATTTATGCAGTGCTGAAATCAGATTGTAATGACCGTCCTGCCCCTTGTCATAGATCGGCGCCCGACGCTGCACCACATCAAGCAGTCCGGCAGCATCAAACACCTCGTCTGGAGCAGCAGCCCGCCAGATTTCCTCGCAAAGGGTCAGCGAAGCGCGCCCATCGCCATCAGCCATGCGGATCAGGGCGGCTCTGGCATCCTCATCAAGCGGCAGGGGCCTGCCCTCTTCCTCCTCGGCGCGCACCAGCAATTTGGCAATGCTGTCTTCATCAAGCGAATGAAAGGTCAGGACGCGGGCGCGCGATAGCAGTGCCGCATTGAGTTCAAAAGACGGATTTTCGGTCGTCGCCCCAACCAGAATGACGGTTCCGTCTTCCATGACAGGCAAAAAGCCATCCTGCTGGGCGCGGTTGAAGCGATGAATTTCGTCTACGAATAACAAGGTCTGGCGACCATTGGTGCGGCGCAGACGGGCTGCCTCAAAGACTTTTTTCAGATCGGCAACGCCGGTAAAAATTGCTGAAATCTGTTCAAACGCCAGACTTGTCTCACCGGCAAGCAGGCGCGCCACCGTGGTCTTGCCGGTTCCCGGCGGCCCCCAGAAAATCATGGAACCGAGCGAACCGGACCGGATCATGCGCGTCAGGGCGCCCTCCGATCCGGTCAGATGCTCTTGCCCGACCACCTGTGACAGGCTTTTGGGCCGCAAGCGGTCTGCAAGCGGCTGCCCGATCGGTGCCGCTTCCGGTTTTCCGGTGTTAAAAAGATCACCCATGTCCTGTCGGTCTCAGTAGCGCAGAACCTGGCGCATTAACTGGCCGTCACGCTCCAGTGTAAAGCGCCACCAGCGTGCATTTTGCTGTGATGCGTCGACAAGTTTGCGGGTTGTGTCCATTGTCTGACCATTGACTTCGCGCACAATGTCGCCTGCTCGCAAGCCGAACCCGCCAGCAGGTGAATTGCGCTCCACCTCTACCACGACGACGCCCTTGATGTCAGAACCTATTCCAAGGCGTTGGGCCAGACGCGGTGACAATTCCGCTATTTTAGCACCTGCAAACGGGCTGCGGCCACGCAATTGCACCTGCTGCACCGAAGCGCCTTCAGGGGCGCGCACAAGGGCAATATCAACCTTCTTTTCTTTGCCCTTGCTCAGCACCAGAAGTTCAGCCTGTGTCCCGATCGGCTGTGTTGCCAGCCGGTAGCCAAGAGCATCCACCCCTTCAATGATCGTATTGTTGAAACGTAAAATGACATCACCCGGCCTTAAGCCCGCAGCCTCGGAGGGGCCGCCACTTTCCACTGCTGAAACCAGCGCTCCGGAGGGTGTTTCCATGCCAAGCGATTCTGCAATCTGCGGCGTGACGACATCGAATGTCGCGCCGATATAGGGACGCTCAAAAAATGTCTGCCCGGCCTTTGCCGCTTCCACAAAAGCATTGACCATATTGGACGGAATGGCAAAGCCAATGCCGATCGAGCCGCCGCTACGGCTATAGATCGCCGTATTTACGCCCACCAGTTGCGCACGCATATTGATCAGCCCTCCCCCGGAATTGCCGGGATTGATGGCGGCATCGGTCTGGATGAAGAAGCTGGAATCGGAAATGCCGATATGGCTGCGCGCCAGTGCTGAAACAATACCTGATGTGGTGGTCTGTCCAACCCCGAACGGGTTGCCGATGGCAAGCACCAGATCTCCCACCTGCAATGCGTCGGAATCACCAATGGCAAGGGCAGGAAAAGGCTTGTCAGCCTCAATCTTGATCACTGCCAGATCAAGCGTTTCATCTTTCAAAAGCACCTTGCTGGAAAATTCACGGCCATCGGACATGGCCACCTTGACCTCATCCGCATCCTTGATGACGTGATAATTGGTAACAATGAAACCAGCCTCGTCAACCAGAACGCCGGACCCCAGCGAAGACTGGGAACGCGGCATGGACCGACCAAAAAACTGCTCGAAAAACGGATCACCCTCAAAAGGCGAGCGGGCCCGCGTTGTCTTGGAGGCATAGACATTGACCACGGCAGGTGCCGCCTGCCTGACCAGCGGTGCAAAGGAAAGCTGTATCTCATCATGGCCAAAAGGTGTGCGGCGATCAGAATCATCTGCTGCATCGAAATTACTGCTTCCTTGCAGCAGATCGGTCAGCACTTCGGTAAGACCCGGCGATTCCTTGCGCTCCTGCGCATGTGTCTGCGCAATAAAAGCTGTGCTTGCGCAAAGCGAGAAAATGCCGACAAAGGCAATGATATAACGTTTGGCGGTACAACGCTTGGCAGCCATGAACGAATCCTCCGGGCACAATTGTTGCGTATTGTCGCAATGATTGTGCAAAATAAAAGGCGCATCCGCTGGTTTTTTTCAGCATATTGCCAATTTGCATTCTTATGAATGCTGCAAATACCGGGTAAAGACATATTTGAATGGTGCAAGTCTTGACCTTGCCATTTTTAACGACGAAGACCGAATGATTAAATCAGGTATGCGTGATGATGAACCGCTTTGAAGGCCCCGGCAGCCGTGAGGCCAAAATCCACTATCTGGATGGTGACTTTGAAGTTGCTATCCCCGGGTCTTATGTGCGCTGTGCAGTCACTGGCGAACATGTTTTGCTCGATGATTTGAAATACTGGAGTGTTGAACGGCAAGAAGCATATGTCAGTGCTCAGGTCTCTCTTGAGCGTGAACTGGATATGAACCCGGATTTGCGCAAACGTTCAAAATAAGGCGGCTTATTTTATCAATCGCCGCCGCTTCCAGCTTTCCACCGTTTCCCTGATTATTCGGGCTGTTACATTTGGCTGATCAAAAACGGTTTCAATCTCCAGAACCTTCAATTTTTCCAAAAATTCCGGTGCGGCTGCGCCATGGCGCAGCCGCACCGCATCCTTGGCTGTCGTTATCAGTTCAAGCTGTCCTGCCTTTGCCTGTCGCAAAAGCTCGTTAAGTTCATCTTCCGCATAAAAATGATGATCGGGAAAGGACTGGGTCGTCACCACCTTGGCGCCTGTTTCTGCCAGCGTATTAAAAAATTTTTCGGGGTGGCCGATACCGGAAAAGGCCAGAAAACGCCTGCCGGAAAAATTTTCGGCATCATACGGGCGCACCCATGCATCAAAAACCGGCTTGCCTGCACGCGCCACCTGACGCACCACGGAATCTGCTCCGGCCCCCTTCCCCATGCGCAACAAGGCATGGCTGTAAACCAGTTGATCCACGACCTTTGCCCGCAGCGGACCGCCGGGAATGACACGGCCATTGCCAAGACCAAAATGGGCATCCACCACCATCAGTGCATAGTCGATATGAAGATGTGCACTTTGGAAGCCGTCATCCATGATCAGAAAATCGCACCCCTGCCCTTCAAGCAGAAGCTGAGCGCCTGCCACACGGTTTACCGATACGGCAACGGGTGCATGTGCGGCCAAAAGCAATGGCTCGTCACCCACATGCTTTGCGCTGTCACGATTGACATCAACGATATGCGGGCCGGAAAATCCACCGCCATGCCCGCGCGATAAAATACCGGGAGAAAAGCCCATCTGCCGGGCTTGACCGGCCAGCGCGATGGCTATTGGTGTTTTTCCGGTGCCACCGACAGTAAAATTGCCCACGCATAAAACCGGCACCGGTATTTTTTTGCGGGGAGCCCGGTGCAGGCGGCGGCCAGCCACAGCCGCATAAATGGCTGAAAAAGGCGACAGGACAAAGCTGCGCCAGTCCGGCTTTTCCCACCAGAAGGGTGGTGCTTCACTGGCCATTTCAGTTCTTGCCCGCCCGGCGCAAGCCCGCCTGCACCACCAGTGGCTGGATGAAGGGTTCAAGCGCTTTCATGGTGGCTGACAATGCGCCACGCATATCCTGTACGGTGGCCGAAGCTGCGGCCATCATGTTGCGTCGTACATTCTCGTTCAAAAGCAGATAATTGACCGCCCCGGCCAGCATGTTGCGGTCTTGCACCAGCTTTGCCCCTCCCCGCTTGAGCAGGCTTTGATACGCATCACGAAAGTTCTGGACATTCTGGCCTGCCAGCACGGCTGTATCGAGCATGGCCGGTTCAAGCGGATTTTGTCCACCGGTCGCGCTTAATGAGCGGCCGACAAAAGCAATTTCGGTCAGGCGCAGATAAAGGCCCATTTCGCCAATCGTATCGCCCAGCAAGATGTCGGTATCAGCACGCACCGGCTCACCCGAACTGCGGCGCACCAGCCCAAGCCCCATGGAGGTCATCTGCGCCGCCAGTTCATCAGCGCGCGCCGGATGGCGCGGCACGACAAGGGTGAGAAGCCCCGGATGACGTTTGCGCAAAGCAGCATGAATTTCTGCCGCCATTTTTTCTTCTCCCTCATGGGTGGAGATGGCTGCCCATGTCGGACGCTGGCCGATTTGCCGCTTCAGCGCGCTCAGGGCTGCCTCATCGACCGGCGGTGGTAGTGTGTCGACCTTCAGATTGCCCGAAACGGTCACAGGGCGCGCACCCAAAGCGCGAAAACGCTCACCATCGGTTTCGGACTGGGCCACAACATGGGCCATGTTTTCAAACAGCGCCTCGGCAAGATTGGGACGCTTCTTCCATGAGGCAAAAGAGCGGTCGGACATGCGCCCATTGACCAGAACCTGCGGCACATTGCGCGAACCGAGTTCAAGAATGGTCATCGGCCAGATTTCAGATTCCGCAATAATGGCAAGATCGGGTTTCCAGTATTCAAGAAAACGGCTGATGGCCGGTTTCAGATCGAGCGGGACATATTGGTGAATGACACTGTCACCCAGTCTTTCCTCTACCAGCCTGGCGGATGTGACTGTGCCGGTCGTCAAGACAATGCTGACCCCATAGGCCAAAATGAGTTGCACCATGGGAATAACGGCAATGGCTTCGCCGACACTGGCGGCATGGACCCAGATCAGCGGTCCATCCGGGCGCTGCTGGCTGGCAAATCCATAACGCTCGCGGATGCGGGCCTTGTCTTCCTTGCCCTTGGAAACCCGCCAGGCCACATAAGGCCCCATCAGCGGATAGGCTGCGGCACCACAATAGCGATAAAGGCCCAGCAAAGCGCGGGCAGAGCGCACACTCATGATCGTGCATCCACCAGTCTGTAGGCCTGTGCTGTCGCCATATTCAAGGAATGTGTCAGTTCCTGCCGCTTCAATTCCATTTGAGCATCATCGGCATCCTGTGGCACAAAAACAGGCTCTCCCACCACAATGGATGATCGGCCAAAAGGCAGATTGATGGTTGTCTTGTCCCAGCTTTTTTCCAGCACCTTGTGTCGGCTGGTGGCAATGGCGGTGGGCAGGATCGGGCGACCGGAAAGCCGGGCCAGAAGAACGATGCCAAGCCCGGCATCACGCGGCGTTCCATGTGGAATATCTGCAATCATGGCTGCATTCTTGTCAGCAGCCAGCGACTTTTTGAGGGCAATCAGCGCTTTGGCGCCGCCTTTGTCGAGATGGCGCGCATTTTCGCGTCCGCCCGATCCACGCACCGTCTGAATATTGAATTTTTCCAGAACCAGCGCGTTGAGTTCGGCATCGGCACTGCGTGACACCATGGCGACAAGCGGTCGGCCCCTGGGATAAAACACCGGAGCCATCAGGTGCTGACCATGCCACAAGGCTATGATGCCCGGTTCAAGATGTGCGTATTCACCACCGGCAATGGCGGTCGATCCTTTGGTGAGCGGGTTGGTCAGCCGGATAAAGCGCAGCGCCTGAGCCAGCACACTTGCCACAACAGATTTTACAAAACGCGATTGCGCCAATGGCTTGCGTATGCGCCGCCACAGTTGCTTGGACATTTTGGGCCCTGGACCGCCAGAGGCAGGTTGCCCCGCCCGTTCCGATGCGGCTTGCCGCTTCATGCTTAGCTGCCTGCCTCGTCTTGCGGCTCAAACAGCCGGTGTAGATGCACGACGAAATAGCGCATATGCGCATTGTCGACACTGGCTTGAGCTTTCGCCTTCCAGGCCGCATAGGCAGTTTTGTAATTGGGATAGATACCGACAATATCGAGAGCGTCCAGATCGCGGAACTGATGATCATCAAGATCTTTCAGTTCGCCACCCAACACCAGATGCAGAAGCTGCTTAGTTTCACCGCTGCTCATATTTACCCTCTAAAGCTTGTCTCCTGAAGAGAAGAACCCGCTTCAGGATAAAGACATGCGCAAAATAAAAATCACCGCATCCGGTTTAGTCCAAGCTGGCAGGTTTTGAAACCTGCACTGGTGGTTAAACTGGAATGTTCTCCGCAGCGCTATTGGAGCCTGCAATAACAGGAAAGAGTTTTTTCAATAAAACACCACTTCCCGCCACAAGCTCTCCGTGGCGGATTTTCTTGGTGGCGAAATGCGGCGCATTTCCTTCTGCATCAAGCAAGATACCGCCTGCCTCCTCAAGAATCAGCGCGGCGGCGGCAAGGTCCCAGTCATGAGAGTTGGTCTTGATGAAACTGGCGTCAATGCGCCCATCGGCAATCATGGCCAGACGATAGGCCAGCGAAGGCACATAATTCACATGCCGCATGGTTTTTTGCAAATCGGCATCAATCATCTCAAGCAAGGGTTTGGGGCCGGCAATCACAGGCTGTGAACTGGCCGCTTCGACTTTCAATTGCCTGTTGCCCAGAAAGGAGCCGCCCCCGCGACATGCCCGGTACACTTCCCTGCTGGCGGGACAATCAAGCACACCGGCCAGCGACCTGCCCTCTTCGACCACGGCCACGCTGACACACCAGACCGGATTGCCGGCAATGAAGGCGCGGGTGCCATCTATCGGGTCGACAACAAATGTTCTCGGCGCTGCAAGCCGCTCCAGATCATCGGTCGTTTCTTCCGAAAGCCAGCCATAATTCGGACGGGCCTGCAACAGCACCTCCCGTAAATAACGGTCGGCTGCATAATCTGCCTCACTGACTGGTGAGTTTCCTTCCTTTATCCAGACTTGCGGCTCCTTGCCGAAATAGCTCAGCGCAATGCGCCCTGCTTCCTGCGCTGCATCCAGCAGAAGCGCCAGATCTTCTTCCGGAGACGGCAGGGCTTTGACATCAGTTTCCGGCAAGGGTCATTCCTTCAATCAGCAAGGTGGGAGCCGCCGTCCCGAAATTGCGGTCCAGATCATCGGCCGGGGTCATGTTCATGAACATGTCCTTCAGATTGGAGGCAATGGTTACCTCCGCTACCGGATAGGCAAGTTCGCCATTCTCGATCCAGAAACCCGATGCGCCCCGGCTATATTCGCCCGTCACCATATTGACACCTTGTCCAAAGACTTCGGTGACATAAAAGCCGGATTTCAAACTTGAGATCAATTCCTGCGGTGCGGCAGTTCCTGCTTCAATGGCAAAATTGGTGGAGGAAGGGGAAACTGAAGACCCCTGACGCGCACCGCGCCCATTGGTGACCAATCCAAGCTCAAAAGCTGCTGAGGTCGAGAGCAGCCAGTGGTTCAATATGCCCTGATCGACCATCACCAGTCTTTCACCAGCAACTCCTTCACCATCGAACGGGCGGGAAGCCTGCCCGCGTCGGCGCAGCGGATCGTCAGTCACGCTAATGCGGGCATTGGCAATTTGACGACCCATCATATCGCGCAAGAAACTGGTCTTGCGGGCCACTGAAGCGCCATTGATTGCACCGGCCAGATGACCGGCAATTCCACGCGCCACACGTGGATCGTAAATGACCGTGACCGGACCGGTGGCGGCCTTGCGCGCGCCCAACCGGCGAACGGCTCTTTCACCAGCCATGCGTCCGATCTTTTCAGGCGTTTCCAGATCAGCAAAATGCGGCTGTGAGGAATAGTCATGATCGCGCTCCATGCCAGTGCCTTCACCGGCAATCGCACTGGTCGAGCGGGAAAAGCGGGTCGCCGCATAATGGCCCATAAAACCGGCAGAGGTGGCAAGCACAAGTCCACCAACACCGGCACTTGCGCTGCTGCCTGCTGAATTGCTGACGCCTTTTACCGCCAGTGCAGCCTCTTCAGCGGCCAGTGCATCCTGTTTGAGCCGGTCGGCAGAAACCTCCATTGTATCAAACAGGTCCAGATCAAGCGGCTCACGCACCAGAAGCTGTGCATCGGCAAGCCCCTGACAGGGGTCTTCCGGCGAGGCTTTTGCCATGGCCACTGCACGCTCGGCCAATATGGCTGGCTCAGAAGCAGCTGTTGCCGATACGCTGGCGACGCGCTTGCCAATAAAAACGCGCAGCGAAACATCTTCACTTTCAGAAGATTGTGTGCCTTCCACCTTGCCAAGCCGAACCGAAACACTGGCGGAGCGGCCAATAACAGCCACGGCGTCGGCTGCATCGGCGCCTGCTTTTCGGGCAGCCTCAACCAGTGCCGAAACGCGGTCGGAAAGCTTTGCTGTATCAATCATGTTGGTCATATCCGCGTCCTGTGAAGGCAAAAAAGATCGGCCGGCACTTTGTCATCTATTGTTGCCGTCTTGTTTTCGCAATGGCGGCAGGCAGGCGAAAGCACCGTCCATGCGGTGCACTTACCGAAGCAGCACATCGATTTTGCGCTTGACCTCATCCTTTACATTAGCCGTTTGCGTTAAAATCGTATCGATGTTTAAAAAATCCAGCACCCGGAATTTTGAAACCGGTGGCCGGATCAGAATATGAGGTTGCGACCGCATCAGCTTGTTTTCAAGAATGGACTGCATCATCAATTGTGTTGCGCCAAACATCAGATCGATGGACGAAGGCTCACGCTCGCCATTTGTCAAAGGTCCGCCAATCACATCCACCGCAATGACAATATCGGCCTCATCTTCAATCAGATCAAAGGGAACCGGATTGTAGATGCCACCATCAATGAGCATCACACCATCGCGCATGACAGGCTTGAAAACGGCAGGAAGGGCGGCTGATGCACCAATCGCCGATATAAGATCGCCCTCCTCCAGCACGGCAAGCCCATAGCCGTAATAGTCGGTGGCCGTTATCTTGAGAGGGATTTTCAATTCCGCAAATGTTTGCGGAATATCTTCCGGTAAAAATGCCTTGAGGGCGCGCTCAATATTGAACTGGCTGATATGCAGGCCGTTTTTCAAAAGATCGGCAAGGTTTTGCGGGCGCGATTGCCAGATGCGGCTGGCAACCTCGGAACGGTCGGCAAGTACTGAATAGGCATAATCGCGAATATCACGACCGCTCATGCCAGAAGCTATGGCCGCGCCGATGATGGCGCCAATGGAAGAACCGGCAATGGTTTTTGGCTTGATGCCCAGTTCATCAAAGGCTTCCACCACATGAATATGGGCAAGGCCACGCGCCCCGCCGCCGCCAAAGGCAATGCCAAAACTTTGGTTCATGGCACAACAATCCCCTGTGCTTGCGGCCCGACACGCAATATGGAGGGCGCTGTATTCAAGAGGCGCGCCGCTACTTGCCGGACATCCTCAACGGTAACCGCCTCGAGCAACGCCGGACGGTGCGATATATAATCCTTGCCAAGGTCAGCAAGCTGCAATTCTAAAAGTGTTGCCGCCACTGCCCCTGATGAATTGAGATTGTTGATGGCATAGGCCCCAATTAAATATTTGCGCGCCGCCTCCAGCGCGGCTTCATCCGGGCCATTTATTGCCATCTGTTTTACCACATCTTGTATGACCTGAACCGTTTCGTCAGCTCTGTCCGAGCGGGTCGCCGTGCTTATTCCCAGTGTTGCGGCATGGCGACGGTTGGAAAGGCGTGAGCCGATCGAATAGGCCAGGCCGCGCTTTTCGCGCACTTGCTTGAAAAGCTGCGAAGTAAAAGTTCCTCCGCCCAGAATTTCATTCATCAATACTGCTGCATAAAAATCAGGATCGGTGCGCGCAATACCGGGAAATGCCATGGCAATTGTCGTCTGGGGAAGATCATAAGAAACGGCAATTTCCTGTCCGAATTTCAACTCGGCCCGTGGTACAGGCAGCAATTCCGGTTCGGCTGGCAGATCGCCAAACAGGCGGTCGAGTTCATCTGCAAGTGTCTGGGCATCGATGGCCCCCACGACGGCAACATGCAGATTGCCACGGGCAAATTGTGTTTTGTGAAAGCGGCGCAGATCATCTGCCGTAATGGTCGCAAGGCTTTGCTGTGTGCCCTCTTCAGGGCGCGCATAAGGATGGCTGCCATAAAGTGCTTGCAGCCATTGCTTTTGCGCCTGTGCTTGCGGGTCGCGCTCGGATGCTTCAATGCCGGTAATGATCTGGTTGCGTATCCTGTTGATGGGCAGCTCATCAAAGCGTGGCTCTAAAAGCGCAAGGCGCAGCAGATCGAATGCAGCCTGCCTGTCGTCGGCCAGCACACGCATGGAGCCATAGATGGCGTCATGCGAACTGGAAAAACGCATTTCAGCGCCCACATCATCCAGTCTTTCCTGAAAAGCGTCACTGTCAAGATCGCCTGCACCCTCATCGAAAAGCCCGCTCATCAGATTGGCAAGGCCTTCCTTGCCTTCCAAATCCTGAGAGCTGCCGCCTTCAAAGGCAAAGCGAAGCGTAACAATCGGAACCGTATAATTCTCGACAAGCCAGGCATTTATGCCATTTTGTGAATGGACTTCCTGAATGTTTATTTCAGCCTGTGATGGCAGGACAAGGATCAACAGAAAGGCCAGAACTGCGCTGATATGCAAAACAGCATGACGTAATGGGAAGGGAGAAAAATACATGTTTCAGTTCCCGCTTTCCGGCTGCGGCAGAAGATAGCCAATGGTGGCGCGCGACGGAACCAGATAGCGGGCTGCGACCTGTTTGACCTGCTCAGGCGTTACCGCTGAAATGTGCTCCGGCCATTTGGCGATATCGTCCACCGAACCACCGGTTGCCAGCGTGCTGCCGAAAATATTGGCCATGGCCGATTGCCGGTCCCGCGCAAAGATGGTGGCGCGAATAAAGCGTTTTTTGGCCTTTTCAAGTTCATCTGAAGAAACACCCTCATCGACAATACGGGCAATTTCGGCAGCTACGGATTTTTCGACCTCGTCCAGAGGGGTTTGCCCGACCGGTGCGCCATAGACGGTAAAACTCGTGTCATCGAGCATGGTGCCACTATAGGAAGCGCCCGTGCCAACGGCAATTTGCTTGCCAACCACCAGTTCCTGATACAATCGGCTGCGCACCCCGCCACCAAGGATTTCGGCCAACAGATCCAGCGCTTCGGCTTCTCCCGGCTTTGCCGTATTGTAAGAGGGCACCACCCATTGCACCGAAAAACCGGGTACACTGACCCGCGCATCGCGCAAGGTCACACTGCGGCGGGTGTTTTGTTCCGGCTCGACCGGGCGCTTGCGTGGTGGCAGATCAGGCCCACGGGCAATTTTGCCATAGGTTTTTTCTGCCATTTCCTTGACGCTCTTCTCGTCAACATCGCCTGCTACAACCAGAATGGCATTATTGGGCGTGTAATAGCGATCATAAAAGTCTTGCGCATCGGTGCGGTTTAATTGCTCCATTTCCTGCATCCAGCCGATGACCGGAATACGGTAAGGCTGGTTTTGCCAGAGCGTGGCGTTGACTTCTTCATTCAAAAGTGCGCCCGGATCATTATCGATGCGTGAGCGGCGCTCTTCCAAAACCACATCACGTTCGGTTGTGATCACCTCATCATCAAGCACCAGATTGCGCATCCGGTCTGCTTCAAACGCCATCATGGTTTCCAGCGCATCTGCTGGCACCGTTTCAAAATAGGCGGTGTAATCATAGGAGGTGAAAGCGTTGTTATTGCCGCCAATTTCAGAAATGGCCCGATCAAATTCACCGGCTTGATGATTGGTGGTGCCTTTAAACATCAAATGTTCAAAAAAATGGGCAATCCCGGACTTTCCGGGCGGCTCATCGGCACTGCCTACCTTGTACCACACCATGTGGGTGACAATGGGAGCGCGGTGATCGGGAATGACAACCACCTCCATGCCATTTTCCAGCGTAAAATGAGCGATCTTTGCCTCATTTCCTGATGGCGTATCGGCATGTGCCGACAGAACGCCGAACAGCCCAAACAGCCCCAACAACAAAACAAAGAACCGGTTTTGGGCAAAAATCATGACGGGCTCCGGTTGGTCAGCGCTCGAATCGCAAGGAATTGCAAGCGATATGGGAGCCGAACGCGGCAGAAGTCAGGCAGACCTTAGAGCAACGGGCGTTCTGACGAACGCAGCTTCCGCTGCTTCAGCTTCTTTATTAGCCGCATTGTTGCGACGCCAGATGGTGCTATCTGGCTGCAAAATTCTCTAGGTCACATACCCATTAATTGGATTCCCAAGGCGGGCCTATTCTGATTCACTGCTTACCAGAGCAGG
>NZ_JBHSLL010000044.1:0-8223 GCF_042656785.1 Aquamicrobium segne
TCAAACATGGGTCAAATCTCAGTGGAAAAATCCCCCAATCCCGGGTCAGATCTCAGCGGAAATCAACAGCCCCGGCTTCAAATCAACCGGGAGCGCTGCGACGATCCTGTTCGGGATCAAAATGGTTCACATGATACGCAAACGACAAGCAAAATACGTTTACAATTCGACACCATCGCTGGCCGGGCAGTTCAAAATCCTCGTTGCCTGAACACTGTATCCGGTGGCCCCGGTCATCAGAATCTTGAGTTTACGATAAAGCCTGCGTATGTCCCTGAGCTTCACATTTCTTCACAATTGTCTGTAATGGCAGAAACAGTCCTCATCCATTCTGGCTCCATCGCGGCAATTGGGCCGCATGAAGAAGGAGTTTCATCATGGAACAGGATAGACAAGACACCACCATCAGTACTGCTTTCCCGACCGGGAGCAAGCGCCGCTCAAGATGGATCATCGCCGGTGGTGTCGTCGTTCTGGCACTTGCAGGGATCGGCGCGGCTGGCGCAATGGGCGGTGGCGGCATGGGTCCTCATATGATGGAGGTCGGCATGAAGCATGGCGGTCATTTTGCCGGACGCGGGATCGAGCGGATGCTGGGTTCGGTCGACGCAACTGCCGAGCAGGAAGAGCGCATCTGGGCAATCATTGACGGCACCCGTGCCGAATTGCGGCCGATGATGCGTGAGTTCCGTGACGCGCGCGGTGAGGTGATGGAACTGATGACAGCTCCCACGATCGACCGCGCCGCCGCCGAAACCCTGCGGGCCGAGCGCATTGCCGCCATCGATGAGGCATCGAAGAAGATGACCGCTGCGGCGCTCGATGCCGCCGAGGTTCTGACCCCGGAGCAGCGCGCCAAACTGGCCGAGAAAATGAAGGAGCGCAGGGGCTGGCGTCGGTGATAGGATCGCGTAACTGACATCAACGGGGCAAGGCATGGCGGAACAGATCCTTATTGTCGATGACGACACGCGGCTTTCCGCCATGCTGGGCGACTATCTTTCCGGAAGCGGCTATGCGACACGCACGGCCGCTTCCGCGCTGGCTGGCCTCGATGATATCAGGCGCAATCCGCCCGACGCCGTGATCCTCGACGTGATGCTGCCCGACCTTGACGGCTTCGAGGCCTGCCGCCGCATCCGTGCAACCTCGGACGTGCCGATCCTGATGCTGACAGCCAAGGGCGAAGAAACCGACCGCATTGTCGGGCTGGAGCTTGGGGCCGACGACTACCTGCCCAAACCCTTCAACCCGCGCGAGCTGCTGGCGCGCCTTCGCGCCATATTACGTCGCCGCACCAGCGGCAGGAGTGACCACATCATGCGTTTCGGGCGGCTGGAAATCGATCCCGCTTCACGTGTGGCCAGAGTGGGTAGCTGCGAATGCGTGATGACGGGCCACCAGTTCGACATGCTGGTGGTGCTTGCCGAGAATGCCGGACGCACGATGTCGCGCGAGCAGCTGATGGACAGGCTCGGCGGCGAAGGCTCCGAGGCTTTCGATCGCTCCATCGATGTCCACATCTCGCGCATCCGCGCCGCGATCGAAGACGACCCGAAGCACCCCCGGCGCATCATTACGGTGCGCGGCGCAGGCTATGTCTTTGCCCGCCGCCAGGACGAGGAAGGTTAGGGCCGTCATGCGCAGCAGCCTGTTCCTGAAAATCTACCTGACGCTTCTGGCAAGCCTTGTTGTGGTGGCGCTGGCCGCTGCAACACTCGTGTGGCTGTCACGCGGAGAGGACGACCGCGGCTGGATGGCGCGGCGTGACGCCTTCATCGCGGCGATGCTTCCCGCCGAGGCCGATATTGAAGAAACGCAGATCGTCCTGACACGTCTCGGCGCAGCCCTTGAGGCTGACATCACGGTCTTTGCCCCCGATGGCGAACCGGTCGCGAGCGTGGGAAATCCTGTCACTTTCCCTGCGTCGGGGGAAATGGAAAATATCCGGAACAGGGAAGATCGCCGTATCCTGTCGGCGCGCCTTGCAGACGGGTCGGCGCGCCTTGCAGACGGGCGCGTGGTCGTCGCCCGCTTCAACGACGGCTCTTTTGGACCGCCGCACGCCCGGCCTCTGCTTGGACTGGTGCTGATCGCCGCCGCCATCGGCGCGGTCGCCTGGCCCGTGGTGCGGCATCTGACCGGTCGGCTGGAGCGTCTGCGGCGCGGGGTCGAGACATGGGGCGATGGTGATCTGGCCCTGCGTGTTCCGGTCGAAGGCAAGGACGAGGTGGCGGCGGTCGCCGCCAGCTTTAATCATGCCGCGGGGCGCATCGAGGAACTGGTCGCCGCCCACCGCTCTTTGCTCGCCAATGCCAGTCATGAACTGCGCTCACCGCTTGCGCGCCTGCGCATGGCAAGCGAACTACACGAGGCAGCACCCAGCCAGGAGCGGAGCCGCGAGATCGCGCGCAACCTCACCGAACTTGATGAACTGGTCGAGGAGATATTGCTGGCGAGCCGTCTCGACCATGGCGAGGCGCTTAATATCGACGCCGAGGATATCGATCTTCTTGCACTGGCGACTGAGGAAGGCGCGCGCTGCGGCGTCGAGGTCAGCGGCAATCCGGCGGTCGTCCGGGGTGATGCAAGGCTTCTTGCCCGTCTCATTCGCAACCTGATGCAAAATGCACTGCGCCACGGTGCACCCCCGGTTCATGCGGAAATCCGCAGCGATGGCGATTATG
Source organism: Aquamicrobium segne (assembly GCF_042656785.1). NCBI lineage: Bacteria > Pseudomonadati > Pseudomonadota > Alphaproteobacteria > Hyphomicrobiales > Phyllobacteriaceae > Aquamicrobium > Aquamicrobium segne. Next base: position 2,688 of record NZ_JBHSLL010000044.1, read on the forward strand.
TCGAATTTTTCGTGCGCGACCACGGGCCGGGCATTGCCGAGATCGAGCGTGAACGGGTGTTTGAGCCTTTCTATCGCCCGTTCGGCCGCGGCGAACATGCTGGCGGCTGGGGGCTTGGCTTGGCGCTGGTGCGCCAGATTGCCAGCCACCACGGTGCAAGCGTGCGGCAGGAAACGCCGCCCGGTGGCGGGGCAAGGTTCGTCGTCACATTTCCACGAAGCACAATTCCTCATCACCTGTGAAACGTGCTTGAGCATGACTAACAACAGGAAGGAAAGACATGATGCTGAAGAACAGACCTGACCGCTACGGCCCGGTGGCGGTGACCATCCACTGGCTAACCGCAATCCTGATCCTGGCTGCGCTCGGCTCAGGCTTCCAGGCCGATCAGGCGGCGGATGCCGCAACCCGGGCGGGGTTCCTTCGCCTCCACATTCCCGTGGCGATCACCGTGCTGTTGCTGACCCTCTTCCGCATCGTGTGGTGGTGGCGCTTCGACCGCAAACCGATTCCGGTCGAAGGATCGCGGCCATGGCAGGAGCGTTTCGCCCGCTTCGTGCATGTCGCCTTCTATGTCGTCATCCTCGGCATGGTGGCGAGCGGCATTGGCATGATGGTCCTGAGTGATGCCGGACCGAGCATCTTCGGCGGCTCCGGCGTACTGCCGGATTTCCACGACTATCCGCCGCGTGTCCCTCATGGCATTGGCGCCTTCCTGCTGGTGATCTTGCTCGTCGCCCATATAGGAGCCGCGTTCTATCACCACTTTATTCGTCGTGATGAATTGATCCGGCGCATGTGGTACGGTGCTTGATCGCTGCACTGACGCATACTGGCTTTGATGCGATTTGAGCTGGATGTGACAGGTGCGCCGGAGGTAGCTGGTTCGACCTTCCAGCGCACCGTGTCGCCAAGCAGCACGTCGCGGACGATTTCGCCGGCTTGCAATTCGATATCGCAGACCTGTAGCGGTAAGCAGACGACTGAAGGCTGGACCTCTCCGAAGAGAAACATGACTTTGCCGTCTGGACCGCGCGTCACCACCCACTGTCCCGAAGCTGATGGTCCTCGATCTCCTCCGCATACCGTTCTATCACCCAGTCCTGGAAGAAAGGTTGCGGACCACGCTTCGTACGATCATGCGAACTACCGATGTGCGGCATATCCAATCTTACCGGTTGTGGGGCCGACGGGTGCTGAGGCGCAAATAGCAGGAACGAAGCAAGAATATTTGGTCAAGGGTGGTCTGTTAGCGTTCGTTCGTCTACACTGTCCTGAAAATATACACTGAGGGTTTGGCGTTCAATGATCCAGGCGGTTGTTTTGTAAACCGCAAGCTATGCACAGGGAGGTACAGATGGAGCTTTTAATCGACAGGCAGGAAGATCACGATCAACCGGAGGAGATCACGTCGACCACTCTTGAGCGGCTCACTGTTTCGGATCGACGCAGCTTTCTGAAAAGTACTGGACTGACCGCCCTTGGCGCAGCGCTTGGTATGGCGGTACCCTTCGAAAAACACTTCCCCAAGGGCCTTGTTCCTGCGGCATTTGCGCAGGACACCGGCGCTGATCTCATGTCGGAAAAGGACGGCCTGACAGTCCATAATGACCGGCCTCTCAATGCAGAGACGCCGGCGCATCTGCTGGATGACGATATCACGCCCTATTCGCGCCTGTTCGTGCGCGCCAATGGCCTCGTCCCGCAAACTGCGCTTGACAAGGATGCGTCTGGCTGGATGCTCACCATCGATGGTGAGGTTGAGAACGAACTTTCCCTGACCATCGACGATCTGAAGAACGACTTCGAGCAGGTCACACTGGCGCTGGTGCTCGAATGCGGTGGCAATGGGCGGGCATTCTTCCAGCCCGGCGCTTCCGGCAACCAGTGGACGGTTGGTGCGGTGGGCTGTCCGCAATGGACCGGCGTGCGGCTGCGTGATGTTCTTGAAAAGGCTGGTGTGAAGTCGTCAGCCGTCTATACCGGCCATTATGGTAACGATGTCGATATCTCCGGCGATCCCGACAAGGTGGTGATCTCGCGCGGTGTGTCGATCGAGAAGGCCATGGAGCCGGAAGCGCTGATTGCATGGGCGATGAATGGTGAGGACATTCCGGCACTGCACGGCTTCCCAGTGCGTCTGGTGATCCCCGGCTATCCGGGTTCCGTTTCACAAAAATATCTGACGCGGATCTGGATTCGCGACAAGGAGCATGACGGTCCCAAGATGGGCGGCTATTCCTATCGCATGCCCAAATATCCTGTGGCTCCGGGAACCGAGGTTCCGGAAGAAGATATGGAAATCCTCACCGAAATGCCGGTGAAGTCGATCATCACCGCGCCGACGACAGGTGCACAGGTTGCTTCGGGAGAGGCGGTGGAAGTGCGTGGCCATGCCTGGGCAGGCAATGGTGACGTGAAGGCGATGCATATCTCGCTCGACTTCGGCCAGACCTGGCAGGAGGCAACGCTTGAGCCGGCGCCGAACAAATATGCCTGGCAGCGCTGGCGTGCTGAAGTCACCCCGCCCGAGCAGGGCTATTACGAGGTATGGGCGCGAGCGACAGACATGAATGACGTCTCGCAACCGGCGGTCACGCCCGGATGGAATCCGCGCGGCTATGGCAACAACATGATCCATCGCATCGCATTGTTTGCCAGCTGATCGGACTGATTGTGTATTACAGACTTCTTTTAAAAGCAGCCATCACGATTGCTGCGGTAGCGGGGTTTTCCCTGCCTGCCGCAGCGCAGGCCACCGGTTATGACCCGATGCGTCCGGTAATGCCATTGCCTGGCGCTTCCGCACAGCCTGAAGGCAACCCGGAATTTGACGGTCTGATCGACGGGCCCGGCGCGGAAGAGACATTTTATATGTGTTCGGCCTGTCACTCGATTGCGCTGGTCAGGCAACAGCGTCTTACGGATGCGAGGTGGGACTATCTGTGGCGATGGATGATCGAGGAGCAGGGTATGGCCGATGGCGGCGAGGAACTGCGGGAAACGATCCTGAGCTACCTGAAGAAACACTATTCGTCAGAACGGTAGCTGGATTGCTCTTATATTTACACGGCTTGCATCAATCACCGGCCTCGACGCAGGTGAAGCAGGAGACCGGCAATGAGAAACACTATTCCGTTGAGCATCGTTCTGAGCACGGCAATTTTGGACGTGGCCAGCGCGCAGGAATGGCGTAGTGCCTATACTGACACCGGTTCCTCCAACTGCATCACGCTCGCGGTCGAACCCGGCCAAAGTGCCGAATTGGCATGCCCCGGCTACAAGGGCTATCCGCTTCTGATCAGGGACGGCGACCTGCGCATGTTCGTTTCCTATGGGTTCGATGCCCGCGATGAGATGGCGGCGAGCCAGACGATGCCGGGTTTCAACACTATCGGTGAAAAGCTCGAATGGCTGATTGCCGATCATCCCGATCTTGGTGAACAGCCGGTTGCCACCATTTTACGATATCGCCTTGACCGGTCAGAAGGCTTCATTCCCGATACGCAGGTACTTGTCGTCACCAGGATCGAGCCGGGCAATACCTGCCACGTCGCTTATATTGATGCAGTCGCCAACCAGAATGCCAATGTGCTGGCACGTCAGGCGGCGGCCGATCTGGTTCCGGGCTGGGACTGCCGGACCATGGAGGTCCGGTGGATCGGAAACCTTGATCTTCATACATCGCGATAGTGCTGTCGATTTACACTTCAATTGGTTCTTCCTCAAAGCCTGTGATTAGAGCGCCGTGCGTCCTGTCGGACGCACAAAGGACGCTCTAACTCTTTGAATGAGCATCGGAATCATCCAAAAACCGATTCCACTTTTTGGTCCGATGCCCTAAACCGGACGCGCTCTAAGTTCTGGATGACAATGCTTGCCTCAAACGGTCAGATAACCCCCGTCTACCGGAAGACTTGCCCCAGTGACGAACGAAGCCGCTTCGCTACACAGGAATACGATAGCGTCCGCGACTTCAGCAGGAGCACCGAAACGGTTGAGCGGGGTGCGTCCTAGCAGATAGCTTGACAGGGCCTCGTCGGCCTTAAACCGTGCAAGCAGCGGCGTGTCGATCCAGCCGGGCGCCACGGCGTTCACACGAATGCCGTCGGGAGCATAGGCCTGTGCCAGCGACTTGGTAAGCTGGACCACGGCGCCTTTACTGGCCGCATAAGCAGGAATGTCCTTGCTGCCGAAGGTCGAATACATTGATGCGATATTGACGATCGACGCGGCCTTGGATTGGCAGAGCAGAGGATGAGCAAGCGCACAGCAGCGCATGACCGCGGTCAGGTTGATATCCATGACCTTCTCGAACACCTCGAGTTCAAGTTCGCGCCCGGTCGCGGAAATACCCGCCGCTGGCACAAGAATATCCAGTGAGGTCAGGCTCTTAAAGAAGTCAGTCAGCGCCCCGACATCTGTCACGTCGAGTTCGACAGGTGAGATCGGCAGTCCAGAGTCGAACGTGACCTTGTCTGCCCCCAACCCTAAGGCATGCACGGTGGCTCCAAGCTCTGCGAGCCGTGTGGCTGTAGAGGCGCCAATCCCGGAGGTGCCACCCGTAACGACAGCTGTACGTCCAGCAAAGATGTCTTTAGTAAATGTCATTCGTCCGCCCTCCTTAGGCGTGGAGTGTGTGTGATCTGGCCGCACGCATATTGCTGCCCTTAAGCCCGTTCACTCCCGCTCCGGGCTTGATAGGCTGTGCGAGATTTTTTGAAGGGCTCGAAGAAATCTGGTGCAGGATTCCAGATGAGGGCGTGCCTGATATCCTCGGGATCTCCGATGTCTGGAAAAACACGGAAGTCCATATTGATCAAATGCTCTTCAAGGACTGGTCGCCACGTCTCTGGCTCATCAAAGTCACTGAAAGACAATATGCACGGATGTTGCACAAGCGCACCCTCTAACCCAGGCACTCTCATGCCAATAACTCCCATAAATCTTGGCAATATTGCTAAGATATTATATAATTTAGCAGAATTTGCGCTGATTACTTCGCGTAACTACCCTTATGTACCGCACTCAAAATTTACCCCTCGTACATATTAAGGCCTGTCTCCCGAGACTTGAGAACCAGTTTCGGGGTAAAGACATACGTAATAACAATAACTTAAAGCGTGTTGCGTGAATCTGAAAGAAAAGCGACAGGCTTTAGGTGTGCATCGTTAGCTTCACGTATCTTGAGAATAATTCAAATTGTTTTTTCTTCTTAACAAGATCAATTTTTCTGATATAGAAAAATTGTTGCAAGCCTCCGTTGAGGATGGCGGGCAGTGATCAAGCCGCCTTTCCCATGGAAGCGGTTTACGGTGTCGCTGCTAGAGCATCGGACCGAAAAGTGGAATCGACTTTGGATAATTCCGATGCTTATTCAAAGAGTTAGAGCGTCCTTTGTACGTCCGACAGGACGCACGGCGCTCTAGGGTCGAGACTCAATCATGACCACCATATGCAGATAGCGGCCAAGTAGCATGTTGCTGCGAAGTTGACTGCAAGCTTGTCATATCTTGTGGCAATGCGTCTCCAGTCC
>NZ_JBHSLL010000045.1:0-82322 GCF_042656785.1 Aquamicrobium segne
TCAAACATGGGTCAAATCTCAGTGGAAAAATCCCCCAATCCCGGGTCAGATCTCAGCGGAAATCAACAGTCCACTCCTTACCGCCTGGCATGTCGTGCGATTAACAGTATGAAGAAACGATTCTGCGACTGTCAGTGTGGCTATTTCGTGAAACATCACCAATTTTGCTGAAGCCATAGTTCGTCTCCTTTGGTGCAGTAAATGCTATCAAAGGAGCGGCATCAAACCGCGACAGGTCCCCATTCTGGAAGCATGCTGTGTTTCAAGCCTCTTGATGCTCTGTTCTGCTGCGCTGCGTGTGCTTTTTGTCTGTCCTGAAGGTCACCAGCCGCCGCCGCCGCCGCCGCCGCCACCGCCGCCTGAAAAACCACCACCGCTGCCGCCGGAGAAGCCGGACGATGAGCTTTTCGGGGTCGGCAACGAGGCAGTGAAGCTGGTTGACAGGGAACTCGCCATATTGCCGAGGTTGGAGCCGACTTTGCCGGGGCTGAAATCGGCGCCATGATACCAGCTCGGTCCGGCATAGGCGGCCGCGCCCGCCGCAAGCGCGGTCGCCAGCCATGCGTCAAACGTGCGTGACCACGGCTTTTCAACCCCCAGGGCAACCGCATAGGGCAGCAGCGTCTCGAAATGCTGCGGCGACATCTCAGGCGCACCTTGCATGTTCATCCGGTCCTTCTCGGCAAGCGTCAGATATTGCTTGAGACCGGCGATCTCAGCCGAACGCTTCTGGCCGATCGGGGTTGGTGCGCCCATGATGAAGAAGAAGACGATATTGGCTATCGCCAGCGCCACGACAACCGCAAGCACGCGCGGATCGAATTCGATTTGCATCAGCATGGCGAGAAAACCACCCACACTGCTCAGGCAAATGAAACCAGCAAAGGCCGTGACGATGACTGCCCATATCCGTGCGCCGAGCGACCGGGCCCTGCGAAACCGGCGTCCCACATTGACTGCAAGGAGGGCAATGACCGTCGAGGGAATTGCAGCACCGATGATCGCTGCGATTGTCTCCGGGGTGAAATTTCCTATTGCAATGACGAACAAAAGCACGGCCACCGACATCAAGATGCCGCCTGCAAGGTAGATCCGGTTGGCATGGTAGAACTTGTTGCGGTGTTCCTTTTCCATCGCCTGCCGGAATGTGTGGCCAACCGCCTGCACCGTCACACCATTTGCCTTGTTGACGGTAAGCGTATCTCCCTCGCTGGGCAGGGCGCTGAGAATGGCGCGTTCTCCTGCGCCCAGGTCAGCGGGCATGCCCTGATTGCCCTTGCGACGGATCGTCATGGTTTTCTTCGGCTGGTCCAGTTCCAGATGTCCCTTGACCGCAAGATTGATCATTGCAGCAGAAAAGGCGTCCCAGCCCACGCCACGGAAACCGCGTTTCTCGATGTAATTTGCAAGGGCTGGCGAAATGCCTTCCGGCGGGGTCCAGCGTGGCACCATGAGCTCCGCAGGCGGATCACGTCCGACGCGACGCCAGGCCCAGAGGTAGAAGGCAAGCACGATCGCCAGTCCACCACTGCCAATGATCCAGCCAAGATTGTCGTGCCACCAGTCGGCCCTGCGTTCGGCTGCAGAAAGGGGGGCGACCATATTTTTTGGAAATGCGACAACCGCCGTCAGCCCTTCGCGCGGGCCAAGCACCCGTGTTGCCTCGATGAATATGCGATTGCCACCATCCCGTCGCTCGGCCCGTGCTGCCTGCTCGGTCGATCCGTAACGGCCCGTATAGTAGGTGATGTCTGTCGCACGACCGCTTGCCGGCAGCCTGATCTCGGCGCTCGATTTCAGAATCGGAAAGTCCCAGCCATTGCCGGTGACATTCCAGTAGAGTTCGTCATGATCGTCGAAATAGCGGATCTGCCGCGTTGTCTCATAGGTGATCTCGTAGCTGTGCAGCCCGTGTGGCAGGAGCGTCGCTGCATGGCCGATCCGGATGCGCAGGACACCGGAATCGCGCTCGAGCGTATAGTTTTCATGTTTACCATCACGCATAACCGACTGGACATCCAGCTTTACTTCGCGTGTACGACCGGTCTCATCTTCATAACGCAGCGGAATGTCACGAAAGATGCCGCGCGAAATCTGCCGGCCTTCGACATTGACGGCAATGGTTTCTGTCACCGTCAATGTCGCATCAGGGGCAACCTCGACGAGCGCGTGAAAATTGCGGATTTCCTCAGCCGCCAGCGCGTATCCAGACAGGCCGAAAACCAGCAGGACGGCAATGACAAATCGTGCCATGGACCTCATCTGAAGGGCCTTCAGTTGAACGACACCTTCGGCACGGCGCGGTCCTGTGCATTCTCGATCTCGAAATATTCGGCCTGGCTAAAGCTGAACATATTGGCGATCAGGTTGGAAGGAAAACTTTCGACCTTGACGTTCAGATCGCGCGCTGCTCCGTTATAGTAGCGCCGCGCCATCTGGATTTCGCTTTCGAGTGTCTCAAGCGAACCCTGCAACTGCATGAAGTTCTCATTGGCCTTGAGGTCGGGATAGGCTTCCGCAACCGCAAAAAGCCTGCCCAGCGCTTGCCCAAGCATGCCTTCCACCTGCGCACGTCCGGCGACATCATCTCTGGGCAAGCTTTGCGCACGCGTGCGCAGCACGGTCACTTCCTCCAGTGCGGCACGTTCGTGCTGGGCGTATCCCTTGACAGTCTCGATCAGGTTGGGGATCAGGTCAGCACGCCGCTTCAACTGCACATCAATGCCCGACCAGGCTTCGCGCATCATTTGGCGAGCCTTCACGAGGCCGTTATAGGCAACAACCACATATCCAGCGATCACCAAAAGAATGATAAGCAGGATCGTCCCGAAACCGAAATCCACGATCAAGTTCCCCCTCTCCTGAAAAACCTGAAGTGTCGCGTATCTGTCAGGCGCCAAAGTGTAAGCTGCAGGTGTTTTTAGGACATTTCTTTGTGCGACTATAGCTTTTTGTGATGCATCTCGTAAAGCGCCTTGCCGTTGAAAGGCTCCGTGCGGCTTGGAAAAATTGTAGAATTTCTCCCAGGCAACGGAGATTTTATCGAAAAGAGTAAGATAATCTTCTCTTTTTCTCAAAACAGGTTGCACTTGATTGTAAAGCACGATGCGATTGCAACTGAACAAAACGAGCGGAGCGCAATCATGGATAAAATGAAAAAGAAGGAATACGAGAAACTGCTCGAGCCCTTGCAACTGGAGTTAAACAATGTCGCGCGGTGGTTGAGCAAGACCGGCAAGCGAATGATGGTGCTGCTTGAGGGGCGCGACACAGCCGGAAAGGGCGGTGTCATCAATACAATCAGCGAGCGGTTGAACCCTCGCCAGGTGCATACGGTAGCATTGCCCAAGCCGACCGAGCGCGAAGCAACGCAGTGGTATTTTCAGCGCTATGTGGCTCACTTGCCAGCGGCAGGAGAACTCGTGCTGTTTGACCGCAGCTGGTACAATCGCGCTGGCGTCGAGAAGGTCATGGGGTACTGTTCTGACGCTGAATATCATGAGTTCCTCGCACAGGCGCCGCTGTTTGAGAAGTTGCTTGTGGATGATGGTATCCTGCTCTTCAAATATTGGCTGGCGGTCGATCAGAAATATCAGGAGGAGCGCTTTGCCGAACGGGCTCAGGATCCTCTGAAGCGCTGGAAGCTTTCACCGGTGGATCTGGAATCGCGTAATCTTTATGAGGACTATGGTCGCGCCCGCGATGCGATGTTCCATGCCACCCACACGCCTCATGCTCCCTGGTATATGGTCGAATTCAATGACCAGCGCCGCGGCAGGCTCAACCTGATCCGACACCTGCTTGATCTGGTGCCAGACTATAAATTGCCGGATGAGGCGCTGGAATTGCCCTCTCTGACAGGCAAGCCATCGAAGGAACGCTATGATGGACCCGTCAAGCCGGTTACGGACCATTATTAATAGGTCCTGACTCTAACGACTATCCCTTCCTAGAGCATTTTGTGTGACGTCAGATGGGCTCCATCTGTACTCACAAAATGCTCTAGCCAGCAGGTGGCAGGGCTGCTGGCGGCCACGGGCAAAACACGGCCTTTCCGAAACAGGTCGTGTTTTACGCCGGTTCGGCCAGAGCCTCGCGCTTCTTCAGCAAAGGCCGCAATGCGATCGGCAGGAAAATCAGCGTGCCGACAATCGTGCTGGTCAGTTCTGGTGCGACAAGCAGGAATGCGGCAAAGGCCAGCAAAATCCTTTCCCACCACCACAACCGATCTGCGAGATAATCGGAAAACGCCGCCGACAAGGCGGTGATCCCTAAAACGCAGCCATAGGTCGATAGCAGGAACTCATAGAGCGAGAAGTTCTCGACCATGATGAGCATGGAGGGCGAGAATACGAATACGAACGGCACCAGCGCCTTGCCCATGGAAAGGCGGAAGGCGGTGTTGCCGGTCGTGAATGGATTGGAATTGGCAATGCCTGCGGTGGCATAGGCGCAAAGGGCGACCGGCGGCGTGATGTCGGCCAGAATGCCATAATAGAAGACGAAGAAGTGAGCGACGATCGGCTCGACGCCGAGCAGCGCCAGAATTGGCGCGGCCACCGTCACCATGATGAGATAGTTGGCCGTGGTCGGCACGCCGGTTCCCATGACGATGCAGACCACGCCGGTCAGGATCAGCGTCATCATCAAGGTCAGTGCAGCCGTTCCCATCAGCCCGAAGGGAATGAAGGGTGCGATGCTGGCGGCCCAGCCGGAAGCGGTCGAGGTGACCATGAAGGCGACCTTGAAGGAAACCCCGGTCAGGGTGACGACGCCGATGATGATGCCGACGGTGGCGGCCGCCGCGCCGACGGCCAGCGCATATTTCGCACCCATGACGAAGCCTTCAAACACGTCTGAGATGGTCAGCCGGTTGCGCGGATTGAGCAGGCCGACGACGATGCACAGCGTGATGCCCCAGAAGGCCGCCAGATAGGGCGTATAGCCGTTCATCAGTACGCCAAGCAGCACGAAGAGCGGAAACAGCGTTGGCCAGTCGCGCTTCAGCACTTTCCAGATTTGCGGCATCTCGTCCCTGGTCAGGCCGCGCAGGCCGCGGCGCTTGGCCTCGAAATGCACCTGCATCAACACGCCGAAGAAATGCATGAAAGCCGGCACAAAGGCGGCAATCATGATGTGGGTATAGGGAATGCCGAGAAACTCGATCATCAGGAAGGCGGCAGCGCCCATGATCGGCGGGGTGATCTGGCCACCGGTGGAGGCGGCGGCCTCGACGGCGGCGGCGAAATGGCGCTTGTAGCCGATGCGGATCATCGCCGGGATTGTCAGTGCGCCGGTTGTCACCGCATTGGCGATGGACGAGCCGGTGATGGTGCCCAGAAGCGCCGAGGAGACGACCGCCACCTTGGCCGGCCCGCCAGCATAGCGCCCGGCAAGCGAGGTGGCCATGTCGATGAAGAGCTGGCCGAGCCCCATGCGGGTGGCGAGCACGCCAAACAGCACGAAATGGAAAACATAGGTTGCGATCACGCCGACCGGCAGACCGTATATGCCCTGACTGGTGAGGTAGAGATGGTTGACGACGGAGGACCAGGACGCACCCGGATGAACCAGCACGCCCGGCGCATAACGGCCAAGCAGCGCATAAAGCATAACGATGACGGCAATTACCGGCAGTGGCCAGCCCATTGAGCGGCGCGTTGCCTCCAGCAGCACGACGATCAGCAGCGTGCCCATGATGAGGTCGATCGAAAGCGGATTGCCGACGCGAAAGGCGAGGTCGTGGAAAATCCACGGCACATAAAGCGTGGTGACCGCCGCCGCCGCCATCAGCAGCCAGTCATAGACGGGTATTCCGGCCGGCCGCCACCATGACGAGGCATAAAGCTTCGTGTCACCGCGCCTTGCCGAAAAGACCAGGAAGATCAGCCCCAGCACGAAGGCCATATGGATGCCGCGATGGGTGACCTCGCGCAGCAATCCAAAACCGGCGGTGTAATAGTGAAAGGCCGATAGCGAAAACAGCAAACTCGCAGACAGCCAGCCAGCCAGCGGCCCCAGCGGACGGAACCGGATTTCGGGGTCGAACTTTTCTTCAAGTTCGCGCGCCTGTTGCTCGTCGAGCGTCGTCGCCTCGGTCATCGCCGTATCCGCCCTGTGCTATGGTGTGTATTCATAGGCAAGCAAAAGGCAGGACCGGCGCATGGTCGCCGGTCCTGCCGCTAAAGCACTGGCGGACTATTCGCCGACAGGAACGTCAAGGCCGGCTTCACGATAGAAGCGCTCGGCCCCCGGATGCAGCGGCACGCCGACACCGTCGAGCGCCGTCTCCAGACGGATTTCCTTGCCCTTGGAATGCCCGGCGTCGAGCAATGCGCGGCTGCTGTCGTTCCACAGCGCCTTGGTGATCTGGTAAACCAGTTCTTCATCCTGGCTGGCCCCCGTCACCCATTGGGCGCCGACGGCGAGCGTCTGGACATCGTCGGCAACGCCTTCATAGGTGCCACCCGGCACCGTGTTGATGGCGAAGAAGCCATATTCCTTGACCACGGTGTCGGCTTCTGTACCGGCGATCGGCACCAGCTTGATGGCGCGGCTGGTGGCAAGCTCGGCGATGGCACCCGCAGGGAAGCCGCCGACGAAGAAGAAGGCGTCCATATTGCCGTCGCGCATCAGGTCGGCGGCTTGGTTGGGTTTCAGATATTCAGGCTCGATATCGGCCTCGGTAAGACCATAGGCGGCCAGAATCAACCGCGCATCGACCAGCGTGCCGGAGCCCGGCTCGTCGAGCGAGACCTTCTTGCCCTTCAGATCCGCGACGCCATTGATGCCGGAATCGGCGCGGGCGACGATATGGATGCTTTCAGGATAGAGATTTGCGATGGTGCGCAGTTCCTCGATGGCGGGCTTGTCCTCGAAGACGCCGGTGCCGGTATAGGCCCAATAGGCGACGTCGGATTGCGAGAAGCCGGATTCGATCGAACCACCGGCAATGCCGTTGATATTGGCGACCGAGCCGTTGGAGGCCAGCGCCGTGGCGACGAGACCGGGCGCGCCGCAACTGCCGCCTTCCTCGCAGGGTCGCGAGCCGGGCGGGTTGGAAATGGCGTTGGCGAGCAGGCCGCCAATCGGGAAATAGGTTCCGGCAGTGCCACCGGTGGCGATGCGGAAGAAGCTCATCTCCTGCGCGCCAACCATGGTCGCGCCACACGCAATCAACGCCGCCGCCGCCAATCCGACAAATCTTTTCATATTCATAAAATCCCCTGATTTACCGTTTTTATCATTTTGATTACTTTCCATCGTAGAATGCTGCGCGCCTATTCTCAAGCCCTTTGGGGAGGTTCAAGCCAGCTGGTGTGGAAATCGAGCAGATGACGAAAAATTCCAACATCTCGATCGCCACTATGTCGCGGCTACGCATTGCAGGAGGATGACATCACCGTGCCAGAATCATTCTGCGACCGCGTGCTGGGTAAGCCACCACCAGCGATGGCGGCAGTACCAGCTATTATGGTTACCCAAAGGCGCGACCGAACTAAACGATCTAATCGAGCACAAGCGCATGTCGTTTGCGCTCGGCAACATCTTCAAAGCCTGCTACCTTCTTGGCGAGAAGGACGCCGCCAGCCGTATGTATGACCTGAATATGATCATCTTTTTACGGAGCGGCTGAAGGCTGTGGAGCAGAACAGGGCGGCATAATTGCTGCCCAACCAGCCCTATCTACGAGAACAACGCGGCAACAAATTCTGCAAAATAACTGCAAAATGCCAACCACGGCACATTTCGTTAGGCCAAAATATCCAATGAAATCAACCGTGAAATGGCGCGCCCGAAAGGATTCGAACCTCTGACCCCCAGATTCGTAGTTCAATTTTATCTGTTCGCTGTAATATCCAGCTGCCCTCCTAACTTCGTATGTACAAAAATAGTTTATTGAAAATCAAATAATTATCGTATAATTAAGTGCCGCATCGAACCTATCCCTCCAGATCGTTCGATTTGCCAAAACCGTTTCAAAAACCGTTTCAAAATATGGGACTGAAGCTATGGCGACGCTCCGTATCCAACTCAATGATAAAACAATCGGCCGCCTCCCGGCACCCGATAAGGGGCGCTATATTGTCCGCGACACTGAACTCAAGGGCTTCTTTCTCCTGGTGGGCATCAAGAAAAAAACATTCATGATTCAGGGCGATCTTCGAGAGCAAGGCAAGCGCGCTTCTACTTTGCGACTGGCGATTGGGGATACAGCCGAACTCTCTACGCGTGCCGCGCGTGCAATCGCAAAGGAGTATCTCGTCCAAATCAGTCGCGGACTGCATCCTAAGTCCGACGAACGCGTGACCAAGGCATCGACGATCGCTGACCTGAAAACAGAAGAGGTTACGGGAAAGTCGGCTGGAATCACGCTGCGGGAGGCATGGGCGCGCTATCGACTTGCCATGGAGCGCAAGAACCGAAGCGAGCGTACAATCGAAAGCTATCGCGATCATGTGGAAAGGGTATTTGAAGATTGGTTGGATACGCCCCTAATCCAACTCGGTGAAGACCCCGCTCAGCTTGCCACCAAGCACGACGCCATCTCCGAAAATAACGGCCCTTATATCGCGAATGGAAGTATGCGAACATTTCGCGCAATCTACAATCATGCTCGTAAGACCAATCGTGATCTCCCCGCTGATAATCCGGTGGACAGTGTGGATTGGAATCATGAGAAGCGCCGGGACAGCGGCATGGGCCTAGCCGACCTTAAAGCATGGTTTGTTGAAGCTGCCAGGCTCGATAATCCGATCCGCCGTGAATTCCATCTGTTCACGCTGCTCTCTGCATCTCGGCCCGCAGCCCTTAAAGAGGCACGGCTGGTCCATCTGGATCTCAAACGTCGGGTGCTTCACATTCCCCGACCGAAAGGCGGCGCAGACCGTGCCTTTGATATCCCTCTGTCTCGCCAGATGATCGCTTGTCTGATGCGGGTTATCCGTTTCGGTCGATACATCCACCCACTCGAAGCCAAGGATTACCTGTTTCCAGCCGATAGTGCTGATGGCCATCTGGTTGAGCAGAAGGAAGACAGGGAGGTGCTGTCTAAATGGGGCAACGAATTACGACAGACATATCGCACCGTGGCAACTCCTGCGGGTGTCTCTGAACTGGACGCGCGTATGCTGATGAACCATTCTGTCCCTGGCGTGAACTCCGGCTACATCACGAGGCACAAGCTACTGGAGGATCATCTTCGCACGCAGCAGCAGGCGATCAGTAATATCGTCTTCTCAACAGTTGAGGATACATTGATGAATCAATCGGAGCTTCGCAACTGGCTCGGACCCGGCTCCGTCCGTCGTTTTATTACTCGCGCTGAGGAGGAGGCTCGGAAGCGTATGTCCAAAAATGCTGCGAGTAGGCAAAGAAAGATCGCGTAACACATCCCGATCCGCCAGTAGGATTTCCGAGCGAGCATTGAACGAACTGGCTATGCGCCCTTAACCAAGCCGCCAAACTGTTTCAGCAGACGAGTCCACTTCAGTCTGGAAAACGGTAAATGGGGTTGCGACCCGGAAAAGTAATGTTGAGACATCGTTCACCGGAGCCAAGAACAGGAAGCTGCTGCTAATAATGGATGCCGACACTTTAACCCAGTCCAGCCACGAAATCTTCGTGCATATCCGCATCATCATCGGAATGATTTTGGGTCTCAGCGTGGCCCGGTTGGTGAGTGGTGCAACCCGTTTCATTCAGCACCCTGGCAAGGAAAAGATTTATCCCGTCCATTTCGCTTGGGTAATCTGCATCTTCCTGTTCATTATTCATTTCTGGTGGTTTGAATTCGCCTTGTCGCAAACCCGTGTTTGGACCTTCGCGCTTTATTTCCTGCTGATTTCCTATTCCATCGTGTTCGTCATGTTGGCCGCCATGCTGTTTCCGGATGAGATCCGAGAGTATGACGGTTTCCAGGATTACTTCAGTCAGAGGCGTGGTTGGTTCTATGCGCTGTTGCTGGCGCTTTTCGTTATCGACGTGATAGACACACTGATGAAAGGCGAAAAATATTACCATCATTATGGCATCGCCTATCCGATCCGTCAGACACTGCTGATAGCAGGTGCCGCCGGTGGACTGGCATTCCGTTCAACCCGTTATGACGCTGCCTATGCTTTCAGCGTCCTTGCGTCGCAGGTCGTCTGGATCGCAGTGCTGTTCAACGTTTTGGATTAAAGCCACTGCCTGCAAGAGCGGGAGCGGTATTTTGTTAAGCACCGCTCCAAAACGACGAGCCAGAGTATCCGCAAGGCCGACTTATTCGCTGCCGAAATAGCCTGCCCTGATTTCAGCAAGCCGCCCGCTTTCATGCAGGCCGATGATCTCGACTGAGAGCGGGCGTGTAAGCTCGCTGTCATGCGGCAGTCCGAAAGCGTATTTATCAGGCATGAAGATCGGTCCGACCACTGTCAGCCCTCGCCCTGAGTTCTTGTGCGTATAATACTCCAGCACCGGGGCATCTCCCAAAACGGCATCCACCCGACCGTTTACAAGCGCATCCGCAGCCTCATCAATATGATGGAATGGGCGCGTATTGAGACCGGCCTGTCGCGCATAATCTTCCGAAACGCTACCTGGCTGCACACCCACGATACGACCAGAAAGATCGGCCACTGAATTGATCTGGTTCGTCAGCGACAGGGCGGTCATCACGCTGGTTACCGACGAGGTAACATAGGCAAGCACCGCGATGCCGCAAACAAGCCATAGGCCCTGCCAGATCCGCCCCATCCATCCAAACAGGTTCTTGCGTGCCGGAGATTTGCCCGATGTGACCACAGACATGACAGTGTAGAAGCTTTCGGCGACACCATCGCGCCAGCGCTTCGGAAAGTCGCGGTCAAACTTGCGATCGAACAGCGTAACCAGAACAGTCGCAAGAACGATGACGAATGCAATCCACGCATAAGCCCGAAGATGGCCTGACGCGCTCAGGCCCCGCAACAGGCTTCCCGTACCTGCGCCACCATCCTTCCGCACCATCAGACGCTGCCCGGCGTCGAACCACGGATGCGTGAGATCGATACGTTCGGCGCGCTCGCGGGTGGCCGTCATATTGGTGACGGCGGTATCGATTTCGCCAGAGGCCGCCGCACTGACTAGCTCGCCGACGTTTTCATATTCGATGTAGCGGCTGGCAATCCCAAGCTGGCCGGCTACCAGTTCCCACAGGTCGATTGCCATGCCGCCGTAACTGTCGCCAGATTTTGTCACAAAGGGCGGATGCACATATATGCCGACTCTTGCTACCCTTTCGTTGTCCGGATCCCCAACCATGGCTTGCTGGGCTGAGGCTGGATTGCATCCAAGCAATGCAAACAGAGTAAAAATGCGCAGAACAGACAGGAAAAGGCGATAAGTCATCAGTCTTTTATCGATTACCTCTTTGAGAACAGTCTTTCACAGCCGGAGCCAGCATCGTGTGCTCAGTTTCATTTGCCAAGGCCTGTTCGGGACAATCCTGCCGCTACGGGCGGCAGATCAAGGTCGGCAAGGCTCTGGCGCGTGTCATCTGTCAACCTTACACCCCAGTCTGCAAAGAAACGGGTGAGATCCTGTCCGGCAATGGTGCTGGTGGCGATCACAAACGCCTGAATCTGGGCGTCCTGATCATTCAGCGTTTCAAAGCCGAGCGGGTTCTCTCGATAATAGCGATGCAACGCCGGATAGAAGCTGTCGCCGAAAGCCTCGCGCAATTGGCTGAACATCACCAGGCGGACCCAGTATTCGTCCTCGCTATCGGACTTAAGTCGCATCTGCTGCGAATCGGCGAAATCGCGTTTCTTGCGATCCAGAAAGTGCTTGGCCAGATCAAGCGGTGTCTTGCCGGTCTCCTCATCGCGTGACTTCAGCCGCGAGGGTAAGCCCTGCCGGGCTTGTGCTTCAAGGGAGTAGAGATTGACGGTGCTTTCAACTACCTCGCTCCAGGTCCAGTCGTTCTGCTGATATTTGTGACCGGTTTCATGCCAGATCGACCAGGCATGACGCAGCTTATCCAGAACGAGCAGATCGCCGACATTTTCGCCCGGCATGCCGACAAAATAGTCGGCGGCATACATGTAGATACCGTCCAGCGTCTTTGCTGAAGAGACTAGATCCTGCAAATAGTGCATTCGAAGTGGCGAAACCGCGTGCAGAGGTGATGAATTGTCCAACCCGGAAAAATTATCGTACCAGCCGATAATCTCGCCGAGAAGATCGAGGATGCTTCCCGGATCGGTGAGCTTCGAATTCTGAAATACCTTTCGCGTGACGGTAATCAGCACCTTGTCGTTCATCAGTTCGACATAGGGGGAACTGGCATATTCCGATATCATGGAACGCCATTCGTCCGGCGTGGTCTGTCCTGCAATGTACAAAGGCGTAGGGATACCGCCGCTGGTGATCTCGATCTCGACTGGCGGCAAGGCTTCGTTGTTGAAGCCGCTGTCGACATAGAGGAAATAGACCATGCCGTTTCGGGAAGCGGTAAAGCTGTTAACCCCGTCCTGCATCTGAACCAGTTGCGGTTCGCTCTGGTCTGTGGCTCCCTCATAGCTGTTCATCGGTCCGACCATGACGGTCAGTCCATCAGGGGATTGCGTTAACCCCCTGATGGTCATCGAGACCCTGTCGCCCTTGCGCACATACATACCGCTGGCCTGGTAATCCATCAGCTTCATGCGCCGCATCCGGTCGGCCTCCTGTCCGGCAGGAGGCAGGGCAATCAGACGGTAGAGCTGGTCGGTATTATCGATCTCTGAACTGTGCCAGATGGGATCGCTCGCAATTGTGCGTTCCCGTGCCGGGTAGAAGAGCCACTGACCGTTGTCACTGTTGCTGGCCTCATAGACAATGATATAGGCATCATCCGCCAATGAGGCCCCGGTCACATTAAGCGCGTTCCCGCTTTTGCCGGCTTCTACCCCATAGCTGTTAAGGTGCTTTCTGAGCCGCCAGACCGGAGCGTTGGCGGTGTGCTCTCTGGAGAGTGCAGCGCTGGTGTCACCATAATCGTTCTCCTCTCCAACCGAGAGGGCTGTGCCATATTTACGGGAATGAATCGTGTAACTGTTCGCATCGGATTTGCCGCCGGCCGGAGCGACGGTCCAGACCTGCGCATCGTCCATTTCGTCGCTGCGTACCGATTGTCCGAGATAAGTCTCGCCATCGTCATATTCGAAAGCCGTCAGCGCTTTGTGGGAGTGCTTTGCTACAATGTAGTAATCGCCCGCCGGTAGCGTTTGCGCTCGCGCTGCCGCCGAGGCTGCAATCAGCACGAGGAAGATTGTTAACGTTGAGACCCATTTGCGTACGGCATGTTGTTGCAAGTCAGTGATCATCCTGGATTGCCGGATCGAAAAATGCCGGACCGAAAAACGACAAAGCGCACGTCATGCTCCGGTGTAAAATGTCTGTGCCCGACGGTGAAGGTAGTCGGACCAGTCTTAACTGTTGCCCTCAACGCAGGTTGACAGCGCTTTTATAATTGTCGCATGCCGGATTTGTGTCTGGAGCAGTGCATCGCTCAATCCACCGCCGTTGTTTTCATGCGGGCAGCCGTACCGCCGGGCTGAACATTCACGGCCCCAACTGTACCCGTGCCAGAAAGCGTGCCCCCATCGTTGACCTTCACCGTGCCGAATACCTGTCCATCCACGATGAGCTTGCCATAAACAGACACGTCGCCGGTAAGCTGACCGGTAACATGCAATTCGGCGTCGCTTGCCACTTCCGTCAGGCCAGAAAAATCATTGTCACCTGCGATGGTCAGTTGGCCACCAACAAGCACCAGTCCGCCGCCAAGATTTTTATAATTGTCGTCATAGTCGGTGATCGAGCCACTTATTGATCCGGTCGCAGCCGTGACGATCAGTCGGTTTGCGCCCAGAATAATATCGCCACTGCCCGAGATGTCGCGAATAACGGTATCTTCGAAGGCTTTGTCGACCTCCCATTGCGCGATGTGAGCGCCCTTCTGCTCTATGTTAAAAGTTCCCTCATTGAGGATGCGTGCAGAATGTTCGATGCTGCCCGGCCCCGCCAGATGCAGATGGGCACCGTCTGCGATATGTGTCGCACCAATGTAGGAGTTCGTGCCTGTCATACGTACGTTGGCGTTTTCCTTGATCTTGAAATCGCCTTTGCCGGACAAAATTCCGGCCAATCCCACCCAGCCAGAGCTGCCGATGTCTTCACTGACTTCGTTAAGATGCAGCGTATTCGCCGTCGCGTCTGTCGAATAATCACTCGTGGTGACGAAATAGGGAGAATAGGCCGTAACCTTCTTTTCAAGGTCGTACATTACGGAATTTTCTTGGAAGAATGGAAGGCCGATCGTTACGGTGTTTCCGCTAGACTCATCTGAAAGTCGCCCAATGATGACATCATCATATTCAAGATCATTCAGCGTATCTTCAAAGCCATAAAACTTGATATCAACATTGTCTTGCTCGTACTCTGCAAGCTTGTAGCCCTTGGCCCGGAATTTGGTGAGTGTCGTGTCCGCATCCACGAGGATGAACTCTGCGGTGCCGGTATCGAACAGGATTGGGCCACGAAAATCGACGGCCCGTTTCTTCTTCCCGACCGGCACTGAGATCGTGTAGCTGTAGTTTCCGTCATGCATATTGGAAGCGTTTGCGTTTGAACTCGGAAACTGCCGCAACGAATAGTCATAATCCAACTTGCCCCATGGCATGATAGCAGTGAATTGCGCACGAAGCTGAGGGGTAAGATGCAAAGAAAGACAGGGTGCACAGCCGGGGGTATTGTTATTTCCCATATTCGAGTTGGCAGCCACGACATAGCCTGACTTGGTCTGTGTCCCGGGAGAGGCCATGTAGGTCTTGTCTTGAGAATAGTCGCCCGCCCCGAAGGTGCCATAGAAGGGCGGATGATCACTGGGCTCGCCCTTCTTCATGCGCGCACGCACATCAAGATCGGCATAGTATGCAACACCGTCATGGTTGCCGATCGGCTTGTCAGAGGTGTGGTAGTCTTTAAAGCTGTCATGCTTCTTGTTGTAGGCCCAATCGATAATGCGCCCGGCGATGTGTTTGCCTGGTATCGTTGCGATTGGTTCACTCGGATCGTCAGGATGGTAATAGGCCATGGTCTGGAACTGGATTTCCTGCATCCAGTAGCCATAGGTGCCGTCACCATAGCCATACAGACCGGGTTTGCTCCCGGGTACCGGTTGTACGCCGGATAACGTCTCATCGAACTGGCCGAGGAACATGTCGGAACCCGTGTCGAATTGGTATAGCCTCGGCCGGGCGCCGTTAATGCCGATCATGATGCCAAGAGAATCGAAATCCGTTTCATCGTCATCCGATGGGACGTGCTTGAGAGGGATCCCGACAGGCTGCTCCTGTTCAGCCGCAGCCGGAACCAGTAACCCACCAATAACCAGACTAGATACGCTACAGATCAGTATGGACGACAACCTGTCCGGTACCCAATTTGCTCCCCGGAAGTGCCGGAAAAGCGAACTGGGCTGCCGGTTCCCGCACGCCGCTGACTGCTTTGTAATTGACACCTTAACCACGATCATTCTTTCAACTGTTAATGGCATCTGGCCGATGTATCGGTGGCCTTAAAGAGGCACCTATGGGTTAGGTGCACCAATACCGCTCACTCCTCGTAGTCGTCGCCATCATCGGCAGAGTCGTAGTCATCGCTGTCGTCTACGTCGTCATCATCCGCGTCATCTGTATCGTCGTCGTCGTCGCCGCCATCATCGATGTCGTCGTCCGTGTCATCGCTGTCATCATCGGCATCGCTGTCGTCTACGTCATCATCATCCGCGTCATCTGCATCGTCGTCGTCGCCGCCATCATCGATGTCGTCGTCCGTGTCATCGCTGTCATCATCGGCATCGCTGTCGTCTACGTCGTCATCATCTGTGTCATCTGCATAGTCGTCATCGACGTGATCGTCCGTGTCATCCGTATCATCGACATCATCGGAAGACAGGTTTTCTCCAGGTTCAGGAATGTCATCGGCAGTCCGGTTCGTGCCATCGAAATTCTGCCCTGGCTCTGGCAAGCCATCGGTGCCCGTGTTGGTAATTCGATTAGTGCCGTCGAGATTTTGTCCGGGTTCAGGAATGTCATCAACAGTCCGGTTCGTGCCGTCGAAGTTCTGGCCGGGCTCCGGGACAGAGACATCGGAACGATAACTGTTATCCGTGATGCTGGTGGAGATATTGGTGTTGTACTGATTGACGATCTGGGTCCAGTTGTTCTGGGTTTCTATGCTCGTCCAGCTGTTGATATTGTTGATATTGATAGACTGGTTGAAGTTGTTGATGGTGATGTTCGTGTTGACATGGACAATGTCGGGGCCGCGCGCCACGCCAAACAAGAAATCCGTAACACTGACTGCCAATGCGCCCCACACCAGCCGATCGACATCAGCAGGCACAAGAATTGGGTGGTCGCGCACCGTGGCAAGCACGTCGCCGGGTTTGATACCCTGCCGGGCAGCAGCGCCGCGCGGCGATACTGCCAGCACATAAACGCCATGCAGCTTCGGCGGGATCTGGTAGCGGTGGCGCGACGCGTGGTTGATGGGAATAAGCACCGCTCCCAATGCCCTGGACACATAGGGCGGCGGCAGATCGAGTGTCGCTGAAAAGGCGGGAACCGTGTGCGGAATGGTCATCCCGGCTGCAAGCACCAGCTTTCCGGCAATGGTTGCGACTTTGGCTGCTGAAATAGCCGCTTTCAATCCGTTCTTACGCATGACTATCCTGTCCCGCATTGTGGCAACGCCTCCGAAAGCTCAGTATTGCGGCAGGCGCGCCAGTTTCTGTGTGGAGAGTTTCGCCGAGATCAGGCGCGGTTGAAGACGATCCCGCAATTCTTGGCTCGCGATGCTGCCTCAATCGCTTCCATCTCGCCCTTCAATTGCGCAAGTTCCGCTGTCGAGGCATTGTTGCCATGGGTGAAGAACAGCGCTGGCCAGAAAACCAGGACGCCAGCTGTGATAGCTACCT
Source organism: Aquamicrobium segne (assembly GCF_042656785.1). Classification (NCBI taxonomy): domain Bacteria; kingdom Pseudomonadati; phylum Pseudomonadota; class Alphaproteobacteria; order Hyphomicrobiales; family Phyllobacteriaceae; genus Aquamicrobium; species Aquamicrobium segne. The sequence continues at coordinate 16,988 of NZ_JBHSLL010000045.1, forward strand.
CATCCTCCAGGCGATGGCGGTTTTGTTTGCCAGCAGCAGCGTGAGCGCGGTTCGAAACAGTCCAGCCTTCGCGCACCAACTGCTCGCAGGTCAGGTTTTGGTAAAGCGCTGCTGACATATAGGTCGCCTGCACCCGATCTGCCTTTTGCGCGCAGGCGCCAAGCGTGGTGACGGCAATAGCGGCAGCAATGACCGACATGGATCTCATATAATTACTCTCTAATATCGTCAAACCTCCGCTTGTTGCCAAATAGTCTTCCTGCTTCCAAGATCAGGACGGTTGTCCGGTGCAGATAGTGATGCGTTTTTGAAAGAAGCGGTCATTATATGAAAACTGAAATGCGAACATTGGAGTCGCTGGCTATCTGAATAACCGCACGCATGTGACGTGCTGCTATGATGATAGGCTTTCAGAATACGATCTGCTTTTCACATTCCGACTATGGAATTGAGAATTCGGGCGCACAAAGGTTCCTTTGATAGCAATAGTTGCTCTAGCTATCTGTTTTCTATCTGGAAAACGAATGTGCCTGCTCTGACGTCAGCTCAGGTTGGATAGATATTCATCATCGACGCGGCTGATGCGAGGAAGTCATTATGCGAAAATCTTTTCTGGGAATAGCTGCAGCAACGTTGGTGGCGCTTGCGGCCCCGCTGCCTGTCCTCGCCAATCCCGTCGCCGAAATGAATAACACACTCGATACATTGTTCGGCGACCATACCCGCTATCACACATTCTTCGACAATTTGAAGAAAGCCGTGGCCGCAGGCGACAAGGCTGCAGTTGCAGCGATGATCGAATATCCCTTCCAGGTACGCATTGGTGGCAAATCGCTAAAAATCCGCGATGCCGCGCATTTCATTGCTGACTACGATCAAGTCATTACCGCCAAAGTAAAGCATGCCCTGCAGGGACAGACATATGAAACGCTGTTTGCCAACTGGCAGGGCGTGATGGTCGGCCAGGGGGAAATCTGGTTCTCCGGTGTGGGCGATGCCGACGTGATCAAGGTCACTGCGATCAACGACTGATCGCGTGTTTCAACGTAATCCCACCGGAGCCTATCGATGAACAGAACCCTCTGGCTTGCCGCGCCTCTTTTCGCTTTCGCCTTTCTGGAAGCCCCGGGAGCACAGGCACAATCCACTGTTGAATGCCAGTCGCGCCATCATCAGTATGGCGAATGCTGGGCCGGACCGCTGTCGAAGCCCCAACTCATTCATCAGACTTCCAGTAGCCCGTGCATCCTCAACCGCAGCTGGGGATATAATCCCAAAAGCAAGTACATTTGGGTTGCTCAGGGCTGCTCTGGCATCTTCGCCGATGTCGGTGGTTACCATCATGGTCGCGGTGACACGTTCGACACCAATGCGCGCGGCTACGACCATCATGGCCACGATATCGGCGCAGTGGCGGCTGGCGTGGTGCTAGGCGCAATTGTTGAGGGGATGACTGACGACCGCAAGCACAACAGACAGCACACGACTTCCAACTACGCTCGCAGCAGTAATTACAATGGTTGTCATGGCGTGGGCTGTCTGGTCGACAACCCCGACGAGGAGATTGATGACACACCCCAGTTCGACCAGCAGGGCGAACCCAATTTTGATGAAGAGGGTAACTATCAGGGCTGCCATGGCATGGGATGCCTCGTCGATGATCCGGATGCCGACGAATGAACTGCGTTATCAGTTCTGACAGCCGCAACGAAGGAGCATGAAAAAATGATCGGGGACCGGTTTTCCAAACTGCGGGCGCATGCGTGCACCCTTGCCAGCGGCGGTTTTCTGTCTGTAGCCGTGCTGTCGATGTTACCCGTTCCGGCACACGCAAATGACGCCAATCTTGCTTTCGGCTTCAAACTCAGGCTTTCGGAAAAAGCCGCGGCAAAACTCAAGTCTGCGCATGAAACCATAACCGTATGGGCTTCATTTTACGGCGAGCCGACACGCGAAGGCGAAAAGCACACCGATGAGTTGGGTATGGTTGACCTCGGCAAGGAAAGCTTCGAATTGCCGGGGCAGCCCGGTGTTGTACATATCACTGGCAAGAATGCCGGAGGGATGAAGCTGAAATGGGTCAAGGGACAGCCGAGCGTCAACGTCAACCTCTACACTTCCCGCAAATCCAGCGGTGAAAACCTGATCGAATGTGACCTGATCGATGGAGAGGTAAAGAAGGTGCAGGCCAAGCCAATCACGGTGAACTGCTTCCTCATCGGCGAGCATCTGGAAAGCAAAAGCTTTCCCTAGCGGATAGCTGATGCGGGCACCGCATGGCAAAGCGAAAAGCATCAAGAGAGCGGGCGATCAAACCGCTCCAGAAGTGCGGGATCGTCTTCAATCCGGGCTGATAAATGCAGCGCGAAGGCTCTAGCCTCTTCCCCAAATCAAATAATTACCAGGAACAATAGTAGGTAAAGATGCGCCACGCTCTCCATGCAAGTAAATATCTTACAACAACGGCTTTGGCATCGACCGCATTTCCTGTCTTTCTCGTCGGTGCACTCGCCAGCCTGCCGGCAGCGGCTGAAGCGCTAACGCAGAGCGCACCAAGGCAAATTCCGTTGGAAAATGTCTATCGGCCAGATCTGGATGGCAACGGCAATCCTATCCTGAACCCGGATGGATCGCGATCGATGTATTTCAGCCGTCTCGGGATATGGGTTGGGATCGGCGATGGCCAGGCCCAGCGTTTCCTTTTCGATACAGGTTCCGACCAATTCAATGCCGCAATCGGAAAGGATGCAAACACCACTGACACGCCGAGATCTGATAGAAAATTCTATGGATACAATGACGGAACAGATGGGTACGTATATAAATCCGTCGATTTCAACAAGCTGTCATATTACAGCAAGGATGGAACAAGAAAGCTTATTACAATTGACGGTGATTATCACGCGGCAAAGATATTAGATACGGTATTTACAAAAGATTCACCTGAGCTTCATGGAGAAACTCTTTCCAAAGATGCTGTTTGCGTCACGTCAGTGGACATGGATGACAAGTGCTACATGCCGGGAGAACTGAGCGCAGACAAGGTGTATTATGAATTTCATAGTGATCTGAGTGCTCATTCCAAGATTGAATCCGGGCAGCGGTTTGAAGAAGATGACACCCTTGCAGGAACTTTTGGTGCTGGGGACTTTCTATACTCCACAAGCATACCGTCCAGTCCCTTGGCGGGGATGACCAAAAGCGGGTATATCGTCGCTGCGAACGGGACCTCTGCTCATAGGGAAGGCGGCGATAGGTCTTCTGACACTCCTGGGTGCTCTCCATGTGTCCTTGTCGATTTAAACCCGCATCTTCGTGCACAGTTTAGTTCTATCATGCCGTGGTATGATCAGGACCGCGAAGGTTACGTGGATACGTTTCCGGGCAAGAATGGCGCCCCTGCCTCCACACAGTATGAAGGTGGCTACACGCTCAAAATCGATGATGGAAAAGAGACACTGGCGTTGGACCTGCCAGTACTTCTCGATACCGGAACGCCTGGTGACGGAGCCATCAAACTCGGCAGTGAGACGTTTGATGAGCTGAGAAGGCGCGGGATCATTACGGTAGCAGAGAAATCTCAACCTAGTGATCCAGACCTATTCGAGATGAGATTATTGATCGAAAGCTTGAATGGGTACCCGGTACAGCTTGATAATGTTTCTGTAACTAGAGAGGAAAATCAACCCGAGGGGAAAATTGATTTTGTTGTCGGGCTGAATTTTTTCCTGTCTCAATCGGTTGCGTATGATCTTGAGAAGAAAACAACAGCATATACGCCCTATTTTGTTAGCTCCGACAACTTTACGACTGATCAGGGGAGCCTGAGCCTTCCTCGCATCACCAAGAAAATGGGCAGCGAAAGGACCACCTCTCCCCTCGATGACCATAACAAGCCTCTTGTTGGGCATGATGGCGAGCCACTCTTCGCGACTTATGGTGCCCTCGGCATTGCCGGTGTGATTTCCGGGTCCGGTACGCTCACCCTTGATGCCTTCACCGATGTGCGCATTGTAGATATGTCGGCACTCGCGGGACATCTCCCATAAACTCCCAATTCTGGGACGAAGGAGGTGTTCATGGGCAAGGATCAACGCGAGATCGCGCGTAAGCTTCGCATTCTTCAGCACGCGGATGAGACCGGTCACGTCGCCAAGACATGTCGATACTTTGGCGTCGGTCGTAGCAGTTTCTACCGATGGCGTAAGGCCTATCTGAAACACGGTGATGCCGGTCTGGTGAATAAGCCCCCGATTCCGAAGTGGCATGCCAATCGAACGCCGAGCGAGATCGAAGAAAAAGTCCTTCATCTTCGCAGCAAGTACCACCTCGGCCCAATGCGGATCGTCTGGTATCTGGCGCGCTATCACGGCATCAAGATCTCAGACGCAACGGTCTCCCGGATGCTCAAGCGCAATGGCGTCAACCGGCTTCCACGTGGTACGCGCCTGCGAAAAGTACACACCAAGCGGTACAACAAGCAGGTTCCCGGCCACCATATCCAGATGGACGTCAAGTTCTTGACGTTCAAGGGAAAACGTGGCGAGAAGGTCCGTCGCTTCCAGTTCACCGCCATTGATGACGCAACCCGGGTGCGGGCGCTCAAGATCTACGAGAAACACACCCAGGCCAGCGCCATCGACTTTGTCGACCACGTCATCGAGAGCTTCCCGTTTCGAATTCGTGAGATCAGAACCGACAACGGCCATGAGTTCCAGGCTAAGTTCCATTGGCATGTCGAGGACCAGGGCATCCGACACGCCTACATCAGGCGTGGCACCCCGCAGCTGAACGGAAAGGTCGAACGCTCGCATCGATCGGATCAACAGGAATTCTACCAATTGCTCAGCTACAAAGGCGACGTGGATCTGCACGCGAAGCTCAATGAATGGGAACGCTTCTACAACTTCGCTAGGCCACACGGCGCATTCAACGGAAAAACGCCTTACGAGGCGCTCCGTGAAAAGCTATAATCACATGACGAGATGTCCCAAAAGCACCCGCAGCTTACACATTTGAAGACCGATAACTTTGACGAAATAGGTGGGACCGCCGCCCTGTACGGAGCTAGCCAGTCACAGGACGTTACCTTTTCCACACTTGGGTTGAGGGGGGCGACTGATATCCAAATCGGTTCCATCTCCGCCGTGGCACGTGGTGGCATTGGCTGGCGTCACGCCTTTGGCGCTGTCACGCCGCTGACGACCATGGCCTTCTCGTCCGGCACCGCCTTTGATGCCAAAGGGACGCCGATTGCCAGAGATGCTGTCCTGATCGAGGGCGGCATCGATATAAATCTGACCAAACATGCAGTCCTTGGTGTTTCTTATCAGGGACAAGCTTCTTCCAGCGCGCAAGAACACGGGTTCAATGCCAAGCTGAACGTGCGGTTTTAAGCGCACTATTTCGTTCAGATAGGTTCGTGCGACTTCGCTCAAATGCATTGGAGGAACCACGCTGGAAAACCCAACAGAGTCGGTCAAAGCAGCGTGCTCATTGACACAGGAGCGCCAGAGGATACGATACGCGCGTCTCTTCAAAGCGCAGGAATTACGTCGCCACGGGGCGCGGAACCTCCTCGCTGCCAGTCTGATCGGCGACGGAGCGCTCATGTAGGTATGCGGGAATGTTCACGGCAAGGAACGCGTGCTAGCGGGGATTGTGATAGCAGCAACCTATTCAAAGGCGTGCCCGTAGATTGGGGTCCAACATTTGAGCACCGCGGTATAGGTACGATGCTCGTACGTACGGGGCCAAACTCTCTCCGGTTTCAGGCGTCGGCGCATTTGGCAATTGTCATGCTGTCGCCGCAACCTGTTCGGGAATTGGCAGTAAGCAGTGATCGATCGCTCCGTTTTCTGGCACCTGCCGGAAGTATTGAGATTGTGCCCGCGGCGACCGACCTCTTTGCATCATGGAGGGCGCCAAAGACGAATCTGCTGACCGCAATCGATCCGACCGTCCTTTCCGAACTCGCAGGTTCAGAATTCGACCGGGTAGATTATGAACTGCATCCGCCACGCGTTGGTCTCGTTGATGAAAAGGCCAGGATGATTTCCGAGATGATTGGCTGGGAGCTTGAATCACAGGAAGCCAATGCTCTTTATCTGGATTCACTGCATATCGTCTTTGCAATGCACCTGCTTCGCAACTATTCCTCAATAGAGCAAACGTCCGCACTGATTCATCAAGGTGGATTGACGGCCAATGCATGGCGTAATGTCAATGACTACATTCATGCGAATCTTCAGTCCGATTTGTCGATATCGGAGCTGGCAAGGATAGCAAACCTTTCACAAAGCCATTTTTTACGAGCTTTCCGAAAGACAGTCGGTCAGTCGCCACATCGATACGTACTCGAATGTCGGCTGAAATCTGCCGAGCAATTGATTGTCACAACCACCAAATCGCTATCTGAAATTGCACGGCAGGTGGGTTTTTCGAGCCATAGCCATCTCAGCAGTAGCATGCGCCGCTACCGCAATCTAACGCCAAGCGAACTCAGGCGATAGATTGTTGTAGAGGCGATCCGATAATTGCTGAATTCTGGAATATCCTAAAACGACCTAATGAACTACGGATGCCCAGAAGAAATTCTGATAAAATTGCATAGTGTGACAAAACAATAGGGCATCCAAAAAAACCTGTCAGAAAATCATCTTAGTTTTAATAATGAGCCCAAAAATTACACCTGATAGGCGCACTTCAATAAGTTTTGTTTTTTAAATTATGACATTCATTCAATGTACGAAGTATGCGTACGATATTTCCCATCTGTTGCTTAACGATTTTGTTTTTCTCTTTGGCGGCGAATGCCGCTGAGCGGAGGTGCGGTTGGTATTCCAACCCCACACCCGGAAATATTTTGCTGACAGACAAGGACGGAAGCTGGTGGATTCAGATGCAGGGAAGACCGGATCCTATTGGGATCAGTAAGATTCCGGCATTTGACGAGAAGCAATTTGTAGAAACCAATGTACCAAGCTCGGGCTATGGCTACGGATGTGCGTGCATGACCGTCGTCGTGAACACCCAACAACAGCGGATCATTGAAGTGATCTCGGGTGAGACCATCCCATTACGCCGGTGCCGTGCAGATCGATTGCTGCCAAATCCCATCCGATAATCTAACATTTGAGGAGTGCCATGCGCGCCCAATATGTAAAGATGATCGAGCCTACGCCGAGGCAGCCAACAATGTCAGTAAGGGCTGCCGCCCTTTGGGAGCGCCCTGTGCGCTGGCCAGCAGAAGGGCTTCCGTTCGACATGCGGGCGTTGCGCTATGTGCTCGCGGCGGCTGAACAGACAAGCTTCTCCAGGGCGGCCAGCGCCCTCGGGGTTAAAGTTTCCAGCATCAGCCGTCATGTGCGCAATTTCGAAGACGCACTCGGTATCTCCCTGTTCGAGCGTTCCAGCTCCGGTGTCCGGCTGACGGATGCTGGCAGCAAGTTCCTCGACGACATCATCCCGGTTCTCCAGATGGCCGAGGTGGTGTTTCAGCGCGCCAGTGCCGCTGGGCGAGTCGAGGAAGGCACAGTCAGGGTCGGAATCATCACCACGCTTGCCGGCGGGTTTCTGCGTCACCTGATCGCCTCCTATCGGCGCTGCTATCCTGGCATCAAGCTCGACATTCAGGATGGCGGACGGCGCGATCACCTGCACGCGATCCGATCGCGGCAACTCGATGTCGCGTTTTTCACCGGCAATGCGTCGCTTGCCGGATGCGACGTTGAGGAATTCTGGTCAGAGCGGGTACATGTGGCGATGCCCGTCAACCATCCGTTGACTGGTGGTGAGAGGTTGGATTGGCCACAATTGCGTGATGAGCGATTCATCGTCTCGACCATGGAGCCAGGGCCAGAGGTGCATGACTACATCGTACGCCGTGTGGCTGATTACAGCACTTACCCTGATGTTTCCTACCTGCATGTCACCGAGGAAACGCTGATGCATATGGTGGCGATCGGAGAGGGTGTCACGCTGGTCTCGGAAGGCTGGACCAGCATGGCGCATGCCGACCTTGCATTGCGCCCACTGACAGCGGCAGAGGACATCGTCCCCTTTAGCGCCGTATGGTCGCCGGCAAGCGACAATCCAGCTTTGCGGCGCTTCCTGAGTTTTGCGCGGGAGTTGGCGACTAGCCAGCGAAGCAACCGCCCTCAATGATCGGCGTCGGTTGCGTTCGATTGCCCTGTTCCGCTCGGTTGACCGGTGGGCGTGGAGCGTGATTTCCCGGCGGCTTTAGCCTTACGGCTGCGCCATCCTCGATCCGATTGTAGAAAGGATTCCAGCATGTGCGGGATTAGCGTAGAGGCTTCGACCTCGCCATAGAGGCGACCATATGCGGCAGCGTAGAGGTCGAGTTCCTCCTTCAGCGGTTCTGGCAGTGATACGGTGACCCGCACCGTGCCGAGCTTTGGTAACGGACCAAGTTTGAGGTTGGTCATCAATAGGCTCCATATGGTTCGAGGATCAAATCTCGGGCGACGATCACGCGCATCGGGAAACCCGGCCGAATGGTCAGGGTGGGCGCGACCTGCAACTGGCGCTGGACAATCTGCTGTCCCGCCTGATTGATGGTGTCCTGCGCCCCGTCACGGATGGCGCGGATCAGGCGATCCTCATCGCTTGTCGCCAGTTCGGCTCCGACGGCGAGAAGCGTTGAGAGGCCAGCCGCCTTCATCAGGTCCCACCAGTGGTAGTCGATTCCATCTTCAAGCCCTGCATAGCCGGAGACGTCGGTACCCGGCTGGCGTTCCAGCACGATCGAGCGACCGTTCGGGAAGATCAGTCGGTTCCAGACCAGGAGCACTCGCCTTTGCCCGAAGGTCACGCCAGCGTCGTATTCTCCAATGACGCGGGTTCCCTGTGGGATGAGCAGTAACGCGCCAGTGGGGGAATCATAGACGTTCTGCGTGACCTGGGCAGTGATCTGGCCCGGCAGATCGGACCGGATACCGGTAATGATTGCGGCAGGAATCACGGAACCTGCCTGGAGGATATAAGGTGATGCCGGCGCCATAATCCGATCTTGGGCAACGGTGCGGCGATCTACGTCGGCGTTGAGGAAGGTCAGGTGCCGGTCCTGCGTTCCTGCTGCTGCCAAGCCCGGTACGCCCATAGTAGATGGTATCGAAGGTGCGCCTGCGCTTTGGCCTGGCCTGATCTGGAAGAATATCTGGCTTGTTCGGGCGGCTTCGAGTTCGGCAAGCCGTCGTTGCTCCTCGGGATCGGTTGCGGGCATTGGCATCGGGGTGGCCGGGATTGGTTGGCCTTCCTCGCGTGCCCGCAGCACCGGCCCACCGAGATCACCGGGCAATGGCGGGCCGAGGACCGGGACGTCACCGTAACTGCCCGGCAGGCCCTGCAAGCCATCGGCAGTCTGGCGGCGATCGGTGCTCACCAGCTCTTCGGGTGGACCGCCACGATCCACGACCTGAAGCGCATAGATCAGTGCCCCGCCAATGCCGATCCCCGCGACCAAGCCTGCCCCCATAAGCACCTTGCGCGAGATGCGCGTAACGCGCGGCACTTCAGTGCGCAGGCGCATTGAACCCGCAGGACCTTCGGTTGCTCCCACCAGTTCCATCTCTCCTTCCTTTTGGTGACCATCGTTGCTCATGACGGCGTTCCTTTGGGGCCTCCGGTTTGCCTGATCGTCACGCTCGCCGTCTGGCCGGGCTGTATGCGCACGATTCTGACGGTCTGCTGGCGTTTGCCCGAGCCGAGCCGCAATTCCGCGACACCGAAAAGGCGGTCGACGATAAGCACGTTCTGGTAGATGCGGCTGTTGACGATCTCAGGTTTGCCGTCCGATCCGATGACGAAGAGCGGCGGCATCTCGCCCTGGATGATCCCGCGCGGAAAGACGACATAGACCCGGCGCCCATCGTCGAAGACGGCGATCGGTCGCCAGGGTGGGTTGTCGCCAGAAAGGCCGTAGCGATGGTTTCGAGCTGTCTCTACCGGAATGATCGGCGCAGCAGGCGCGGTTACGCGCTGCGTTGCTGGTGGCGTGGGATAGGCCCATGCGACGGCGGGCATCCAGGTTTCATCGCGGGCACGCAGCTCGATCAGATAGGTACGACGATTGGTGGTAATGATGAGGTTGGTCGATATGTCGGCACGCGTGGGCTTGACCAGCACATGAACGCGTCGCGTTGCACCGGAACCGCTCTCGGTGTCGCCAATAATCCAGCGCGCGGTGTCGCCGGCAGCGATTGGTCCGGCGCCAGCAAGGCTCTCGCCAGGTTCGAGCCCGATGGTCGTGATCTGCCCGACGGCGGCATAGACCTGATAGAGCGCGCCTTCGCTCCAGGGATAAATCTGGATGGCGTTGAAATAGCCTTCGCGGCGCGGCTCGACCCGCGCTGCTGCATTGGCATTGCCAACCCTGGTCTCCGGTGTGGCAGCCGCTGCACCACCGCGGGCCACTGTCCATGCAGGCGGCGTATGGATTGGCCGCGGTGTGTCGTCGGTGACGGCAGCCCGCACGACTGGCAGAGGCGGCACATTGTCATCGTAGCTGAACTGCGGTGTACGGTTGGTTGCACAGCCAGCAAGCGCAGTTGCAGCCAGCAGGACAACCGCCGGTGCAGGTTTACGGAAAGCCGGATATCCGGCTTTGGCGGGACTGCGGATCATTGGCTCATCTCCCGCGACCAGGAAATCGCATTGATGTAGATTCCAAGGGGATTGGCGCGCAGGCGCTCGGCGGTGCGCGGCTGTTGAAGGGCGATCGTGAGGATTGCGGTCCAGCGTTCAATGGTGGCGAGTTGGCCGTTCTCAAAGTGTTGCTCTGTCCAGGCAATACGGAAGCTGTCTGGCGATGCCCGGATCACGCTGGAAACTTCCACTGAGATCTGCTCGCGGCCTACGCGCGTGAATGGATCATTCGCACGGGCATGGTCGTTGAGCGCGACGGCCCCTCGGTCGGTGGTGAACTCATAGGCTCGCAGCCAGTTCTGACGAACGATGATTGGATCGGATGGCAGACCGCGAACCTGTTCGATGAAACGGGCAAGGTGCCATGCGACCTGCGGGTCGGTTGGTCGATAGTCGGCAACAGCGGATTCAACGGTGCGGGCTTCGCCGTGGCGGTCAATTTCGACCACCCAGGGGACCACGGTACCGCGGGCCGATTGCCAGACCAGTGCCGAGGCGAAACCGCCCGAAAGGATCAGGCAGCCGAAGGCCATGAGCCTCCAGTTGCGTGCCTGGACGCGGGCAGAACCGATACGTTCGTCCCAGACCTGAGCCGCTTTCTGATAGGGTGTTACAGGTTCCGGCATTTTGCCGTAATGGGTTGTGGGTCGTTTGAAAATGTTCATGTGCGGTCGCTTTCGGAAACACTGATGGAGGATCCGCCGCCATGACTGTCGCCCGACCGGACGGCGTGGGCAGCAGCTGTGACGCCGTGGCTCATGGACTGACTGTGGCGCATGCGCTGCGCCCAGGCCGGTGGGGCGTCGGTAGGCATTGAGCTGGCAGGCGTTGCAGCGGCGGCGCCACCAATTGTTCCCATTGACGAGCTGCCGCCCGTCGCCTCGAACCCGGCTTTGACGCCAGCACTGTGACTGGATGTGAGGTTGTCGGTGGCGCGGGATGCTGCGCGTTTCAGGGGTGAAACAGCGGCAGTGACGCCAGCCTTCGCCACACCACCGAGGCCTGCCGCGACGCCTGAGACACCGGGCTCGCCCATGGAAGAAAGCGTATAGGCGGAAGATGCTGCGCCAGCAGCAGATGCCCCGCCGCGTGCCAGAGCAGCCCCGCCTGAGAGGGCGGCACCGCCACCACGGGCCGCCAGCATGGTCGCACCACCTGCTGCCACTGCTGCGCCGCCGACGGCGAGGCCGGTCCCGATCGCGGCACCGGCACTGAGTTGCGGCCCGCCGGAGACGAGCCCCGTCGCGATGCCAGGACCGAAAATGCCGAGGCCAAGAAGAGAAAGGGCGGCAAGGACGACGGCCATTGCATCATCGATCGTCGGGGTGGCATCGCCGAAGCCCGCAGTGAACTGGCCGAACAGCGTCGAGCCGATGCCTATGATGACGGCCAACACCAGAACCTTGATACCCGAGGAGACCACATTGCCGAGGACACGCTCAGCCATAAAAGCGGTCTTGCCGAACAGGCCGAAGGGGATCAGCACGAAACCGGCAAGCGTCGTCAGCTTGAATTCGATCAGGGTAACGAAGAGCTGGATCGCCAGAATGAAGAAGGCGAGAATGACCAGCGCCCAGGCGAAGAACAGGCAAAGGATTTGCACGAGGTTCTCGAAGACGGCGATCCACCCCATGAGGTCGGAAATGGATTCGAGGAGCGGCCGCCCGGCATCGAGACCGATCTGGGCCACGCGACCGGGGCGCAGAAGATCGGCGGTGGAGAAACCCGTGCCGGACGCCATAAGGCCGAGGCCGGCGAAACTCTCGAAGACGATGCGTGCAAGGTTGTTCCAATTGGAAATGATGTAAGCAAAGACGCCGACAAACAGCGTCTTCTTCACCAGACGTGCAATGATGTCGTCATCGGTTCCCCAGGCCCAGAACAGGGCAGCAAGGGTCACGTCGATGACGATCAATGTGGTGGCGATGAAGGCAACCTCGCCACCGAGCAGGCCAAAGCCGGAATCGATATAGGAGGTGAAGATGCCGAGGAAATTGTCGATTACGCCAGTGCCGCCCATAACTTACCGTCCTTCGTTGACGGTGGGCGCTGCTGGTGCTGGTGATCGGCCGAGAAAGCGGTTGCGTGTCTCGGCCCAGACAGCGAGACAGGCCGCGTCATTGGCAGCGGCTTCGCCGAGTTCCTGACATCGGCGCTGTTCGATCCGGAGGGGATCGGTCAACGGTTGAACTACCGGAACGGCCATAGCTGGGCCGGTCTTTTCCTCACGGGTGATGTCGATGATCGCTGCCGTGATGGCGACGGCGACGAACACGATGGCCGCGATCTGGGCCAGCACCTTGCCTTCCATCATCTCGCCCTCCCGACCCGTCAGTTGTTGAACATCTGTGCACCGCCGGGCTGATAGCCGGAGCCGGGTGCCAGAAAACGTTCACGCTGGATACGGCCCTGTTCGGCAGCCGTGGCGCGCTCAGCTTCGACCAGCGCTTCTGCCCTGCCATTGGCAGAGTTGACGGCGATGAGATCGGAAACCTGCTGGGACAAAAGCCCGAGGATCTGGTTGCCGGCCTGAGTGGCTTGCAGCGCTCCGGTGGCGCCTTGGCTCTCGCCGATCAGCGTGGCCATCTCAGTGCGATTACTATCAATATTGCCAACCACACCGGCCTGAACGCGCATCGCATCCTGCAGACCGCCAACGGTATTTTCCCAGCGGCTCCGGGCATCGGTGATCAGCTGTGCATTTGTCGAGGATACGGACAGGTTGCCGTAATCCTGCTGGAACAGCTGGTCGATCGACTGAACATCAAAAGCAATGTTTTGCGCTTGCGACAGCAATTGCTGGGTGCGTTGGACGTTTTGCTGGAGTACCTGAAGCGAAGAGTGCGGCAGGCTCGCCAGATTGCGGGCCTGGTTGATGAGCATTTGCGCCTCGTTCTGGAGCGAGGTGATCTGGTTGTTGATTTGCTCAAGGGTCCGCGCTGCCGTCAGAAGGTTTTCGGCATGATTGGTTGGATCGTAAACGATCCGTCCAAAACCGAAGAGGGCGTGGGCTGGCGTGATGAAGACCGGTGAGATTGCCAGCGGCGTGGAGAGTGCCAGGGCGAGCAGCGAAGTGCCCGCGAGACGTACAAGGCGGTGTTGGGTCATGGAATGATCTCCTTTGGATCGGGGTGCTCGGGGACGCTGATATCCAGGGCTGGCTCTTCAGGTTCCGGCGCGGATTCGACATTGGTGAGGTTGGGGATGAGGTCGGCTGCCCAATCGAGGCCGCGTGCGCGCAGCCACGCCTCGAGAAAGCCGTCCTGGCCATGTTCGGTGAGGATTTCAGCGATCAACGCCTGGTCTGACTTGGATGATGCGGCACAGAGTGCCAGCCCGATCTCGGACAGACCCAACTCGAACAGCCTGTTGCCGCTTCGGCTCTGACAGTAGTAATCCCGTTTGGGGATCGCCCGCGCGATGATCTCGATCTGCCGGTCATTCAGGCCAAACCGTCTGTAGATAGCTGTAATTTGTGGTTCGACGGCGCGGTCGTTGGGCAGCAGCAATCGCGTCGGACAGCTCTCGATGATCGCCGGTGCAATCGAGCTTTTTTCCAGTTGGGCCAGTGATTGCGTGGCAAAGACCACGCTTGCGTTCTTCTTCCTGAGCGTTACCAGCCACTCGGCCAATTGCTTGGAGAAGGCCGGATCACCGAGCGCCAACCAACCTTCGTCGATGATGATCATCGTCGGACTTCCGTCGAGGCGGTCGGCGATACGATGGAACAGATAGGCGAGGACGGCAGGTGCAGCGCCTGTATCGAGCAGTCCCTCGGTCTCAAATGCCACAACCGATGCGTTGCCGAGACTTTCTGCCTCAGCGTCAAGCAGACGACCATAGGGGCCGCCGATACAATAGGGCTGGATTGCGAGTTTGAGATCGTTGGATTGAAGTAGCACCGACAGGCCGGTGATCGTGCGTTCTTCGACAGGCGCAGAAGCCAGTGAGGTCAGTGCTGTCCAGATATGCTCCTTGGTTTCGGGTGTGATGTTCACACCTTCTCGCGAAAGGATGGCGACGATCCAGTCGGCCGCCCAGGCGCGGTCCTGCGTCTGCTCGATGCGGGCGAGAGGTTGAAGCGAGACCGATGTCTCCGCACTTTCGGTCAGCCGCCCGCCGAGATCGTGCCAGTCGCCGCCCATGGCAAGCGTTGCGGCTCTGATCGAACCTCCGAAATCGAACGCGAAGATTTGAGATCCCGGATAACGACGGAATTGCAGCGCCATGAGGGAGAGCAGCACGCTCTTGCCGGCACCGGTCGGGCCGATCATGAGCGTGTGGCCCACATCTCCAACATGAAGAGAGAGCCGGAAAGGGGTCGATCCTTCGGTCCTGCCATAAAGCAGCGGGGGTGCGCCGAAATGATCATCCCTTTCCGGCCCCGCCCATACGGCGGACGAAGGGACCGTATGAGCAAGGTTGAGCGTCGAAATCGGAGGTTGACGCACATTGGCGTAGGCATGGCCCGGCAGCGAGCCAAGCCAGGCGTCGACGGCATTGACCGTCTCGATCATGACGCTGAAGTCACGGGACTGGATCACCTTTTCGACCAGCCGCAGCTTTTCATCGGCGCGGCGGGCGTCCTCGTCCCAGACAGTGACGGTCGCGGTGACATAGGCGATGCCAGCGATGTCTGCGCCCAGTTCCTGTAGCGCCAGATCTGCGTCAGTGGCTTTATTGGCCGCGTCGGTATCGACGAGCGCCGATTGCTCGTTCGTCATCACCTCTTTCAGGATGGCGGCAATGCTTTTGCGTTTCGCAAACCATTGGCGCCGAATTTTGGTGAGCAACCGGGTTGCATCCGTCTTGTCCATCAGGATAGCGCGTGTTGACCAGCGATAGGGAAAGGCCAGCCGGTTGAGATCGTCGAGTAGGCCCGGCATGGTGACGCTCGGAAACCCTGTAATCGTGAGAACACGCAGATGATCAGAACCAAGGCGCGGTTCGAGCCCGCCGGTCAGCGGCTCGTTGGCGAGCAGCGCGTCGAGATATATCGGTGTTTCAGGCACGCGGACGCGATGCCGTTTGGTTGAGACCGTCGAATGAAGATAGGTCAGTGTTTCACTATCAGTGAGCCAGTGACACTCCGGCATAAAGCCATCCATCAGAGCGAGCACTCGGTCGGTGCGGTCGACGAAGCCGCGGACCAATTCCCAGGGATTGACGCCGGATGTTTCACGGCCCTCGTAAAGCCAACTTTCCGCACGGGCTGCATCTTCAGCAGGCGGTAACCACAGGATGGTCAGATAGTAATCCGAGATGAAGTGACTGCCTGCCTCCTCGAAGTCAGCCTTGCGCTCGGCATCGACCAGCGCTGAGGCTGGGTCAGGAAAGAGATCATCTGGATATGTCGCCGCTTCCGACCTTTGCGCTTCGACGAAGATGGCCCAGCCGGAGCCAAGGCGGCGGAAGGCATTGTTGAGGCGCGCGGCAACGCCGACCAGCTCTGCTGCGACGGCAGAGTCGAGATCCGGTCCGCGAAACCTGGCACTCCGCTGAAAGCTGCCATCCTTGTTCAGCACTACGCCCTGACTGACCTGAGCCACCCAAGGCAGGTAGTCGGCTAGGCGGGTGGACCTGCGGCGATATTCTGCGAGGTTCATCATGCTGGACGCCTCACACCGCTAGATGGCCGGGAACGCGCAGATGTCGGCGCGTGACTTCCATGAAGAGCGGATCTCGTTTGGCTGCCCAGACAGCGGCAAGATGGCCAACAGCCCAGATAAGGATGCCGGCGAGCCAAAGCTGGAGGCCAAGGCCTACCGCACCGGCGAGTGTGCCATTGAGGATTGCCACCGAGCGTGGTGCGCCACCCAACAGGATAGGTTCGCTCAGCGCCCGGTGAACCGGGGCGGTGAACCCCGGCACGGCGTCGAGCTGTTCGAGGACGGCGGCCATCAGATCAGCACCCCACCGCCGAACGAGAAGAACGAAAGGAAGAAGGAACTGGCGGCGAAGGCGATAGAAATACCGAAGACGATCTGGATCAGGCGGCGAAATCCGCCGCCGGTGTCGCCGAAAGCCAACGTCAGTCCGGTGACGATGATAATGATCACGGCCACGATCTTGGCCACTGGTCCTTCGATACTTTCGAGGATTGACTGGAGTGGAGCCTCCCAGGGCATCGATGAACCGGAAGCAAAAGCTGGTGAGGTTTGCAGCGCAACCCAGGTGAAGGCGGCAGCGGTTGCGATATGGCGGTGGATGCGGAAGGCGCGGCGGATCATACAGAATCTCCTGTTTGGTCGATGTTGGTTGAGTGCTGAAGGGCGGGAGAAAGCCGGTAATCACCGTTCGGACCGAGGCCTTCGACGCGGGCGAGTTCGACGAGGCGACGTGCTGTTCCGCGACCGGAGAGGACGGCAACAATGTCAATTGTCTCGGCGATCATCGCGCGGGGAACGGTGACGACGGCCTCCTGGATGAGTTGCTCCAGACGGCGCAGTGCGCCGATGGCTGAACCTGCATGGATCGTTCCGACACCACCGGGATGGCCGGTACCCCAGGCCTTAAGAAGGTCGAGTGCTTCCGGGCCGCGCACCTCTCCAATCGGGATTCGGTCGGGCCGCAATCGCAGAGAGGAGCGTACTAGGTCCGAAAGTGTTGCCACACCATCCTTGGTCCGCATGGCGACGAGGTTTGGCGCGGCGCATTGCAGCTCACGTGTGTCCTCGATGATGACGACGCGATCCTGCGTCCTGGCGACCTCCGCCAGAAGGGCGTTGGTGAGCGTGGTCTTGCCAGTACTGGTGCCGCCTGCCACGAGTATGTTGGCGCGAGCAGAGACGGCTTTGCGCAGTGCGGCAGCCTGGGATCCAGCCATAATTCCACTCGCGACGTAATCGTCGAGCGTGAACACTGCGACAGCCGGTTTGCGGATAGCGAAAGTGGGTGCAGCAACAACTGGCGGAAGCAGGCCCTCAAAGCGTTCGCCCGTGTCCGGCAACTCGGCCGAGACGCGCGGGGCGCGGGCATGGACTTCGGCCCCGACATGGTGGGCAACGAGGCGAATGATGCGCTCGCCGTCTTCCGGAGACAGTTGCTTGCCGGTGTCTTCAAGTCCCTCGGCGAGGCGGTCCACCCAGAGGCGACCATCAGGATTCAGCATCACCTCGACAATGGCGGGATCGTGCAGCAGCTCCGATATGGCAGGTCCGAGCGCGGTACGGAGCATGCGCGCGCCACGATCCATCGTTACCTGTTTGCGATTGTTTCCTGCCATATCTTCCCCGTTTCCGGGGAAGAAGCGAAAGCGCGTCCCGGATGGGGATGACTAAGAGAATGGCAAAACGTGTCAGTTCAACAAGTTTCGGTTGTCGTAGTAGTGTAGGATAAAAATACAGGAGAACGGCGGAGTGGCAGCGCTCCAGATTTGTGTCGGGACCGAATCATTCGCAACTGAATTATTCAATCGTTGCTTGCAACAGGCCAAGGATCCGAGAATGCGACTGTCTACATCAACTGCCGCTATCGGGCGGATTCCTGCCCGACCGCTTCTGGGTGGCGGAACAGGAAAAGCGGCCAAAGAAACTGTTAGAGGCAGCTATCGCCCGCGCAGGATGCTCGGGCCTTAAATGCATCACCGCTTATACAGTAAATGGCGGGACGTTCGAAAAGGCACGCGACATGACGAACCATTCCTATACGCGCACCACCCAACCCTATGACTGGCAGAATGAAGGGGTCACGCTCGATGAAGTCGAGCGGTTGCCCGAATGCCATGCTGGCCGATCCTCCTCAAATAATCAAAACGTCGGTGCCATGAATAGTCTGGCCTCCATAAACCGTGAAGCGCATCAGTTAAGCGAGCGCGCGGCACGCGTATACCGCTTGCCAACGATCATTGGGCTGCCGTCGAGTTCAGGTGCAATTTTCGAGGTGGTGAAGATTATTTGATGTGGAACCTTGGTGTTGGACGAAAGTTCGACGATCAATCTTTGGAAATTCCAGGACCGCTCCTCCACCATACCCTTATCTTCCACATTGTCGAACAGCATCCAGCGAGGAAGTTTGAAATCCTTGTCGAGCAGAGAGCTGGCGAGTAGCCCCAACGCGAAACTGTTCTTCAAGATGACCAAGCCGCTGGCGCTTCCGCCGCGGTTCTTCTCGCCGTTGATCGCGATCCAGTCGTCTGCGAAAGAAAATGAGACATGCTGAACATCGCCGAAATCGCTATGCTCTTCCAGATCTCGGTCCAACAAGAGCTTGATCTGATTGGATACCAGCGTGTTGGCTAGCAGCTTGCGCTTGTTCTGGGCACGCTGGATTGCTTCGATGTCGCCTTTCAGCCTTGTGATACGTGTGTTGAGATCCTCTTTGTCGTCTGAAGCCTTCGCAATACGTTTGGACAACTCAAGCCGTTTCTGTAGACCTACGAGCTGGCTATCCAGAAAGCCGACCTTTCGACTCAATTCAGCGATGGCGGTCTCTCGTCCGGTCACCGCACCCGTTTGGTCGAGTTCGACAGCTGATACGGCTCTGCGCAGCGCTTGCTTTCCGACACGCAACTCCCCTCGCTTGGCATTCAGATCAAGGGCCCGCTCAGCTTGAAGCGTCTCCGACTCCTTCAGCTGCATCTCGAGATCGAGGCGCACGGCCAGAGTGCGTGAATCCTCCTCACCGTCAGTGCGCTTGGTATCACAGAGTTCGCAATGCCCTATCGTTTTAGGATGCACCTTGGCGAAGCATGAGGGGCAAAACTCGAAAGACAAATGCCCGAGTGCGGCGAACGTGATAGTCGCATCGTCGAAGTCCGCAATGGACTGCTTCAGGTGCTTAATGAACTCTTCCGAGTCGGCGATCTCGTATTCGAGGGTCTCGATCTCACTCTCCAACGTCGCGACCGTGCGGCGAGCCTGCCCATACTCCCTCGCGTTGCGCGACCGGATCGCTTTGACCCTCTCCTGATCTACCACATCGTCCGTCGCGGCCGTGAGCGCGTCGATCGACGCGAGGAGACCGGCTCTCTCCTCGTTCATCTGGGCCATGGCCGCGTTGATATGCTCGACGAGAATGTTCTCGCCATAGCCCGAAGCGATCGCGACAAGGCTTTTAAAGGTCGTGACTGCTTCCTTATACTTCTGCTCAGTTGCCCTCAGTGCGATCTGCTTGTCGAACAGATCATACCCGCCGATACCAAGAAGTAGATCCCCGATCACCTGCCTAGTTTGCCACGTATCGAAGTTCTCGACCCGGAAGATGCGTTGCACCGGGGTGAGCTGGTCCACGTAGAGCAGTCTCAGTATCTGATGCATTGTGATGTTGCTGGCCCCATCGCTAATTGATTCGGGCAGCCCAATCGCTTTAAACAGAACCTGGCTGAAACTGTAGCCGTGCTCGGGGCGGCGATAGGGTAGATGCTGCCAGCTCTCCGTAGGGGACGAAAGTGCGTCCTTCATCGCACCGAAAAAGATCGACATCGGGCGAATCGCATCCGTCGAGATGTCGCGCTTCAAAGTAAGCACGCCCGCAGGCGTAAGAACCTGCAAATAGACGCTTTCGGCGCGAGACGCCGACTCCTTCCACTCCCGAAGGTCGCCGCCCAGTCCAAAGAAGATGAACTCAGCGAGGGATGACTTGCCCGATCCGTTCGATCCGTGAATGATATTCACGCCGGGATGAAATGGCTCGTCGTAGAGGACATTTGCGCCGCGTGTGACCAGCATGCGTTCGATCTGGAGTGAGGAGTTCATATCACTGGACCCCTCGATGGAAGGCCAGCGCGACGGACAAGCCCATCAATACCTGACAAGGGTAAGGCACCCAAATCATCGACAAGAAAATGAAGCAAAGGCTTTTCCTGCTCGTTTTGCGACGCTGCGTGTTCGACGAGGTTCGCCGGTGCCTGTGCATGATCAAGCTTGGCATTTCGCTCAAGCAGGTCCTCGCGGCGAAGAATGCCGAGACCCGCGAGGCGCTTCAAAGCTGTCAGTTGATAGAGTTGCAGATCCTGCCACACGGAGGCAGTCCCCGGCAGCTTTACGAACGACTTTGCAGGAGGCTCTATCCGCAAGCCCCGCAGCTTTTCCCGAAGACCAGAAGTCAGCGTCAAGCGATGTAACAGAGGTGGATACATGAGATACATGTCAAGGATTCTAAGCTGTTCGAGCGGTATTGATCCGTCCTTCGCCTGGAGCAGGCGGATCATCCGAAAGATGCAATGGTAGGGGTCACGGCCAGCGTACCAAACGCGGTAACTAGACATTGTCCCACGCCAAGTGACAATTGCCCGCCAGATAGTACAGTGCGCCGTCAACCAGCGTTGCCGTCACCGCATCTGATCCCGTCTCAAGTACAACACAGGGTGAGATGACCTCATTCTGGATGATCCCGTCGATAGCCTGTGCACATGCGCCTTCGGCGATCGCGCGCGGAACGTGCCGGCTGAAGCGACTTTCAACTTCGGACATGACGCGGGTATACCGTGTGACCGCCGAGGCTTGGGCGATGTGTCGTCGAAGAGCCATGTTGAACCGCTCCTTTTTCCGTTTCGCATCTCGAACAGCGTATGCCCGGCCCGCGTCGACAAGCTTCTGTTCGAGATTTCGGCGATCATCCTCCGATGCTGTTGTGAAATACTCGAAATCCCGGGCGATGTCTGCCGGCACACCTTCCATAGTGTGCGTCGGCCCGCTCTCGTCGGCAACTCCTGCGTGGGTGCTTTCATCCGGTTCGCCCTGGACTTTATCCTCGGCGCTGTTTGACGGCGGCGCAAAAGCCTTCAAGAGGCTCCGTATCATCCCGCAGACTGACTTAAAGACCGGCGCATTCTGGGTTTCCGGCTTGCAAATGTTGAAATGGTTGGTCTGGACAGGAATAGGCTCACAGCCAAGCACGCCGGGGTTAGCCGTCACTTTGTCAACGATCAAGACTCCGGCAATCTTCTCGGTTTCATAGTAGGCGCGCACATGGATCTTCTGCGTGTTTGCCCTGGTACGAAAGAAATCATTGAGATCGAAGAGGTTGTCGTCACCATGGACAAGCTGCTTTGACTGCTTGCTCAAAAAACGGCGCAGAAGTTGATCGAGCGATGAGGCGAGTGCCGAGCCTTGGTGCGGCGTGCCAAGGAATGCGATACCTACGACCGACCGTCCGAGCTCGACATACTCCGGATTGACGGACTCCGTGCAGCGACGCAGCATCTGTTTGACGACTAGACCTCCAAGGCTGTGGCATACAAAAAGGGTCCGTGTCGCCGTAGCTTCCCGGTTCGTCAGTGCATCTGCAAGGGCCAGCGCGATGTCGTGCAGTGAAGCGCCATCGCCAGTGAGAAAACCGGCAAGCTTCTGTGAATCGTATCCAAAGCTCGACACGCTACAGTTCGGAAATTTCTCGGCAAGCCAGCGTGGCCAGAAGCTTTTCGGATCTACCTGCCATGTGTCGAACTGGTCGCCGCCGAGGCCATGAACAAAGACAATATCGAGCACTGGGGCAGTCGGCGATGCTGAATCGCCTTCAGCGAAGATTTCGATGATTCCCTCAGACATTCCCCACCCCATTTTCTAGGGCCATACCACTATCTTAGCTCGCATCGCGCGCGCAAGACACGAAGCACCTCGCTCACCAAAAACTTCAAATATCCAAGTGATATAACTCCACGAAGATTTCCGAGCGCAAGTAAAACAGTTTTGCGATCGCAGGTATGGACTACGACGCACCACGATCTCATTCCGTCTGATCTCGCAATATTTGCCCTCGAAGCGGACAGGCAGCTTGCAGCAACAGCTCCGCCGTCTAGCGGAACTGAACGAACGGCAGGTTCCCGGTCGGTGGTGGAAGCATTCCGAACGGCGGTAATGAGGGTCGTAGCGGCCATTGCAGATGGATGATTATATTGGAAATTGAACCTGCTTGCTCTTGGTCCAATCCTGGATCCACAATTGGGCAAGCTTTTCGCTGCGGTAGGTGCCGAAATAGATTTTGTGCGCGACCACGGACGATGCGGCGAGTGAACTGCCTTCGCTGACCTCAACCCCTGTGATGTCGAAGCGGAATTCCTTCAGTAATCGGACGGGCACGAACTGCCTGACTGCAAGATGTTGGCGATATGGGGTATGGTTGTTCCCTGCATTTACGATGAAGTGTAGATGATTATTGCAACACTTTCGTAAGTCGCTCAGGTGTTTGAGCCGTCAGTGTTTTGGGCAATGTCGTCCGGAATTTCATCGAGAAAGCTGTTGCCCTGCTGAAGCCGCATGCCGAGTGTCTCCACGAAGCCCTCGAACCGCTCCTTCCCCTTCACCTGGGCGGTTGCGTGAGCGTCGGAGGGAAGCGGCGGAGTGATGGTCAGCCAGTGGCGGATGAAGAGCGCCAGCGTGTCTGCGGTCAGTCGCAGATCGCGTTCCAGCCGGGCCGTCTGGCGTGACAGGCGATCGAGCCTGCGGGTGAAGGCGGCTTCACGCATGTCCTGGGCGTCTGGCGACAGAAATGAGGCGACAGCAGCTTCGACGACGGCCGAGCGCGACAGCTTGCGGCGATCAGCAAGATCATTGAGCTTTCCGAGCAAGTCGGGTGGCAGGGTCAGGCATAGGCGTGCGCGCATGGTCTTTCCTCACATATCGATGCTGTCACTGGGGTCCATGGAGACTTGTCGGGCGACACCGCGCATCTGTCGGCGCATGGCTTGTCGCTGCCGGGCGATGTCCTGCTGATCATCGCCGAGTAGATGGCGGAACTCGTTTTCGGGCTCCGGCTCCTTCTTTTCGTGGGCGATTTCAACATGCTGGGGCAGTTCTGGTTCGCGACGCAGGCTGGAATTGGCCTTGTCTTCTTTCCCGTTCCGGGCTTCCTCAGACTCGGCGAGCAGAGCGGCGTCGGGTTTGATCGGCTTGAGGCTCGACCAGCTATCCGACCGTGCAGGGACCGTCATTGTTGTGGGATCGGGAGGAGGCAGGATGCGTTCAGTCAGACGCAGATCGGTAAAGTAACGCGCTTTTTTTGCCCGTATTGGCGCTGCGCCTGCCAACATGACGATCTCGTCATCCGACGGTAGCTGCATGATCTCGCCGGGGGTAAGAAGCTGGCGGGCGGTTTCGGAGCGCGATACCATGATGTGCCCGAGCCAGGGCGCCAGGCGACTGCCGGCATAATTCTGCATCGCTTTCATCTCGGTCGCGGTGCCAAGGGCATCGGACACACGCTTGGCGGTGCGTTCGTCATTGGTCGCGAAGCTGACTCTGACATGGCAATTATCGAGGATGGCGTTGTTCTGGCCATAGGCTTTCTCGATCTGGTTGAGGGATTGGGCAATCAGGAAGCTTTTGATCCCATAGCCTGCGAGAAACGCCAGCGAAGACTCGAAGAAATCCAGCCGCCCGAGCGCCGGAAACTCGTCGAGCAACATCAACACGCGATGTTGACGGTCGCTGGCGTGAAGGTCTTCGGTCAATCGGCGCCCGATCTGGTTGAGTACAAGGCGGATAAGCGGCTTGGTGCGGGAGATGTCTGAGGGTGGCACCACGAGGTAGAGGGTCGTGGGTTTGGGAGCCGCGATGAGATCGGCGATGCGCCAGTCGCAGCGAGAGGTGACGGCCGCAACCACCGGATCCCGGTAGAGGCCAAGAAAGCTCATGGCGGTTGAAAGAACGCCCGAGCGTTCGTTGTCGCTTTTGTTGAGCAGTTCGCGTGCTGTGGAGGCGACCACTGGATGCGGCCCAGCTTCGCCGAGATGTCTTGTCGTCATCATACCGTCGAGCGTGGCTTCGATCGTGCGGCGCGGATCGGACAAAAAGGCGGCAACGCCGGCCAATGTCTTGTCGGTCTCAGCATAAAGGACATGAAGGATTGCGCCGACCAGAAGCGAATGGGAGGTCTTCTCCCAATGATTGCGCTTTTCCAGGGATCCCTCGGGATCGACCAGCACGTCGGCTACGTTCTGGACGTCGCGCACTTCCCACTCACCGCGGCGCACCTCAAGCAAAGGGTTATAAGCAGCGGAGCTCGCATTGGTGGGATCGAAGAGAAGCACGCGCCCATGCCTTGCTCGATAGCCCGCTGTAAGCTGCCAGTTTTCTCCCTTGATGTCATGGACGATCGCTGAACCCGGCCAGGTCAGAAGTGAAGGGACGACGAGTCCGATACCTTTGCCCGATCGCGTCGGTGCGAAACACAGGACATGCTCCGGCCCGTCATGGCGCAGATACTCGCCTTCGTAACGGCCGAGAACGACACCATCGGGACCGAGCAGACCGGCCTTCTCGATTTCCGCTTTCTCTGCCCAGCGGGCCGAGCCATAGGTGTCGATGTCGGACGCCTCGCGGGCACGCATCACGGACATGGTGATAGCCACTGCGATGGAGAGGAAGCCGCCCGAGGCGGCGACGATTCCGCCCTCGGCGAAGATGCGCGGCGCATAAGCTTCATAGAAATACCACCACCAGAACAGGGCTGGCGGGTAATAGACCGGCCAGCCGATGATTTCGAACCAGGCCGGGCCGAGCTGCGGCTGGAAGCCGAGCCGGAAGGCAACCCATTGCGTACCACCCCAGACCGAGACGAGCACGATCAGGAAGACGATACTGATCTGGCCCCAGAGGATTTTCGTGCCGGACATTGCGGGTTCCTTTCGTCAGAGGCCGAGGTCGCGCTTGCGCCCCAGTGACCAATCGATGCTGCCACCGCTCCTGGTGACGCCAGAGATGTGTTGACCAAGCTTGTGTTCGATCTCGCGGGACCAGGGCACGAGTTGGAAACCACGCCCGCCATCGGGGCTAATTCCCTCGATCACGGCGAAGCGACCGGAGGAGAGCGCAAGCTGGCGGCGATAGGTACCAGAGACATGTTCCCCGGCCTGAGGTTTCAGATGCGCCATGCCGGTTCCGGTCGCGAGTTCCGTGCCTACGGCATCGAGTTCACGCCGGCGCAGGGTATTGAGCAGATTGCGCTGCAGGACGATGCGCTGGCTTTCCCGCCGGGCGAGCCCTTCATCTGCGAGATGTTCGGCCCGCGCGTCCATCGCCTCGCGGACCTCGCGGCCGAAACCACCTGTGCCGAGCGGCATGGGTTCGCGCTCGACCAACCTGTGATCGAGCCAAGTCGCCCCCTGCGCGGCGATCTGGCTCTTAAGGTCGAGGTCGGAACGATTGGCGAGAATGATGGTGGGCCGTGGATCGTCCGGCCCGCCAAAGCGGCGAACCTCAACGATGCCGCCGATGGGCGGCGCATTCTCGAACGCCTCTATACCGCGCAGCCGGACGTGATGGGCACGGCCGTCCGTGCCGTCGATCACAGCATAGGCTTGGCCGCTCAGCTCGTCATGGAGACCTTTGTCGACCAGCCTGCCGATGATGGGCGGTCCACCCCTGCCGGCGTCAATCGTGAAATCGGTGACACCTCGCTCCTCGCCGAGTCCTGCAAAGGCTTTGTGCATGGTCTTGATGATGTCGCCACGCTGGCCGAGTTCGCGCAGGGTCCGTTCCGCACCGGGTTCAACAAACCATTCCCCGATGCCTGCATCGGCGGCGAGCCCAAGCTTTTCGAGATGTCGCAGGCGCGCAACCAGCAGTCGGCGGAGTTCAGGATCGTCCGGTCCCTTCGCCTCGGGTCTCAGGTCGATATAGCCCAGCTCATTGGCCTGACGCGCGATCTCTCGATCGAGCCGCGTCCAGCGTTCGGCATCGACCTCACGGGTAAGGCTGGATCGGATCTCGTGTTCGGGTTTGGGGCCGAGTTCGGCATCGACAAGTTCTTCGGCTCGGCCGCGCAAACCATGGCTGATATAGTCGCGCGAGATGACAAGATCGGCGCCAGTTTCATCGATACCGCGTATAATGAGATGTACATGCGGGTTGTCGGTGTTCCAGTGATCGACGGCGACCCAATCGAGGCGCGTGCCAAGATCGGCCTCCATCTGCCTGACCAGATCGCGGGTAAAGGCACGCAGGTCGCCCATGTCGGCGGCGTCTTCGGGGGAGATGATAAAGCGGAAATGATGCCTGTCGTCCTGGCAGCGATCGGCGAAGGCGAGATCGTCGGTGTTGTCGGCCCCAGCGTCGAACATGACGCCTGCTTCGCCGTCACGACTAACGCCCTCGCGCTTCAGATAGGACAGATGTGCCGAGATCGGTGCGGAGCGGAAAGCACGGCCTTGGTGACGGGCAATACGCGCCTTGGCGACAACACGACGATGTGAGCCGAAGAGCCGGTTTCTGGAGATAACGTTGCGGCCGCGCCCGAAGGTCGAGCGGCCGGGTGCACCGCCGCCACGCCGCAGTTTGGCAGTCGCCCCGCTGCCGGTCGCATTGCTTGCTCGTTTGGCGGCGCGCAGCACCTGGCTGATGAAGGGTTTGGCCCGTTGGGCGCGTGTCGATCGTGGCCTGCCAGGGCGGATGCGGAACTCGTTGTCGTTATCGCTCATGCGCGCCTCCCGAGGGACGAGGCGGGGCCGCCCATACAAGCTGCCTTTGATTTTGCTGACAAAATTGCCCATGCGTATGCACGACCGACCGCCATATGCGCAAAATACCAAGCCATTCCAATGGCTTGACAGTGGTTTGCGCAGGCGCTTTTACCTTGCCGTATTCCAGTCGCCGTGCCCCTTTCGGCGGGCGACCCTTCCTTTCCTTTCCGGCACTCCGCCAAAGCACGAAATCCTGCGAGAGTGGTCATGGCGCACCCGCAGAAGCTGAGCGCACGGCAAACAACACCTCGCCCGAGGATGGCGCAAGCGGATTGGGCGACACGAGAGGTGCAGCAGAAGCTGCGTTCGCGCTGCCGTCTTTCTGCCGTGTCGGTGCAGATTCAGCGCTACGAGGAACCGAAACGAAGAGCGGTGCATCGCGCCAATCAGTGACGCTCGGTGAACCAGCGAATGTGCTGGGCGCGAGCGGATCGCCGCCGAGAAGAGGAACTAGCGCGGCGACATAGGCGCGCGTCTCGGCTGGCAGTTCCCGACCGGATTCCAGGTATTCGTCGTAGCGTCGGGGGCCGCTATTGTAGGCCGCGAGCATGGCGCCGACATTGCCGTAGCGATCCCACATGGCGCGCAGATAGGCGGTGCCTGCGTGGATGTTGTCGCGTGGCAGGAATGGATCGTCTCCAAGATGATGGACGTCCCGCAATTCTGCCCAGGTATCGGGCATGACTTGCATCAGTCCGAGCGCGCCAGCTGAGGAAACAGCGAGAGGATCGCCGTCGCTTTCGACGACAAGGACGGCACGTACCCAGGTTTCAGGTATGCCGTAACGCTGTGCGGCCTCGGCAATATCGGCGTCATAGGAGAAGTCGATCTGCTGCCCCGTAACCTGCACCGTCTCGGCCAGAATGGCTGGCGCCGGTGCAAAGCCGCAGGCGAGGCCGGAAAGAAGAAGCAGGAAGGTAGGGCGTCGAACGGCGGGAGACCGTCCAACGCCTGCAGGATGTTGAGCCTTCACTTGTCGGCTCCTTCGGACCGCTTGGTCCGCTGGTCGTTGGTGTGCAGACTCCAGGCGGTATCGTCATTGTCGCCATCGCGGAACAGATTGGCGCGCAGCCAACCAAACAGCGGGCTGTAAATCTCGACAGAGACGAACTCGCCGGCCTTTTCGCCGACATGTGACCAACCCGCGCCGATGTCGCGGCCGTCTTCGCCACCGAGCAGGATGCGGTAGGCGGGCGCGTTCTCGGCCTCTGAAGGTTTGGCCGGGACGAAGGTGAGTGGCGCGTCGATACCAAGCCCCTCGAAGCGCCCGGTGAAGCCCGTTTCCGTGCGGGTGAAACTGCCAAGATCAGCCATGATTTTGTCTCCTGTGGTTGATGGTTGGGGGTGCTCACGGCTCCAGGGCCGGATCGGTAAAGCGCCAGCGAAAGTGGCCGTCGCCGTATTCGTCGGTGTAGAGCGGTGTCACGCGGGCGGTGATCGAAGCGCGCGGGAGCGGCCCGAAATACCGACCGTCGAGGCTGTCGGCCGCATCCCAGTTCATCAGGAAGACTTCGTCGTCGCCGAGCGTGCGACAGCCCTGCCATTGCGGCAGGTCGCGCCCGAAGCTGTCGCTTGGCTGCGCATCACCATAGGCGTGATCATAGGCAATCACGGTCGTACTCCGACGGCAGACCTCGGTGCCGGGCAGCGCCAGCACACGCTTGATGAGCGGCACGCCACGCGGCAGGTAACCGCGCGCGTCGAGGAAGACGGCGAGGTCGTCGGGCGGCAGCACTGCGACCAGATCCCCGACATTGATCTCGTCGACCGGGTGCACGGAATAGAGGCCGACCGGCACACTGGCCGAAGCGTTAAAGATCAGACGTGGCGCATGGCTGGTAAGGGCGGGTACGACAACCAGCGATGCGCCGCAGAGCATGGTCAGTAGTATGTAGCGGCGCGGGATCATGGCAGGATGCTCCGGCGCGAAAGCCAGGCATCGTGCTGTTCGCGGGTATAGAGGCGAGCGTCGGTGGAGGCGGTCAGGCGATTGTGAACATGCCGCCAATAGGCGGGCGCAGCATCGGCAGCATTGATGCCGAGCGCCTCGATCACGTCAATGATCTGAAGCACACGCTCGACCTTCGGCCAACCGTTGAGCTTCAGAAGAAGATCGCCGCCGGGGCGGACGAAAGGCAGCGTCTGGAACGGCTCGCCGCGACTGATTGTCCGCAGGATGTCGATACGGGAAACGACGGTGCCGTAATCGTTGGATGCCCAGCGGACGAAGGCAAAGACACTGTTCGGAGCAAAGCCGACGACACGGTTGCGCTGATTGATCGCATGTTTGTAGATCGTGCGGCCGAAGCGGATGCGGTGCTCGATCCGGCCTTCTTCCCAGGTCAGATGGACGAGTGTGGTGAAGGGCGGCGCATCATCAGGAAGCGCGTGGCCGCCCATGCGGCCCTGCTCAAAGCCTTTCATGGCGTCTCTCCTTCGGTCGGGGGAAATTCGCGATCGAGGGGAAGCCCGGGCGTGGTCGATGCAACATCCTGCGTGTCAGGATTCCGGGGTGATTTGGGGCCGTCGGGTGAAGTTCGCGAGCTTGTTTTCTCTGCCAAACTGAGGTTGTCAGCAGTGTCGCGGATGGGGTTTTCCACATCGCGCGCGCGCTCTTCAATGTTAGATTTATTGTTAGACTCTAAGTTAAGAGCGCGAAACGTCGTTTCAGGCCAAAGCGTTAGCTGGTGCTTTTGCGTGAGATCTCCCGAAGGGGTTGCGTGCGATCTCCCGAAGCCCTTTGCGTGTGATCTCCCGAAGGTTTCCACAGCCTTATCCACAGGGTCTGTCGATGAAAGAGCAGGCAAGATGCGCAGCATTTCGCGACGACCATTGCGCTCGATGCCGAGGCGGTAACCTGGAAGCGGCTGCCGAGCCGCGATGCGGCGAAGCTGGAGCGCGAAGTCTGAGGGACGCGCGAGGCTGCCTGATTTTTCGTGCAGATGGTGGAGGTCGAAAAGCCAGCCCTGTGGCTGCCGGCCGGCATGTTTGCGGGCAACACGGTAAAGCCAGCGTTCGATGCCACCTTTGAGCCGGAAATAGGTCGGGTCGATGGCGAGGACCAATGAACGGTCGATGACGCCGCGGTAGAACCAGTCGGGCAGGACGAGTTCCATACCCTCGACGCGGCCGTCACGGCGGGTAAGTTCTTCCCATTCGTTCACCCAGGAGAACTGGTGTCGGCGCCAGTGTTCGCCATTGCGGATGGTGGTACGGATCGAGGTCGATTGCAGGCGCGTAAGCGCCGCTTTCAGGAGCTTGTAGTCGCTGGCTCCAGTTTCCCGGCCTATCGCTGTGAGCAGGTGATAGGGCGTGAAACGCAGGAAGCGGGAAGTCTTGAGGTCGAGATTTTCTGCCTCGACGATCTGCCCCGCCGCCCAGATCAGGATGTCTGCATCCCAGATGGTAGCCATGCCGTGTTCGGGGACTGCAAAGACCTCGACCCGCACACCGCTGGTTTCATAGAGGATCGGCACGGTTCGCCGAGATTTTGCCAGGGAAAAGAAGGGACGTTCCATCAGATCTCTCTGGTCGCGAGGGCTGGCGTCGCCGGCAGCGATCACGAAAGGATCAAGGCGGGCGCGTTCGGAACTGGGAAGACGGCGGGACATGCGCAGTGCTGCCTCAGCGGATCGGGCGGCCGGACGACGCATGATGTTGCCGATTGCTAGGAAGGGCGGGAAGTACACTGCCACGTGGATCGGAGGTCGAGGCAACGGTTCCACGCTCGGCCCAGGCTTCGAGTTCGTCGATCGCATAGACCACGCGGCCCCCGAGTTTGCGAAACAGCGGCCCGGTTCCATAGGTCCGGTGCTTTTCCAGTGTGCGTGGGGAAAGGCCGAGGAACGTCGCGGCTTCCTTCGTGCGCAGAAAGCGTGGCGTCAGGAGAGTGGGTTTGGCGTACATGGATGCCTCCGTGGCTCTGGGGGATGCCACTCAGGACGAGTGGCGGTCAGGGGCCACAGTGTCGAAGCAAGTACGCAAAGAGAGTGGGGGAATTGATGGGGTGTCGAAATTCCCCACCCTGACCCCGGAAGTGATCAGCGGCGTCGGCGGAAGCGAAGGAGGTGGAGATAGCCCCCTGCGATCATGGCGGAGCCGTCCCGGATGAGATCGCGGACGACATCACGCAGCGGTGCGTTTTGCCATTGTTCTGCTGCGACCCGATCGGCGCCGAACAATATCTGCGCGATCTCGCGCTGGCTGGCCTTGTGCTGGCGAGCGTCAGCCACGCGCAGCATTGTCTTGAGACGCCGTCGCTGTTGGGTGGTCATGCGCTGATCGGGAGGAACGCGGTAGCCGAAAAGATAGCGCAAAAGACGGTCGAGCGCAGCCAAACGGTCCAGCCCGTCGCGGTCGAGAGGGATAATGGCAGTTAGAGGGGTATCCGGTTTTATGGATGCGCTTGCGACCAGATGCAGGCTTGGCGCTATTTCCCGCAGCAGCAGGTGAAGCTCGCCGGGGGCAACGCGCAATTCTCTGGCGAGGAAGGCGCGCAGGGTAACACTACCCTCTCCGGGCGCAACGAGGCTGCCCGCCAACCGCAGAACCGCGGTGTTGGCAGTTTCGCTCCAGAAGACAGATTGGTCAGTCGCAGAGAGGCAGGGTTGGGCTGCGAAATCGAAGCCCCCAGCGTCGTTCCATTTTTTCAGGCAGTGGATTTTCGAGGCGATCTTTCCGATGCAGATCTCGAAAGTCGGTCTGATAATCGCGATTACGCCTTAAGCATTCCCATGCCAGATCATCGACGCTCGCATGATCCATAAAATCATAGGCCGAGTCGGATCGCCAATGCGACGTGTCGGGTTTCATGTTACTCCTCCAGCACCTACGACTAACACACGTCAAAGGGGAAGATGATCCGGTTGTCTCATGTGTTGGGGAAGTGCCCGCCGCCGCAAAGCGCTTTCGCCCACCGGCAATGCGGTGGTTCAGTTTGGACGGCCGAGGCGGAGAATCTTGTAGCCATGCTCGGTCATCCAGCGGGCGCGGGCCAGGTGACTTGAGTGAACCCTTCGGGCGCGCTCGGGTTCAGCGCAGGGGTCGATGCCGAACAGGATTTCCACGGCCTCTTTCCAATCGGCACCGTCGGCCTCGGCATCAAGCAACCGACAATACAACTTCACATGCGCCCGGTCGTAGTCTGTGAGCAGATCGCCATCGGGCGCTTCATCATGAAAGGATTGCGTCGCCACTGCGTCTTTCCTTCCATTGGGCTGGACTA
Source organism: Aquamicrobium segne (assembly GCF_042656785.1). Classification (NCBI taxonomy): domain Bacteria; kingdom Pseudomonadati; phylum Pseudomonadota; class Alphaproteobacteria; order Hyphomicrobiales; family Phyllobacteriaceae; genus Aquamicrobium; species Aquamicrobium segne. Next base: position 49,276 of record NZ_JBHSLL010000045.1, read on the forward strand.
TGAAATGGCGGACACCTTATCGCAAAGATGTGATGGGTAAATGTGGATTCGCCGGTAAGGATACGAGTGGAACATACTCGTGACATGGCGGAAAGCATGTCAGCGGCGGGCCTTTGCATGCGATACATCCATCATCACTCCGATGTGAGGGCCGGAATTGATGAAGACGATGCCTGCCGCTTCAAGGGTTCTGCGAACCCTGTCGGATGTGCTTTCATAGACGCGCTCGTCATTGACCGACTCCATGCGCTTGAGCGCGGTCAGCGAAATGGCGGCCTTGTCGGCGAGCATTTCCTGTGTCCAGCCCAGCAATGCGCGCGCGGCCCGTGTTTGGTGAGCGGTAATCATACATGATCACCTCCCACCGGCACTGATCAGCGCGCCAGAACTACGGCTATAATAGTCGTAGTTGGCAAGAATATCGAGCTATAATCGGCTTCCAGGCACTTGGTTCTGGCGCAAAAGGGACGCAGTGATTCGAGAACCTGCTAACGGTAAAGGCATGCCTGATGGCGTTGTTTGGGGGTTGAGCGGCTAAAAGCGGCCGCGACCATGTAGGCGGGTACTTCCATGCGCGCGGCGATGCGCTGTGAGCATGGGAAACCCGGCGGCTTACACCGCCGGGCCCAGGGCTTCCCACTCAGAACGGGATGTCATTGTCATCGATGAACTTGCCTTCGTCGTTCTCGGTCTGCTTGGCCCGGCTCAGGAAATCGACGGTCTCGGCGATGATCTCGCAGCCGTAGCGGTCAACGCCTGCCGTATCAGTCCATTTCGTGTAGTGGAGGCGGCCGCGCACCAGAAGCCTCATTCCCTTCTCGCAATGCTCCTGGACCGTTTTGCCGAGACCATTGAAGCAGGTGATGCGGTGCCACTCGGTGTCCTGCACCCGATAGCCGTTTTCGTCGCGGACCACGCGGCCTTCCGAGTAGCGGGGACGAGAGGTGGCCAGAGTGAAGCGGGTGATGCCGGTGCCACCCTGGGTGGTGATCGTTTCGGGGGCTTGACCGATGTTGCCGGCGAGGATGACGATGTTCTGCATTGTAAGTCTCCGTTGCTTCTCGGAGGGACCATCCCTCCGACGAGACCCGGCCAAGGCCGTCGAGAGACTCCTGCAACTGCCGCCACCGGCGTCAGCTTGCCCCTAAGGCCCGGAGTGGTGCGGGCAGGCGCGTCTCGCGCCAACACGGTCCGGAGCCGCGGGGGTTGCTGGTGGAAACCGAACGGACTTAGGGGATCAGTCAGGCGGAGGGAATGGCGCTTTCGAGTGCTCTTTGGAGACGCACGCAGAACAGGCAAGCCATCAGGCACCAGCATGGTGTTCCTTTGAAATCGATAGCGCAGAGAATAGGCTCTCAAATTGCTTTCCGGCCACCGCTGCCTTTCCCGCTAGAAGGCTGTGGGGTGCGGCTTTAAGAATGAAAATGATGTCAGGTGCAGGACGCAGCTTAGCGTCGGATGTGTCGAACAGTTCGAGGCGCGGGCCAACAGCACTGTGAGAATTTGCAATGAAGATACGCGCGGCTGTCTTCGTGAAACCGCAAGTGCCGATTGACTGACATTGATCGCCGGACTGTGCTGGGATGTCACCGACGACAGGTTTTCCATGGCCTTGCAGATTGACGCATCATGGAAGATCAACATTACAACCCTCTTCTTTATGATGACACGCAATGTCCTATATGCCGCAGTCATTATTCAGGCGAAACGTTTGGCTCCTGCCACACATGCGACGACGACCACGGTGGATGCGATCATGGTCCATGCAATGGGTTCGCCTAGAAAGATTGCAGTCAGCAGAAAGCCGAAGAAAGGTTGCAGGAGTTGTAACTGTCCGACCCCGGCGATGCCGCCCAGCGCAAGACCACGATACCAGAAGATAAAGCCCACCAGCATGCTGAAAACCGAGACATAGGCGAGGCCGATCCAGGCGGGGGCACCGATGGTCGTCCACGTATCGGGCAAGGTGAACAGGGCGATCGCTGCCATGATCGGAAGTGACAACAGCAATGCCCAGGAAATGACTCGCCAACCACCTAGCCGTCGAGAAAGCGTTGCTCCTTCGGCGTAGCCGAGACCACACACCAAAATTGCGGCAACCATCAGCAGGTCGCCGATCAGCGTGCCACCATCGCTGCCGTAAAGGGCAAAACCCGCCACCGCCACCGCGCCGATGACGGAGAAAATCCAGAACGGGGCATGCGGTCGCTCGCCTCCGCGCAGCACGCCGAAGATGGCCGTTGCGAGCGGCAACATCCCGACAAACACGATCGAGTGCGCTGCACTAATATGCTGAAGGGCAAATGCGGTCAGCAGCGGATAGCCGACGACGCCACCGATCGCCACCACTGCCAGCGAAAAGAGATCCCGGCGCTCGGGCCAAGTCTGACGCAGCGCGAACAGGAAAGCCATCGCCAGCAATGCGGCAATCACCGCGCGGGCGGAGGTGAGAAACATTGGCGACAAATCCGCTACGGCAACGCGCGTGGCCGGCAGCGATCCGCTGAATATGATGACACCCAGGAGGCCACTGCCCCAACCCGCGCTTGTTCGTTCCATATGTCCTCACTTTCCTGATGCATCGCAATAGCGGTTTGCATCTGGCCTCGACAGAAACAGTGAGATACAATTCTCATTATTTGTATGGGTAGGGTAACCAATACAATTGGAGACAGCATTGAGCGTGGGCGACGACAAGATGACGCGGACAGAAACCTTGATGAACACCGTCCGCACCAAAATCGCCAACAGGGCACTCAATGCCGGAGACCGCTTGCCCTCGGTTCGCCGGTTCGCCTCAACCATGGGCGTCTCGCCGTCCACCGTGGTTGAGGCTTACGATAGGCTGGAGGCAGAAGGGATCATCCGCGCGCGGCGCGGCTCCGGCTTTTATGTGACGGGCGCTGATCTGCCGCCGATGGCCCTAACTGAAATGGGGCCGGTGCGCGAACGCGACGTCGACCCGTTCTGGGTTTCTCGACAATCGCTTGATGCCGACCCATCCGCCCTCAAGCCGGGCTGTGGTTGGCTGCCAGCGGACTGGATGCCGAATGCTGCATTGCGCAAGGGATTGAGAGCGCTTGGTCGAGCGGACAACACATTGCTGTCCGATTATGGCAGCACGCGCGGTTCATTGGCCTTGCGCCGTCTGCTGCTCGGCCGATTAGCGGAGGAAGGGATTACGGCGACGGCGGATCAGATCATGCTGACCGGATCGGGAACGCAGGCCATCGACCTGATCTGCCGTCTGCTGTTGCGCCCCGGCGACACCGTGTTGGTCGACGATCCCTGCTATTTCAATTTCCAGACATTGTTGCGTGCCCATCAGGTCAGGATCGTTGGCATTCCATTCACACCCACCGGTCCAGACGCGTCGGCTTTCGAGCAAGCGCTGATTGAACAAAATCCCCGCATCTACATCACCAATTCGGCTCTTCATAACCCCACCGGTGCAAGCCTCTCGCCGCAAACGGCATATCGTGTACTGAGCGCCGCTGCGGCTCATCGGCTGACGATCGTGGAAGACGATATTTTCGCTGATTTCGAGCCGGCGCTATCGCCGCGTCTCGCCATCCTCGACGGCCTCGATCGCGTCATCAGGATCGGCAGCTTCTCCAAAACGCTCTCGGCTTCGGTTCGATGTGGTTATATTGCCGCTCGGCCGGACTGGATCGAAGGGCTCGTTGATCTGCAAATCGCAACCAATTTCGGCGGCCCCAGCCCGATCGCGAGCGAACTGGTCGCGAGCGTCCTGGCCGGCGGAACCTATCGCAAGCATATGGATGAGATACGCCAACGTCTGGCGAGGGCCAGAAAGGAGGCAATCGCGCGACTGGAGCCACTTGGACTTGTTCCCTGGACCATTCCGCGCGGCGGGTTTTACCTTTGGTGCCGCTTGCCCGTCGGGTATGACTCCACGCTCATCGCGCGACGCTGCATGGAAGAAAATGTCATTCTTGCGCCGGGAAACGTGTTCAGCGTCTCGCAGTCCGCAGCGTCGTTCATCCGCTTCAATGTCGCGCAACTCAATGACGAGCGGGTATTCTCGGTCCTCAAACGGGCGATGAAAACTGCTGAACGATCTAGGTCTGCTGGCTTGTGAGCATTCTACATCTGAGCAATGCAGATGCGGAAGGTCCGTTTCCAAGTCTCATTGGTGTTGCAGCGATCGTCCATAATGGGGCCGTATGCGGACGGTCTGGTTTCGACAAGCACTGGCGGTAAGCTGCCATTCCAGTTCGCACCATAGGCGAACTTTGTATCGTCAACTCACGACCCCGTTGCGGCAGTTCAGGATGGTTTTCCCACCGCCGAAACCTGCCGTTCGTTCCGGACCACTCGAGGGGCAGAGCTGGATCACGCTAGGTGCCTGGCCGCTTTAGATTGCCAACGCCGAAGCGCACATTCGTGCTGGCGAAGCGAACCGCTTCGGCGGCAGCGCGAGCGCACAGATGACGACCGGCTTCCCCGAGTCCCGCGCCTGGATGGCGCAGAAGGCGTTCCAAGGTGTCGCTCAAGACCGGGTCCGGGGTAGGTGCCACGGGTGTCGCTGAGGCGGTGCGGCAGGCGGCCACCAACCCTACCTTGTCTTCCTTATCAACGCCGGCGGTTACCAAGCGGCCGGTCGCAAGGAGACCTCACCGGACGACGGCGGAGTTGTTGCTTCGCTGACTGCGCCACTTTGGAGATCGTTAGACGACCGCTGGGCGACTTGAATGATTTTGCCCCTGATTGGTTCGATAATGGGATGCGCCAAAGGCGCTCCGTCCGTATGTTGTCGGCACATCGAGAGCCGACTAGTAGCGATGCTGACAGGGGGGACACGAGTGTTTGACGATTTTGGTGAGTTCGTTCAGCTGGACCGGACCTTCCACGACCTCGCCGTGAGAGAGGAGGAAGGCAAGGATGCCGAGCTGTTCCGGCTGATGCTCCGCGACAAGCCCACGCAGTGGTCCGACCTGCTGGAGGAATCGCGCGTCGTCCTTCTTTCCGAGGCGGGATCGGGAAAGACCGAAGAGATCCGGCACGTCTGCCGCGACCTCCGGCTGTGCGGGAAATACGCCTTCTTCCTACGCATCGAGCACTTAGCACAGGATTTTGATGCATCCTTCGAGGAGGGAACGCCCGAGGAATTCGATAAATGGGTCACGTCCGGTCAAGACGGCTGGCTCCTTCTCGATTCCGTCGACGAAGCCAGGCTGAAGGACCCCAAGGACTTCGAGCGCGCGATCAGGATGATCGGCCGCAAACTGCGCGGCGTGCTGCAGCGCGCGCGCATCGTGATCACGAGCAGGGGCGAGGCCTGGCGGCCGAAGACCGATCTCCTCCTCTGCGAGACGCACCTGCCATGGACTCCACCGACAATCGCGCCCGAAGTCGACCAAGATTCGGACGAAGCCTTCATGACCAGCCACGGCGATAGCTCCCATCGACGAAAGTCCATCTTCCGCATGGTCGCGCTCCAAGATCTGGCTGGCGATCAGGTCGAACACTTCGCAAGGGCCAAGGGCGTCACCGACATAGCCGCTTTCAGAAAGGCGCTGGACCGGGCAGAAGCGTGGGTGTTCACCACCCGTCCGCTCGATCTTGCCGAGACTGTCGAGTTCTGGCTTGCGAACGACCGCGTCGGTTCGCGTCTCGAACTGCTGCGCGCCAGCATCGACAAGCGCCTGGACGAGCGCGACCAGGACCGCGCGGATGCCAATCCGATCTCAAAGGAGCGTATCCGCGAGGGTGCGCGTCTCGTCGCTGCTGCCTCGACCCTATCGAAAGCGCCGGCGGTCCGCGTCCCCGACGGCCAGAAGAACGATCGTGGGCTCGATATCAAGCAGGTGCTCACCGACTGGGACGATGCCGACTGCCGCACGCTTCTCACCAGGCCGATCTTCGATGAGGGCATCTACGGTACGGTGCGGTTTCACCACCGGTCGGTTCGGGAGTTCCTAACTGCCGAGTGGCTCCATTCGCTTCTCGTCGACGAAGGATCGCGCGTACGCGTCGAGAACCTGTTCTTCCGACGGCAGTACGGCGTCGAGGTCGTCGTCCCGACAATGCGGCCGATCCTGCCGTGGTTAGCGATTTTGGATCAAAGGATTCTCGACAGCGTCATGCGCCTCGCCCCCGAGGTCCTGTTCGAAGGGGGCGACCCCACCCACCTGCCACTGGAGGTGCGGATCCAGATTCTGCGGGAGTCCTGCGAGCAACTGGCCCAACCTGCCCATGGCCGCAGCATCACCGAATACTCGGCCGTACAGCGTTTCACGAATCCGGATCTCGCCGACGTGATCCGCGAACTCCTAGAAAAGCATAAGGACGATGACGACATCGTCTGGTTCCTGCTGCGGATGGTCCACCAGGGCGAGATCACGACGCTCGCGGACAAGGCAAAGCACTACGCCCTAACCTCTCGATCGAAATACACGCGCATCGCCGCCATCCGGGCCGTGATCGAGGTGGGCTGCCCGCAGGACGCTGCCGAGGTCCGCAAGGCGTTCGTTGCCGAAGCGCCACCGCTCCGGCGGAGCTGGCTGGGCGAGCTTCTCGAAGGACTCGGCCGGACGCCGACCGACGTGGAATGGCTTCTCTCCGCCCTAGCGCTCGCGGCGCCCAAGGAGCAATTCGAAATCGATCCGCTCTCCAACGCGCTCGCCGGTTACGTGGCGGCGCTACCGCCAGCCCTGCTTCCAGCACTCCTCGATGGGGTTGGCAAGCTGTTGAGCCGAACGCCCGTCATCGAGAAGCGCCACTGCGAGATCTCCAAGCGATACAGTTGGCTCGGTCCGACCGCCGGCCAGATCCTCGCGCGGATGATCCGGGGTCAAGACCCAGCGATGCTGAAAAAGTTGCCTCTGTCGATCTTGCGAAAACTCCCGATTGCTGAGGACTACCGGAGCGGCGTGTTCGAGGAGGTCCGCAACGAGCTGCCGCAATTAGTCCCCGGGTGGCCCCGACTCAATCAAGCACTGTTCTGGAACTGCATAGCCGAGGAGCGGGCGCGCCAGAAGCGCAAGAACGGCGAACGCCTGACCGACTACTGGCAAGTGTCGATCTTCGGCGCCTACTGGGCCTTCAACGGCTCCGACTTCGACTACATGATCGAGCAGATTGGCGGTCGCCCGCTCAAGGACGACAAGCTCGTGGCGCTCACGCTCGCGGTTTCCCTCTATCAGCAGAACAACCGTCCGCGTGCATGGCGGGAACGCCTCAAGACGGCGTCGGCGATCGATCCCGAAGTCGAGAGCGAGCTCGTGAGGCTGCTTAACCCACCGAAGGACGCCGCCGGCAAGTTCAAGCGACGGCAGGCCGCTTGGAAGCGCCGATCCGACAGGGAGGCTGCGGAGCAGGACAAGGCAAATGGGCGGGCCAAGAAAATCCTGGCGAGCCGCGTTGCTACAATCCGTGACTTCGGCAAGCCAGGCAAGGTCTCCAACGACCAGTACTATCTCCACGAGCAGATGCGGAGTGACGATAGCCAGCATAACTGGTGGACCGACGGGAACTGGCGTTCTCTGATCGTGACTTTTGGCGAGGACGTCGCGCGCGCGTTTCGTGACGGTGCCGTCGGCTACTGGCGCCAGAATACGCCGCAGCTACGCTCGGAAGGCGCGGTCGCCAACACGACGCCGTTCACGACGATCTTCGGGCTCACCGGCCTCTCCATCGAGTCCCGGGAGACTGACGGCTGGCCGTCGGCCCTGAACGCGACCGAGGCGGAGATCGCGACCCGATACGCCCTGCAGGAGCTGAACGGCTTCCCGCCTTGGCTGCCCCAGCTACACACGGCGTTCCCGTCCCAAGTCCTCGACGTCATCGTCAGGGAGATCAGGCACGAACTCTCGACCGAGACGCCCGAGGGCGAGAGTCACTACGTACTCTACGACATCAGTTGGCACGGCGACTGGATATGGGACCAGATCGCGCCGGCGCTGTTGCCCGAGCTAAGCGGCAAGCGGGTCAACACCAGGAATCTCGGTTACCTCCTAGCCATCATCAATCGCTCCTCTGTCGACGACGGGACCGTCGCCGCGATCGCGTCGGGGAAGGCCAACGCAACGCGCAACCTCACCTTCTCTCCGATCTGGTTCGCGACCTGGGTTGGCGTCGATCCCGATGCGGCGATCCCCGCGCTCGCGGCTCGCTTCGCCAGCATGGAGGATCCTGCCGAGCAGACCAAGCTGGCTCTCGCCTTCGTCGTCGCCCTTCTCGGCGGCCGTTCGCAGGAGGGCCGCGCGCGGCAGGCCTTCCGAACCGTCGAGCACATGAAGTCGCTTTACCTGCTGATGGCTCGATACATCCGTCAGGAGGACGACATTCAGCGCGCCGGCGCAGGCGTCTACTCGCCTGGCCTGCGTGACGACGCCCAGGACGCGCGAGACGCGCTGATCGCCTTCATTCGCGAAATGCCCGGCAAGCCGGCCTTTCTCGCTCTGCTTGAAATGGCGCGTGCCCACCCAGACGAAGAGAGCAGGCCGTGGATGGGTTTTCATGCGAAATCCAAGGCGGCCGCCGACGCTGACATTGACGCGTGGACGCCTTCGCAGGTGCGGGAATTCGGTAGGTCGCTGGTAGCGACTCCTGCCAACCACCGCGAACTCTGGTATCATGCCATCGACAAGCTGGACGCGCTGAAGCACGACCTTGAGAACGGCGACTCGTCGATAGCGTCGATCCTCCAAGCCGTGGACCAAGAGACCGAGTTCAGGAAGTTCATTGGCGGATGGTGCCGCGACCACGCGGCAGGTCGCTACGTGGTCCCGCAGGAGGAGGAACTCGCCGACGCCAAGCGCCCAGATCTGCGGTTCTTCGGCGTGGGCTTCGACGCCCCCGTGCCAACCGAGCTTAAGCTCGCCGACAAGTGGACCGGTCCACATCTCTTCGAGCGTCTCGAGATCCAGCTATGCGGGGATTATCTCCGCGATGTTCGCTCTAGTCGCGGGATCTTTCTCCTCATCTATCTTGGAACGAAGTTGTACTGGGATTTGCCGAACGGAAGGCGCGCTGACACCTTCGAAATGCTGATCGACGAGCTTCAGCGTCACTGGACGCTAATCTCCAACGACTATTCCGGCATCGAGGACATCCGCGTCGTCGGCATTAATTTGACCCGACGGGGCATCGACGCCAAGGCTGCGAAGGCTGCCAAGATGGCGGAAAGAAGGAAAAAAGAGGAGGCGCACCAAGACGGTCGATGATCTGGATGATCTCGGCGCGAGCGTTGAACAACCGAGATGACGGCGCGTTGCGGATGGAGTGCGGCGGCCACCGGAATGGCCGCCTACCCAGCTTCGCCCCCCAGAAGCGGACAGGCAGCAATCCACCCCGATAGAGACCTATATGAATCCCTTTGACCGTCCATCCCGGGAAGGATTCATTCCAGCAGATCAGGGGCCGGAAGCGGACTGTCTGGTGTTGGCTACGAAATGCGATAAGCTGACGTTCGACTCCCAACTTCATTGTCGCCTTTCGCAGCGCTTCCGTAGCTGCAAGCAGCCTTCTTTTGATCTCTTACAACGCCCGGTGCATAGATCGTAGTTCATCCCGAGTGAGAACCAAGGAACAAAATAAAAACGCGAATGGGGATAACTGCTACTGAGAGTTTTTTCTCGGACGCTTACAATAAGAATCACAGATAATGGCGAAGGTTTGAGAAACTAGAGGCGGCATGATACGCGACACGGTATTTATCAGCCATGCGACTCCTGACGACAATACGTTCGTCAGGTGGCTCGGCGCGCGGCTGAACGGACATGGCTATCGCGCCTGGGCAGACTTATTCGAATTGAAGGGGGGAACCCCCTTCTGGGTCTCCATTGAAGAGGCGCTACGGCAGCGCGCGATCAAAGTGATCTTCGTCGTTTCTCGCCAGAGCGTAGACCCAGCGCGATCGGGTGTCCGCAACGAGCTATCGGTAGCGGATGCTCTCAAGAAATCCTTGGGCGATCCGGAGTTCATCATTCCGGTGCGAATCGATGACGTCCCGTTCAGCGATCTTCCGATACAGGTCCACCAGCTCAACGCCATAGACTTTTCGCGCGATTGGGGCGCCAGACTTATTGAGCTTCTGGATACTCTTGAGACGGCCAACGTCCCGCGGCATCAGGATGATCGCACCGCCGAGTTCGAGGCTTGGCGCGACAGTTTCACCAGCAAAGCCGTCTTCGTCGAAGAGGCCGAAGAACGGGTTCTGACTAACTGGTTGCCCATCGAGGCGCTGCCGCCTTCCGTGAATTTCTACGAGTATTCCGGTCCCGAAGATGTGATCAGGAAAGCATTGCAAGGTGCGGGGCTACCGCATCGGCCTTTCCACAGGCTAATCATATCTTTTCTCGACCTGTCCAGCCTACAATCCAGCATGCCGCCATCCAACTCGCTCTCGCTCCGGGCGCAGGTGCCGTTGACGGATTTTATGTCAGGCAAGACGGCGGACGTCACTTCACCGCGCGCTGCGGACGCGCGCAATATCGCCACCTATCTTCTGCGCGAGCATGTTGAGAGCCATCTCGTTAGCCGCGGGCTCAGGCGTTACGAAACGTCGTCCGGCGCCGTATATTATTTCCCAAAAGGTTTGGTCGCGAACGACAAGGTCGCGTATCTGGCAGCCTCGGGTAAAGCCACGAGGAAAAATGTCGTCGGCCGGAGCGAGCGATATAAGGTGTTCTGGCATCTGGCCATGAAGGTCAATGTCACGTTGGGTGACACGCCATTCGTGCGCTTCAAGCCCTATATTTGCTTCTCCGAAGACGGTCTTGCCGCCATCGCCGATGCCAAGAAGACGTCGGCGATCCGTCGACGGTTCTGCATGAACTGGTGGAACAAGCACTGGCGGCAGTTGCAGCAGGCTTTCTGCGCGTTCCTTGCCGCTGACGATCAGAGCATCCCCATCGGCCTTGGCACTCACGAGCTGGTCCTGAACCGGACCCTGCTTGAGCTAACGGCCGCACGCCGGATGTCGGACGATCTGGCGCTGATGGAACCGGAGGACGCAGAAGACCCCGCCGAGTCGGAAACTGACGAATACGATGATGACGACGTCATACTTGAGGAGACCAACGACGAAGCATCGGAGGCGGCTGAATGAAAGGGTGGCGACTGGTCCATATTGACGAGCCGCAGCTGGCATTCGGCTTTGGCCAGAAAGCGGAACATCCGAAAGATGGCCTGTTCCTATTCGGCCCGCCGGCCTCCAACCAGAATCCTGCACGTATGGATATCGGCATCATCGGCACCACGCGGGCGGCAGCGATCTATGAAAGCTGGGTTCAGTCGATCCAGACAACGATCGCCGAACCGGAAAAGGGAAAACCCGAGAACAAGATGATGTGGCCGGGTTTTCAGGCCATCTTCGGCATCCCTTGGCCTGCCAAGCCCTTCGCCTTCTGCCAAATCGACGGCACAGAACTCAGCCGCCGGATACGCGGCGCCGACCGCCATGAGGCGATTTATAAGGCGGTTGACCTGTATGAAGAAGCACTGCGCCGCTACATGCGGGAAGAAGAAGCACGGCCGCAGCTGTGGTACGCGATCGTTCCCGAGGAAGTCTTCCGTTATGGACGGCCGCAATCGAGTGTACCACGCGATATTCGCGAACCTGCAAAGGGAGGGCTGGGTAAGCGCGTGGCGCAAAGGATTCTTCGTGAAGGCTCCCTCTTTCCCGAAGAGGTAGAGGCCGCTGCAATCTATGAATACGAGCTCAATTTTCACAACCAGCTGAAGGCACGGCTCCTCGAGACGAAACAGGTGATCCAAGTGGTTCGCGAGACGACGCTCGCGCCGCTCCTCGTTGAAGAAGACAGCCGGCGATCGTTGCAGGATCCCGCTTCAGTCGCATGGAATCTCGCCACGACGAGCTTCTACAAGTCCGGTGGACGGCCGTGGCGTATCGCTGATGTGCGCGAAGATGTCTGCTATGTCGGACTGGTCTACAAGCGTATCGAAAACGCCAAAGGGCGCGATAATGCCTGTTGCGGCGCTCAGATGTTCCTGTCGAGTGGGGATGGCGTCGTCTTCAAAGGCGCGGTAGGCCCTTGGTATTCACAGACCAACGACCAGTTCCAGCTCTCTAGGGAGAAGGCGGCCGAACTCATGGACATGGTCGTCAAGGCCTACCACGAGATGCACGGTCGTCCGCCCGCAGAGCTTTTCATCCATGGCCAGGCCGCCTTCGGCGACGATGAGTGGGCCGGCTTTTCCAGCACGGTGCCGGAAGGCACCAAACTCGTCGGTGTGCGCATTAAGCGACAGACAGAGATTAAACTGTTTCGCTTTGGTGACCGTCCCGTATTACGGGGGACGGCCATGATTGCTGGAACCCGAAAGGCCTACCTTTGGAGCGCCGGATTCACACCTCGCCTCAACACCTATCCTGGCCGGGAGGTGCCCAATCCTCTCACCGTGGATATCGTTCGCGGCGAAGCCGATATGGAACTCGTTCTCGCTGACCTTCTGGCGCTAACCAAGCTAAACTTCAACAACGCCGGGTTCTCAGATGGACTCCCGGTGACACTACGGTTTGCGGACTTGGTCGGAGAAATTTTGACAGCCGGGCCAACCGACAACACTCCGCCGCTACCATTCAAGTACTACATCTAGGCCTGTATTTGGCGCATGGGATATCCATACCAAGAGCAGGGCAAGGTGCAAAAGCCGCTTTTCCAGTTCCGCTGTCCAAGAGTAGAAGGACAGGTGACCATCATCAAAGCCGCCATCGGTTGCTGCCACAGCGAACGGCAAGAAATTTCGCGCAGTGACTCCCAAGTCAACTGCCCATCGTTTGGCGGCGCTTTACGCGCCGCCTCCGAACTTCATCACCGGGATGCCAAGCTTACGGGCCTTGTCCGCGAGGTTTTCCTGAATCCCGCTGCCGGGGAAGACCATGACACCGATGGGCAGGGTGTCGAGCATGGCGTCGTTGCGTTTGAAGGGTGCGGCCTTGGCGTGCTTCGTCCAGTCGGGCTTGAAGGCGACCTGTGGTACTTTGCGATGATCTGCCCAACGGGAAGCGATCAGTTCCGCGCCCTTCGGTGAACCGCCGTGCAACAGCACCATGTCCGCGTGCTTGGCATGGACCTGATCGAGTTTCGCCCAGATCAGGCGGTGGTCGTTGAAGTCCGGCCCGCCCGTGACGGCAACCCTGGGACCGGCGGGCAGCAGCACCTCGGTCTCGGCCCGGCGTTTCGCGGCAAGGAAGTCGCGGCTGTCGATCATCGCTGAGGTTAAATTGCGATGGTTGACCATCGAGCCGCTGCGCGGCCGCCAAGGCGTTCCGGTATGGTGCTCGAAGGCATCCGCCGAAAGGTCACGGAAGAGTTCCATCGCGTTGCGCCGTTCGATATGGGACTGCCCCTCTGCCGTGAGGCGTTCGAGTTCGACGCTCTTGACCTCGCTGCCATCCTGTTCGCGCTGGAGGCGACGTTGCGCCTGCTCGTTGCTATCCAGATCGCGCTCGACCCGGTCGGTGGCACGGTGGAAGAGGTTGACGGCCCCCCAGAGCAGATCGTCAAGATCAGGTTCGAGGCGAGTGTCTGCGAACGTTGAGATGAGAGCATCGAATATGTCTGCGACGGCGGAGGTGACGATATTGCCTTCCGGCAGTGGGCGCGGATCCGGTTCATCCTGGAATGGACGCCAGCCGTAGAGTTGGAGTTCGGTGAGTGCGTGATGGGTCTGGGAGGAGGTGTGGACCGGCTCATCGCCTGCGTAGTCGGTTGTCTTCATCATCGGGAGCGTCCTTCGTCTGGAGACCGCGCCCATCGCGGCCTTCGCAGGCGTCGAAGCGCACGGGCGGGACGGGTTGGCAGTCCTCGCCCACTTCGCGAGGGCCTTGATGGCAAAGGCCGACTATTTTGATGTCTCGCGATGCAAAGGCGGGGCCAAAGACGGGGTCCCCACGCGACCTGTCGGGTGGGGTGGCTCCCCCCGCCGGCGGAAAATAGTCGGCCGCCGCCATTGCCTGCCCAGCACGCTTGTGCGCCGATCGCCCTCTCCAGAAGGCCGTGGGTGTGGGACTTTCCTACGAAGAATGAGGCTTCCGATGGCAAGAGAACAAACTGGCAGGGGGACACAGCCACACCTCTGGAACCTCTCATGTTTTCACGCTCCCATGAACCGGCGGACGTCTTCAGGATGAAGCTGTTCCTTTAGCGCTGTTCGCAGCGCGTCGGCACCAAAGTGTCGCAGGTCATCATTGAAATCGCCTTCGACTGGCGTGAGCGGCATCGTCTCAATCCCGAGACTCGCTGCTCTGGCGATCAGGCTGTCCCTTGCCCCATCCCCGGCCGGGTCGCGATCCCGGATAACATAGAGGCGGCGCAGCGTTGGCGGGAACAAGATGGCAACGAGGTGCGCGGCCGAAAGCGCCGCCAGCATCGGCATGTGGGGCAAAACCTGACGGGGCGACAGGACTGTTTCTATACCTTCTCCTGCGGCGAGCACGTCACCGGCACTGCCAAAGCGGACGGCGTGGCCGAGAAGGTCGCCCATTGCGCGCCTGGGTGTTTCGACAGGTGCCTTGCCGGAGCCGTCCGGGGTAAGCCAGGTGCGGTGCGTGCCGGTTTGTCGCCCATTAAGGTCAGTGACGGATGCCACCAACGCCGGCCAAATCTCGGTGGGTGAATGATCGTCAGGTCGATAGTAGCACCGGGGATGGTAGCGCAGTGCGGTGATGCCTTCGAGCGAGGTGATTGCTCGTCTGCGCAGGTAGGTCGCAGCAAGTGTGCCGGGGAGCGGCTCTGACATGGCGAAGAGACGCCGCGCCGTTTCGGGTGAACCGATCGCCGGGCGTGACACCTTGCCCATCGGCGCCATGATCTTTTCAGGTGCGGGATGCGGGAGTGAGAGAAACCGGCGCGCTTCCGCAGCCACGTCATGAAAATCGACCAGGCCAAGCGCCTCACGGATGATGTCGAGCAGATCGCCATGCTGGCCGGTGGCCGCATCCGACCATTTTCCTGCCGGACCTTTGGCGGAATCCCGGAGGCGGACATAGAGGGATCGGCCTGGATTGTTCTGCACATCCCCAACCTGCCAGTAGTTTCCGGCACGTTTGCCGGATGAGAGATATTCGCGGCAAACCGCCTCGGCCTCCCGACCGAGACAATATGCCAGTTCCGTGGCGAAGCGAGGGGCCATTACGCGGCCTCCCGTTCACCGATTCCCTCAACCGGCCAGTGGGCGAAGATTCGGGCGAGAACGACCGGACCGGAGGCGTCTGTGGGCACGAACATCCTCAGCTTCCATGAAATGATCTCGTGGAAGAGGCCATAGGCGGTGAGACGCTGTCGCGTCATGTCGGTGAAACCGGACAGTTCAATGCGCAGCGTGCCCATGACCCGGACGCGGCGAAGCTGAAGTCCCTCGGTGAGATTGAGGATCGTCCGCCCATCCATCAGCGTGGTGAAAGCATCCTCCGGCGTGATCGTAGTGGTGCTGCTCGCCGTTGCATGGGCGACCCAGGCAGGCGAGACGCGGCGACCGATGATCCGCTCACCAGCATCAGTCTGAAGTCGATAGACCCGAGTGGTGTCGTTCGGCAGCCGCTTCCAGATCGGCAGAAGAAGCCCCGTGACCATGTGCAAGGTGGCATCGGTAAACTCCGGCACCTCCGCGACTTCGGCATTCCAGGCGGCAGCGAAAGCCTTCCGATCGGCTTCAACCCAATGGGTCTCCGGCATTGCCTTGACGGGGATATGCTGCCTCTCCATTGGCCGGATCAGCCGGACACGGCGTTCGATCTCGCCATCGTCCAGCATGACGCTGGTGGTGGGTACCTGCACGGCCGCACGGCCAGACCGCTCATTAATGAGGAGTATTGCCCTGGGATCGTCCAGATAGGTCAATGCCTCGGCCAGCGTGACCGGCTGATTGCGCTTGCGTTCGGTGATGGTCAGCAGGCGTGTCTCAGCGCCGCTGCGCGGATGGGTGTATATCACCTGCCGTTCGGTGACGATGAAACTCTCGGCTCGCAGCGTCTCCAGCCCGGCATCATAGGTGCCGGACGCGATGGCACCCTCTATTTTCGCGGTCAGTAGCTGTTCAAAGGTGGTGAACAGGATGCCCTGAAGCTCGATGGTCAGCGCCAGCATCCGGTTCAGGAAGGTAGTGATGCCGGGAAGAACATCTTTAATGCCAGTCGAATCCATCAGCTTCAACCCGGTCGCTGCCTCGAAACGGTCGAGCGAGCATCCCTCCACCTTGCCGCGCACCAGCAGCAGATAAAGCTGACGCAAGGCATCGCGGGCATAATACGATTCTAGATTGTCCTCTGGTCGAAACAAGCCCTGACCGCCGGTCTGGCGCTGGCCGCGGGTGATTGCGCCCAGTGTATCGAGGCGGCGGGCAATCGTGCTGAGGAAACGCTTTTCTGCTTTTACATTGGTCGAGATCGGCCGGAAAAGTGGTGGCTGCTTCTGGTTTGTCCTGTGCGTGCGGCCAAGGCCCTGAATGGCAGCATCGGCCTTCCACCCGGCTTCCAGCAGATAGTGGACACGCAGCCTCGTGTTCCGCGCCGACAGTTCGGCATGGTAGCTGCGCCCTGTGCCGCCTGCATCAGAGAACACCAGCACGCGCTTCTGATCGTCCATGAAGCCCTGTGTTTCAGCGAGGTTGGCGGAACCGGCACGGTTCTCGACGACGAGGCGATCCACGGTGACGCCGTTACCTGCCTTGCGGACGATCCGCCGCGACCGGCCTGTCACCTCCGCCACGGTGTCCGTGCCGAAATACTGGATCAACTGATCGAGTGCGCCGGGCACTGGTGGCAGGCTGGCAAGCTTGGCGATCAGCTCGTCGCGACGGGCGACGGCCTCGCGGCTTTCAACCGGCTGACCATCGCGCATGACGGGTCGCGACGACATATTGCCCTCGGAGTCGGTGAATGGTTCGTAGAGCTGCACTGGAAAGGAATAGGCAAGGTAGTCGAGGACATATTCGCGTGGCGTGATGTCCACCCGCACGTCGTTCCATTCCTCGGTGGGCAGTTCCGCAAGCCGCCGTTCCATCAGCGCCTCGCCGGTCGAAACGATCTGGATGACGGACGAATGGCCTGCTTCCAGATCGGCGGTGATCGAGCGGATCAACGTCGGGGTTTTCATCGACGTCAGAAGGTGGCCGAAGAACCTTTGCTTTGCCGATTCAAAGGCGCTGCGGGCCGCGGATTTGGCTTGGCGGTTTAGCGTGGCTCCCCCAGATTCTGGGCTACCGGTGATGTTCGCGGCCTCCATCGCCGCATCCAGATTGTTATGGATGATGCTGAAGGCATCGGCATAGCTGTCGTAGATGCAGGTTTGTTCGGGCGTCAACTCATGCTCGACCAGTTCGTACTCGACACCTTGGAAGGAAAGCGACCGTGCCGTGTAGAGGCCGAGCGCGCGCAGGTCGCGGGCGAGCACTTCCATTGCCGCGACACCCCCGGCCTCGATGGCTTCGACGAATTCAGACCGCGTTGCGAAGGGGAAATCTTCGCTACCCCAGAGGCCAAGCCGTTGGGCATAGGCGAGATTGTGGACCGTAGTGGCCCCGGTTGCCGAGACATAGACGATACGGGCGTCCGGTAGGGCGTGCTGGAGCCGTAAGCCCGCGCGGCCCTGTTGCGAGGCAGCAACGTCCCCACGTTCTCCCTTGCTGCCTGCGGCGTTCTGCATCGAATGCGCCTCGTCGAAAATGATCACCCCATCGAAGTCGGAGCCCAACCATTCAACGATCTGCTTGACCCTGGAAACCCTTTCTCCACGGTCGTCGGAACGTAGCGTGGCATAGGTCGTAAATAGGATGCCTTCCGGGAGCGTGATCGGCTTGCCTTGGGAGAAACGCGACAGTGGCGTGACCAGCAATCGCTCCATGCCGAGGGCTGACCAGTCCCGTTGCGCGTCTTCGAGCAGTTTGTCGGACTTGCTGATCCACACGGCCTTGCGGCGGCCCTGCATCCAGTTATCAAGGATGATGGCGGCAGATTCCCGGCCCTTGCCGACACCGGTACCATCGCCGATAAAAAAGCCCTGCCGGAAGCGGACGGCACTCTTCGCATCCTCTGGTGCAGCGCTGACGACATCAAAGGTCTCATTGACGGTCCAGGCCCCGGCGAGGTGATCGACATGGGCCTGCCCGGCATAGATCACCGTCTCAAGCTGCGCGTCAGACAGTGAACCAAAAATGGTCTTCGGCAGATGTGGCCGATAGCTGGGCTTCGGCGGTGCCACGCTCGCCATCGCGGCTGACTGAACAAGCTGGGTCGGATGCGCCTGCGCACCGGGAATGCGGATGGTCTGAAGCCCGTATTCCTCATAGATGGTGTCAGAAATGTTGCCGCCTTCTGTCTCCTGCCAATCGCAGATGTCATAGGCGAGCGGTTGAGCTTCCGGCTCGGTGAGCAGTGCGGGCCGAGTGGATTTTGCGGTACGGCTGACATAGCTGCGCACGGTGCGGGGTGCCGATGCAGCAGGGACAACAGATGTCGCCACGACGGGCAGTTCGACAGGCAAGCGGGCTGGAAGGTTTGCGAGCCAGGACATCAGCGTAGCGACATCCGGCGCAATGCCGGGGGCAGACGGAAAGACGGCCGGGTCTTCGGCGGGCAGCTTGTCGATAACCGTGAGCCGCGTCGGGAAGGTCGTGCCATGCCTGGCATAAACCGAACCGTCGATGGCAGCGGAGAAGACGACGCGGCCGCGTTCCTGCAATCGGGCGAAGGCCGGGGCCCAGGCGGGAATGTCGGGTGCGAAATTAGCGCCGGTGATTGTGACCAGCCGTCCGCCGGGCGCAAGGCGCGAAAGCGCCGAGGCGATGTGGCGGAAGACAGCATTGGCTACCCGGCCTTCGACATTCGCCAGAACCGAGAACGGTGGGTTCATCAACACAATGCTCGGGATCTGATCCGGATCTAAATGATCATCGATCTGCGCCGCATCGAAGCGGGTGATAGAGAGGGCTGGAAAGAGGGAAGAAAGGAGCATGGCCCGCGTCTCGGCGAGTTCGTTCAAAACCAGCTTGCCACCAGCAATTTCGGCCAGGATGGCGAGTAGCCCGGTTCCAGCCGAGGGTTCCAACACCCGGTCGGTGGGCGTGATGGCAGCAGCCGTCAGCGCGGCCAGGCCGAACGGGATCGGGGTCGAGAATTGCTGAAAGGTCTGGGCTTCTTCGGACCGGCGCGTATGTGTCGGCATGAGCCCGGCGATCTTGGCCAGCATCGGCAGGATTTCGGTCGCAGACCCGGCTTTACGGAAAAGCGTCTTTCCGTATTTGCGCAAGAAGATGACAGTCGCTGCCTCGCAAGCGTCATAGGCCATCTTCCAGTTCCAGACACCGGCGGCATCCGAACTGCCGAAAGCGGTTGCCATCGCGCCGCGCAGCATGGCGGCATCGATGCGCTGGCCACGTTCGAGATGAGGCAGCAGCAGGCTCGCCGCAGCAAAGACGCGTGCAGCGGTATAGCTGTCGGAGGCAAGCGGAAGCGGCGCGGCAGCCTGAGCCACCGCAGATGTAGAAATCATGTTCATGGGGAAAACCTTGGGAGAGCGGGACAGGATTGAGCCGCACGGCGCTCTCTCTCGACCGCATCAACTCAAACCTGTCCCGGCCACCTCTGACTCTCTCAATCAGAGATGTTGTTGACTTGGACCATCAAATGGACCATTTATGAGATGAAAGATGCGGGTTGAATTGAGGAGAAGACGCGATGCGGGTGTCCGTCACCGACGCGAAAGCACAGCTCACAGAGCTGGTGAAATTGGCCGAGGCCGGTGATGAGATCGTTCTCACCCGTCGCGGCCACGAGGTTGTGCGACTTGTCCCGGTTGCTACCGTCCTGCAAGGCAAAGATCGCCGGATTTTGATGGAGCGGTTGCGCGGTTCTGCGCTTAGCAAGGCACAGCCAGGTCCCGGGGCGGCCCGTAGCCAGGACTTCCTTTATGACGAGGATGGAATGCCGGCGTGATTGCGGTCGATACGTCGGCGCTGATGGCGATCGTATTGGACGAGCCGCAAGCCGAAGCGTGCATGTCAGCCATCGAGCAGGCCGATGAATTGCTGATTTCGGCTGGGACTGTGGCCGAAGCATTGATCGTCGCGGGACGGCGCAATGTTGGTCCGGAGGTTGCGGAAATGATCTCTGGGCTTGGGTTCGAGATCGTCAGTGTAACGGCGGCATCAGCGCGCAGAGTTGCCGATGCCTATGCGCGATGGGGTAAGGGTATTCACCCGGCATCGCTGAATTATGGTGATTGCTTTGCCTATGAGGTCGCCGTTGAGCATGATTGCCCATTGCTCTATGTCGGCGATGACTTCACTCAGACCGACGTAAAATCGGTGCTTTGAGAAGAAACGTCACCCGAAACGTCGGCCCGAGGCTGTGAAAGTATATTCATTGACGACGATGGTTTCGTCCACGGCCTCATCCGAGGACAGATAGTCGTATTCCCGTTCAAGCTGGCGGTAGAGCCAGCGGGCGAGATCGCGCAGCGCCTCGGTCACAACCTCTTCGGCGTCCTCGGTCATGTCCTGCCAGATCGGGCTGTCGCGCTCGACCGAGATCGACATGCAGTATTCGTGATAATAATGGCCGCGATGGCTGACATCGGCACGAAGCTGGTAGAAATTACGCCGCTGCACTGACTGAAGCGCATCGGCAATGCCGTGCAGGGTGGTATCCTGCGGCGCGTATTCCCGGATCCTGCGTGGGGCTTTTTTCCGGTAGGAGTAGAAGGTCTCGAAGCACGCCCCGTCGCCCTGGCTCCAGAAGCCGCGGAACCAGATGCAGGGTTCCTGCCGTGTGCCACCGCCTATCAGCCGGACAGTACGGGTCTTGAGGTTCAGCCCAAGGATTTCCGCAATGCGCTGGAAATCCTCATAGACGGCATCATACCAGCCATAGTCGAAGCCGCCTTCGCGATACCATGCGCGGGCCTTGTCCTTTGCGGCATCCGAAAGCTCGTTCAGCCGATAGACCGTGGTTTCGATGATCTCAGGCATGGGGATCACCTCCCTCCAGTACGGTGGAAAGCCAGCCATCTGTATAGATCCAGTCCACCGTCTCGCCAGTGGCAAGGTCAAGTACATGCGCGCCACCGCCGAACCCGTCGATGCGTGGTTTCGAGCAGCTGTTTGCGTACTGGAAACCCCATAAGCCCGTCAGGCCGAACTCGGTAGCGCAGCGTTTGACGAACTGGATAACGCGCTC
Source organism: Aquamicrobium segne (assembly GCF_042656785.1). Classification (NCBI taxonomy): domain Bacteria; kingdom Pseudomonadati; phylum Pseudomonadota; class Alphaproteobacteria; order Hyphomicrobiales; family Phyllobacteriaceae; genus Aquamicrobium; species Aquamicrobium segne. The sequence continues at coordinate 70,442 of NZ_JBHSLL010000045.1, forward strand.
GGGATCGCCAGTGATGTCATCATGTATCCAGAGATGTGTTCCGCCATGCTCAGGCTGGATCGATAGCAGGAACCCGTCTGATGGCGGATCTTCAGCGGCATTATCATCCGCCAGAGCGTTGTAGAGATCGAGCGCACGGGCAGCGTTTTCGGGGGAGCCCACATCGAGCAGGCAGGAAAAATGCGTGTAATAATCGGCCATGACGGTCTCCGGGTATGACGTGGCCCGATGCGAAACCGGGCCGGATGGGTAGAGCGGGATGAAGCTCAGGCCGCCTGCGGCAGGTGGAGCAGATCGGCGGCGGCTTCGCGCCAAAAGGGATCGACCAACCGGGTTTCCAGCACTGCTGCCCGGTAGCGAAGCTCACGCGCCTCGGCAGGCGCAGACGTTCTGAAGGCAAGGCCGCGCAATCGACTGGCTTCGGTAACAATCTGACGGGCCTCGGCGTTCGAAGCGACAGGTTGCTGCCAGAGAATGATGTTCCTGCGGATTTCACCTCCGAGGACCAATCCGTGATCGCTGTCCTGAATGAGCATGATGCGCGGACGAAAATGGGGGAAGCTGTTCGGTCCGGAACGAATGTCACCCCGCGACAGACGCAGGGCCGCGAAACGCATGGCTTCTTCCAGTGATGGGCATTGTCCCAGCGGAATCATACGGTCGAAGCTGTACGCCTCATCACTGGCGTCATAGCTGGCGATGCCAAGACACGAGATGCGCAAGGGCAGCTTTTGCGCCCGGTAGAGCGCGGGCAGCACGTCGGTCGCCAGCATCTGGCCGATTGGGCGGAAGCTATCATGGCGGGACAAGATCATCGGGGTCACTCCATGACGGGCGCCGGAAAGCCTCTCTCTCCAGCCCTCAACCCGTCACGGCCGAACGGCCCGCACTCTTCCTCTCTGACCGGGTCCCCGTTTCCGGTTCCGCTGCCGGCGATGGGCAACCATTGTAAGGCGCTGAAGGCCCGGTCGCGGGTTCACCGCGCCGGGCCGTCGGGGGTAAGGTGCATTTGCGCCTTATGCCCACGGGTCCAGCTCCAGCTTCACCATGTCGTCGCCGCCGTCGAACTCGTTGGCGGGCATGGCACCGTGGGTGCCATCTCCAGCCTGGAACACGACGATCACAACCATCAGCGTGGCGGCGAGGCTGGCGGCAAAGGCGGTGGCATCTGCATAGGACATGGGTTCCGGCTCCTGTCTTTGGAGGCGGGGGACCATCCCCCGCGCGACAGGCGCCCGAAGTGTCTGACCGGATCTGCAATCACCCAAGGGCGTTCGGACTCTTTCCGAATCCCCGAGGGCGGCACGCAAAGCGTCAAGCCGACCCCTTTGGGGTTGAATGTCAAAGAGACGGATCGGACCAAGGTTTGCGAATGGAAGCGGGGGTGGTTTTTCGCATCTGACAGGACGCCGGATACCCATCGCAGATGCTCTGCTGCGCCAGCCTTGCCGCCATGCTGGCATCAGGATCGTGTTCCCGTTAGGCCGGGATTGGCAGCCGGTTGCCCAGGTACGAAAACGACATGGTGAAGCTGGAGATGGAACCCGTTCGGGCGATACCATCCCGTGCTGATGGTTCAGGCCAAAACGACCGGGCCTTCAGCCCCAAAGCCCATCGGCGATTTCGCGGGCGATCATCGCGCGCGCCTTCATCATCAGATCATCGCCGGATGTGTCGATATGGCCGTAGAACCGGACACGACCGCCATGTGCGGTCCATTCGGCGTAGCGGCAATATTCACGGGCATCGAGCCGGAAAACGCGCATGTCTTCCGCCCAATGGGGCTTTGGTTCCACAACTACGGTCATGCCGTCGCGGCTTTCCTCCCAGGGCAGTGTCCGCTCCGATGGATGGTTTTCACGATCTTGGGCAAATATCTCATCGGCGGTCAGCATGATGCACCTCCGCTGGCACTGCGCAGAGCGAGAACAGTCGGATCGGTGGGAGCGTCGTCGTCGACTTCGACGTCACAGAGCTGTATCGAGAAAAACTCCTCGCCGCGATCCAGCATTCGGTCGAAATACTTCTCCCCAATTTCCTCGTCCGGCGGGGGATCGTCGTCATAGGCATTGCTCCACCATTTCCTGGCAATACCTGTGCGCCAGTTCAAAGCCCGATCTCTGGCGAGAAAAACACGGACATCCGTGCCGTGCGGATGATCATAGATGGCGACATGAACAGACTTCGGACTGTTTTGGTCGCTCGGAACCTTGGCGTTGTGCGGCATGATTTTGTCTCCTTAAACAAAAATGGCCCGGCGGAGTGCCGAGCCTTGCGGTGGAAGGGGAAAAGAGGACGGGGCGACCGAAGTCGCCCCGCATGAGTGCTATTCAGCAGCGACCATATGCTGTTCTTCCTCGTCGTCAGCCGGATTATCCTCGCCATCGTCGGAGAGGAAATCAGGCAGATCATCGACTTCCGCCGCAGCGGCCGATGCCGGATCGACTTCGATACCATCGTCCACCATGCGCAGCGGCTCAGGCAGCCAGCCGGTATCGGCCAGCAGGCGTTCGGCTTCCTTGGCCATGTCGCCCTTCTTGAGGTGTCCGATTAAATCGGCGGCACGCTCACCGGCACCTTCACGTACAGCTTCAAGGATGCGCGGCTTGGTCACGCGGCCGAGATAGTTGCCGACCGTTGGCTGCCAGCCCACCGCGACCATGTCGAGGCCGGTCGAACGTGCTAGCCGGTCGGCCTGTGACAAACGGATAGCCAGCCCATGCTGGCTAATACCCATGCTGCTATAGGGGTTCGGTTTCTCATGGAGCGCGTTAACGCCGAAACTGACGCAATGGGCGAGTAGATCCATGCGGGATCCGTCGTCCAGATCGACCAGCCAGTCCCAGAGCGCGGCATCGTCGGCCGGGATGTGATCGCCCCAGCGCTCATGCCGATCCTGAATCGCCTTGGCCGAGGCACTGTCGCGCAGTTCTTCGGCCTGAGAAGGAAGATGGACCTCGCGGACTTGGGCTTCGAGGCATCCCTTGGTTGAATGCGGCAGGAAGCAATCCGTGACCAGACGATGCAGCAGCGCCGTCATAGCGACATGGGGATTTGCCGCAACGGCATCACGAAGCGCCAGGGTCCTATGCGCCGTCAGTTCGCTGACCAGCCGATCGGGCAGTGGTTTGATTGTATCGGCCTCGTCTTCCTCCTCCGGCTCGGGTGACTGGCCGCCAAGTGTGATGACCGCCCGATAGGCCGGAGCATCGGGATCCCGCATGGTTGCCTCGGCCTCGGCATCATTCTCACCGTCCGGTTCAGAAACAATCTCATCCTCTGGGCGCACATAGCCACGTTCGGCAAGCAATGTGCCATCGGCGTCGATGCTGACGAACACACCTGCCTTGCTGGTCTGGGCTGGGTCGAAGGTCATTGGACGACGCTCGAAAGCCTCCAGCGCCTGTTCGATCTCGCCAAGGCGAGCATCGATTTCATCAGGCAGTTCGTCAGCCTCGGCATATTCGGCTTCGAGTTGGTCGTATTCTTCGCGCAACACTTCGCGAGTGGCACGTTCTTCTTCGGTCAGATCGAACATGGTGCCGACAAGCTGGCGAAGACCATGATCGTGACCGTAGGGAAAGGTCATGGCAATTTCGATCCACTTCCAGCCTTCGGTGGCGATGGTTTCTGCTTCCGCTTTCAGTTTCTCGCCTGCCAGTCGGTCAAGCAGCACCGGATCTTGCAGCCAACCGCCATCGTCCTGCTGGAAAAGATCGCGCAGTACGCAACCGCCTGCCTCTTCATAGGCGTCGATGCCGACAAACACGGCCCGCTTGTCTGACGCTCGCACTGTGGTTTCGGTCAGCAGGCGGCGGATGGTATAGGGTTCTTTCTGCCAGCCATCCTTGATCGCCTCCCAGACCTGTTCCTGCCGGGCATGGTCATTCGACACGGTGAAGGCCATGAGCTGTTCGAGCGTCATGCCATCCTCGGCATAGGTTTCGAGCAAGGTGGGCGAGACGGAGGCCAGCCGCAGGCGCTGTTTCACCACCTTGGCGTCAACGAAGAAGGCAGCAGCAATGGCTTCTTCGGTCATGCCCTTATCACGCATGGTCTGAAACGCGCGGAACTGGTCGAGCGGATGCAGCGGGGCGCGCTCGATATTCTCGGCAAGCGACACCTCATCGATCAGCACGTCGGTACTGGCTTGTGAGACGATGCACGGCACCGGTGCGGTCTTCGCCAGGCGCTTCTGTTTGGCCAGCAGTTCCAGCGCACGGAAGCGCCGACCTCCAGCGGGCACCTCGAACATCCCCGTTTCCTTGCCCTCGGCATCTACGACCGACCGGACATGCAGGGACTGGATCAACCCACGGCGGGCGATAGACTCGGCCAGTTCCTCGACCGAGATACCGGCCTTGACGCGCCGGACATTGGACTGGGAAAGCACCAGCTTGTTGAAAGGAATGTCGCGCGAGGACGACAGCGTGATCTTCTGAACGGCAGTAGCCATGTTCTTCACTCCGCGACGGGCGCCGAGAGCCTTTCTCTCGACCTCCAACCCGTCACGAAGCGAAGCGCCGCCCTCTTCCTCGAAGAGAGCGCCGCCAGCCGCGAACCAGAAAGCTGAACATCAGGAATTGCGGTTTTCCGTATCGGAGGATGTGCAGGAAAAATTCGTGCCGGCGCGATAAAGCAGACGCTCGGCGGCACGGATACTACCAGTCTCGCGGGAGGCTTCGGCCCAGACCGAGATCAGGAAATCACCGGTGAAGAGCAGATCGCGTTCGATGCCCATGCCGAAGGGCAGCCGGACTGACTGCATCTCGCCAAGGCTCCACGAGCCCAGTTCGGGATAACCGAGATCGGCCAGGCCGAACATGATGTCGCCGTCCTCGTCCAGTTCGGTGGCAAGCCAGACACCCTCGCCGAGGGGGTTGAAGAACTTCACGACCGGGATGTGATCCACATCGCGCTGGCGACCATTGACCAGCAGGCGGTCGCGCTGTGTGCCGGTCAGGAGGATCATGCCGCGGCCCTCCGTTCTGTTGCGCTTATCTCCGGCTCCCCGGTATCCTCGGCAGGCAGATGCGACAGCAGCCAGTCAGCCGCCTTGCTGGCCTGCGAGGCCGCGCGGACAATGGCGCGGGAATCCTCGCGCATGACCTCCAACCACGACCCAATATAATCAGCATGGCGCACGGTCGGTACGATACCCAGCGTTGCGCAGCAGAAAGCCGCGTTAATCTCGGCTACCAGTTCCTCGAAGGCGTATTTCTTCGTTCCAAAGCTGCCGGAACAATCTCGCCCAAGCCGCGAGGCATGGCCAGTCGCGTGCCCCATCTCGTGTAGGGCCGTCCGATGCCAGTTAATCGACTCGAAATAGGCTTGCGGAGGCGGCACCTGTACATAGTCCAGAGACGGCATGTAAAAGGCGCGATCACCGCCAATCCTGAAATCAATACCGCTCGCCCGGATCATTACCTCAACACGCGGCTCGATCAGGCTGGGTGGTGGCGGTGGGGCCTCGATGGCGGAATCATCGGGCAGGCCCTCGCATTGCGCAGCGTTGAATACGGTGAATCGCTTGAGGAAGGGAATGCGCCCGGGTTCCTCGCCAGCTTCAAAAGCACGCCGCTTTTCGTTCTCGGGCGTGAAACGATCCGCATAGACAACCGTAGTGCCGCGCTCACCCTTCCTGACATTACCTCCGAGCGACAGTGCTTGACGGAAAGTGAGCCAATGTTGAGTCGGAAAGCCATACTGGATCACAGCGCCCCAAAGGATCAGCACATTGATCCCGGAATATTGCCGTGACGTCGCGGCATTTTTCGGCATGGCAAGGGAGGCATTCGCTGCCGCCGTTCCCCAAGGCTGAACCCAGGGCAGTCGCCCTTGCTCCAGTTCAGCGATGATTTTGTTGGTGATGTCGTCGTAAAGGTTGCTGCGCGCGCTACTGTCAGCGGCGCGATCCTGTCTGGCCATCGGGATAATCTCCGCGACGGGCGCCAGAGACCTCTTCTCCAGCCCTCAACCCGTCACGGAAAACCCGTCGGCACTCTCAACTCTAACGACGTTTGACCTGAGTAAGGGGCACAGTCGCTATTGGTCCGCTGCTACGAAGGTCGTCGTGATACGACCCCGCTCTGACTTAGCTGCAAAGCGCTATGTCACGCTACGCTATCCGATTGTCCAAAACCGTTTCAAAAACCGTTTCAAGTCGATGTTTTGAAACGGTGCCATTTGTCTAAGTGATTGATTTTAATGGCGCGCCCGAAAGGATTCGAACCTCTGACCCCCAGATTCGTAGTCTGGTGCTCTATCCAGCTGAGCTACGGGCGCACTTCAGGTCGCTTGAACGACCTAGCCTCCGGCTATGACAACCGGCCGCGAATGTGTCGCTTCACTAACGGCTGATTTCATGAAATGCAAGCCGACATGTAAAAGTTTCTCAGGCTTTTTTGCAAAAGACCTTCGACAGCGCATTTAAATGCGTTGGCGCGCGCCTTGCTGCAAGCCTTTGAAAGCCAAAGGGCGATCTGCAATTGTAATGACAAAGCTGGTATTGCCGCTTTCACTGCCAGCCAGTTCCAGTGTTCCGCCATGGGCGCGCACCAGTTCGTGTGAAATTGCCAGACCAAGTCCGCTGCCACCCTGTCTTGCTGCGCCATGAAAGGCGGAAAACAGATTTGTACGCGCCTTGGGCGGTAGTCCGGGGCCGGTATCATTGACAGTGATCTGGCTGACGGCTCCCTGCCGCCGGGCAGAAATGGTCAGCCTGCGTGACCCTGTATGCTCTTTTTCAGATGTCAGCGCCTGCACGGCATTGCGCGTCAGATTGGTCAGCACACGAAAAAGCTGCTCAGGATCTGCATCAATTTCAAAATCCAGCGGCACGGCATTGATAAATTCCACGCCATTCTCAACGTTCACGCCATCACGCAGATCTTCAACCAGCGGGTGCAGCCTTATCAGTTGCCGTGTCGGGGTCGGTTCTTGTGTGCGCCCATAGGCCAGCACATCTTCAGAATAAGAAATAGCGCGGTCCAGCGTTCGCAGCAGGCGAGGGGCAAAAGATTGCACCATGGGATCTTTGGATGTGCCCAGCCGGTCTGAAATCAGTTGAGCCGAAGCCAGCATATTGCGCATGTCATGATTGATCTTGGAAACAGCAAGTCCAAGATCGGCCAGATGGCGGCGCTCCGCCAGCATTTTTTGCAATCGCGCCTGCATCTGCGACAATTCCTGCTCGGTAAACCCAATCTCGTCACTGCGCTTTTCAGGCACAATGATGCGCATCGGGTCTTCGGGAGCTTGTGAAAACAAGAATATGGAGCGGGCTAGTCGCCGCATGGGCCGCACCATGATGCGATCCATGGCTGCATATACCAAAATGGCGGCAAAGCCGGAAATGAGCAGCGATAGCAGCGCAACATTGCGAGCATAGATCAGCATGGCTGTCCGCAAGGTCTTGTCGGGCATGATAAGTTCGAACTGATGCCCATCTTCGCCGGCCGGGCCGTGGATGCGCAGCATTTGAGCGCCGCCGTTCAGCAAGGTGTCAAGCGCGCCGGATATCTCGCTTAACAGGCTGATATCAGCCATGTCGATATGCGTGTCGACTTGCGGGGGCATGTCAGCCACAACCAGCAGGCGTGAGACCCCACTGTCCGACATGGCAATGGCATGGGCTCCAATGGCCGTAAGCACATCATCTTGCGCTTCACGTGACAAACCGGCCGGATCACCGTGCACCAGTACAATGGAAACGGCAGCAGCCGTTGACAGCCGATCGCGCAGCCAGCTGGTGCGATAGCTGGCTATAGAGGGCAGAAAGATAAAAGTTTCAGCCAGCAATACAAAAATGGCGGTCAGCAGCAACAGCTTGGCGGAAAGGCTGCGCGCAACTGGAACGATAGCGGCTGCAGGCTCCTCCGGCAAATTCTGTTGCTGTCTGTTTTCTGTCATACTGTTCCGGCAGACGAGGTTCATATTGACGTGACAGGATAATGGAAAAGACAGCTTCTGTCTGTGCCCGCGACCTGAACCAATAGTGGCTTGGCTGAGCCTGTACAGCGATTGACTCTATTGGTCCTAATCCATATAAGCCGCTCACGCTCGGGCCTTGCTTTCCGGCGCGGTTTTTGCCGTGCCATGAGTTCTGGCCATGCCACATTGGCTGAGCATAGCTCCTGTCATCTTCCTGGCAGAATATAAGAAGGGCCGCACACCGCGGTATTAAATAAATGAAGCGTACTTACCAACCCTCCAAGCTCGTTCGCAAGCGCCGTCACGGCTTCCGTGCCCGCATGGCCACCAATGGCGGTCGCGCTGTTATTGCCGCTCGCCGTAATCGTGGTCGCAAGCGGTTGAGCGCCTGACGGAAACGAGTTCGTTGCCCCGTGCTGTCAAGCCTTCGGGATCGCAGCCCGGACGGCTTCTCAAACGTGCAGAATTTCTGGCTGTACGGCGCGGTGAAAAGCGTCGTGGGCGGCTTTTTCTGCTTGAAGTGCTTGACCGTGATGACAACAAGGCGCCACGTGCAGGCTATACGGTGAGCAAGAAAGTCGGCAACGCGGTTGTGCGCAATCGCGTCCGGCGGCGACTTAAAGAAGCCGTGCGCACCCATGCCACACATGACATGCAGCCCGGCTGCGACTATGTAATTGTCGGACGTAAAGATGTACTGGGCGCGACATTCGATCAGCTCAAGACCGAGCTTTCCCGGCGGATCCGCGGATCACGATAGGATTCAGGATGGAAAATAATCGCAATTTCTTCATTACCATTGCGCTTTCAGTGCTGATCCTGTTGTTGTGGCAGGTCTTCTACATGAATCCCCGCATCGAATCGCAACGCGAAGCGGCCCGCATTGAGCAGATACGCCAGGAACAGGCGCAGCAACAAAGCCATGACCTTCCAACACCGGCCCAGCAGGCAACGCCGGGGGGCGCTGCTATTCCAGGCGGCAGCGCTTTGGGGGAACTTGCCACTCCTGCCAATCGGGAACAGGCGCTGGCTGGCACTGCGCGTGTGAAAATTGATACGCCGCGGGTGGAAGGTTCCATCAATCTTGTTGGCGGGCGACTGGATGATCTGAAACTCAAGGATTATCACGAAACCGTTGACGCCAATTCACCTGAGATCGAACTGCTCAGCCCTGCGGCTTTGCCCAATGGCTATTATGCCGAGCTTGGCTTTGTCGGCAGTGAGGCAACAGGTGCGGTGCCCGGTCCCGAAACACAATGGACGGTTGAGGGCAATGCAACGCTGACCCCCGACACGCCTGTCATGCTGACCTTCACCAATGACAAGGGCCTGACCTTCAAGCGCATCTATTCGCTTGACGAGCATTATATGTTCACCGTTTCCGATACGGTGGAAAATGCGGGGGCGGACGCTGTTGCCCTGTTCAGTTATGGCCGCGTGACCCGCTTCGACAAGCCGTCCACCGCCTCGATCTATGTTCTGCATGAAGGGCTGATCGGTGTCACCGGCGAGGAAGGGTTGCAAGAGCACAAATACTCCGCCATAGAAAAGGACAAGCAGTACACGCCCGGCAAGTCCAGTGATGGTTGGCTTGGCATGACTGATAAATACTGGGCTGTGGCGCTGGTGCCGACCGAAAAGCAGCCCTTCCAGCCGCGCTTTGCCTATTTTGAGGATGGTCGTCCCCGCTATCAGGCTGACTTCATGAGTGATGCCATTGTGGTTCCTGCTGGCCAGTCAACCACTGTGGAATCACTGATCTTTGCCGGTGCAAAGGAAGTGGGAACCATCAATGCTTATGAAGAAGAGCGTCAGGTGCGCCGCTTCGATCTGCTGATTGACTGGGGCTGGTTCCACTTCATCACCAAACCGATGTTCTGGCTGATTGACACGCTTTACAAGATGATCGGCAATTTCGGCCTGGCAATTCTGGCGACAACCGTCATCGTCAAGCTCGTTTTCTTCCCGCTGGCCAACAAATCTTATGCTTCCATGGCCAATATGAAGAAGATGCAGCCGAAAATGACGGAAATCCGTGAGAAATATGCGGATGACCGGATGAAGCAGCAACAGGCGATGATGGAGCTTTACAAGACCGAGAAGATCAATCCGATTGCCGGCTGCTGGCCGATGCTGATCCAGATTCCGGTCTTCTTTGCGCTCTACAAGGTGCTTTATATCACCATTGAGATGCGTCATGCGCCGTTCTTTGGCTGGATTCACGATCTGGCAGCACCTGATCCGACCTCGCTGTTCAACCTGTTTGGCCTGTTGCCTTATGCTGTGCCAGCCATGCTTGTCATTGGCATCTGGCCGCTGCTGATGGGGATCACCATGTTCTTGCAAATGCGCATGAACCCGGCCCCGCCAGATCCGACACAGGCCATGATCTTCAACTGGATGCCAGTGGTGTTCACCTTCATGATGGCAGGCTTCCCGGCCGGTCTAGTGATTTACTGGGCGTGGAACAATTTGCTTTCCCTTATCCAGCAGGGGGTGATCATGAAGCGGCAGGGCGTAAAGATCGAACTGTGGGACAATCTGCTAAGTCTGTTTCGCAAAAAGCCCAAACCGGCAGAATAGAAACAGAATTAAAATTTTCCAGAAGGCCCCTTATGCTTTAGAGAGTTTTGCAGCCAGATGGAATCATCTGGCGTCGCACAAATGCGGCTAAAACAAGAGCTTAGAGCATTTCATCCGTTTTCGTGAAAACAAGAAATGCTCTAAGAGCCTTTTTCGTTGCAACCCATCACCTGTGCTCACAAAAGGTTCCAGATGAATTTACACAGTGTTGGCTGGTCTTGTCTGGCACTGTGTAAGTGTCTGCTTTTATGGTTGGATGAAGCCCGCTCCATGGGGTGCCGGGTTGAAAATGCACAAGGGCTAACTTGGCCGTAGCGTGGCGTTAAAAACTTGTTATAAGAAGCAGCAGAAAGGTCCCGTAGCTCAGCAGGATAGAGCACCAGATTCCTAATCTGGGGGTCACAGGTTCGAATCCTGTCGGGATCGCCATCGCATTGCTATATAATTGAATTATCAGCGTTTTTGGATAGTCTTACCCTCACCAATATCAAGGTGAGGAGGTAAGTCGTTCTCTTTTAGTTTCTCACCAGCAGCCAATGCGGACCTGCACGTGTCTGCTCTTTTGGCATAAAACCCGCCTGCCTTTTGTCATGACGGTCCTGTCCTGAAGCTGTTGAGCTTTTCAGGCTGGCTCTGAGCCCGCTATCACCATCCCCTCAATCAAAAAGCGTATGCAATTTATATTTTTTAGTATACATAACATATGGACTTGAATATAATATATGCCAAAGCTAAGGTTTGTATCTGGGGTCCGATATCAATTTGGCTCCGGTCCGAACAATCGGAGCTGTCGGCTGGCAGTCGGGCTTCGGGTGGAGATGAAATAGGGAGGAAATGATGGCAATTCGTATGAAGGGTCTGCTGGCTGCCGCCATACTTTTGGCTGGAACCGGCATGGCGTCCGCGCAGGATAAGCTGGTTGTCAGCATCTGGGGCGGGAACTGGCGTGATGGCGCGCAGGCGGCAATCGCAACTGAATTTACCAAGCGCACCGGCATTGAAGTTCAATTCATTACCGGGGGTACGATGGATCGCCTGACCAAGGCCAAGCTTTCGGCAGGTGCTCCTGAGGCTGACGTTACGTTTACGACCAGCCATGTGGCATCGCTTTATACTGCTGATAATCTTTTTCAGGAGCTGGACCTGTCCAGGGTTCCCAATCTGAATGATGCTTATCCGGTTGCCTTGCGCAGCCCCAGCGTCATCGGCTTGTATTCTTATGTCTATGCGCCGGCATATCGCACCGATTTGATGCCTGATGATTTCAAGATCACGAGCTGGAAGGATTTGTGGGGCGATGGTAATCTCCCCTTTTTTCACGGGGTGCATTTGTAGAACTTACATGGCCATTTTCAGTTTCTGTGCG
>NZ_JBHSLL010000046.1:0-46201 GCF_042656785.1 Aquamicrobium segne
TTCCAGATCGGCTTCGCGGGCCAGCGTTTCTAGCATGTCGTCCAGTACGCCCATCTCGATCCAGCGATAATAGCGCCGCTTCACGCTGCGGTAATCGCCCAGCCGTTCCGGCAGGTCACGCCAGCGCCCGCCCGAGCGCGCCATCCACAACAGTGCGTCGAGGAACTTGCGATTATCGGTGCGTGGGCCGCGCTTGCCTTTGGTGCCGCCCGGCACCAAGCTCTTGATCCGTTCCCACTGGTCATCCCGAAGTGCGTCACAGTCCATCGCCGATCTCCCAAAATCAGCGTTGAATCTGATTTGCAACCGGATGGGAATCCCAAAACCTTAAATCGTCACCACAACCTAGTACAGCTGCTTCAGAGAAGAGCTCCCTCCGGGTCTTTCCGTTATCAAATTTGTTCGGGAAGCCGTACAATATTCAACGACCGGGAAACGGTCATTGCGGCTTCATTACTGAACATAACGAGCCCATGGCCATAATCCTCATTCCTACCCCCCAAGGCCTTTGCAAAGGCTATGCTCGCAAGTCGAAGGACGATCAGGACTGGCATTACAGTGCGATACTCTTGAGCGGGCAACCGGCTTCATCAGCTTCTCGACCGCTACGTGAAAGCAGATAGTGATCGTTCCACGCAAAACCGGGAACGCCTCACTCGTATGCGTTAGGACCACAAGGAAGCTGAAGCTGCAATTACCCGCCTGCTGATCCTTGTCGAGAAGGGGCTCATGGATCCAGCTGATCCCAGTATAGGGGAGCGGCTGATTGCACTGAAGCTGCGCCGGGATGAACTTGCCTCTGAGATCAGTACCCTACAGCGCCATATCGCTGATGGTGCTCCGATCATCACGCCGCAAAAGATTGAGAAACTTTCTTCCCTACTGCGTCATAAGCTCAACAGTGGCTCACCCGAACTCAAGCAGGCTTATGCCCGTCTGGTCATGACCGAGGTTGTCGTGCAGGATAAGGAAATCCGTATCAGAGGCTCACGCAGGGTGCTGACAAAAGCTGCAACACAAGGATTGAAAACCAATCCACCCAAAATTCTCTCTTTTGTTCGGGAGTGGTACGCCCAAGGGGAATCGAACCCCTGTTTCCGCCGTGAAAGGGCGGCGTCCTGACCGCTAGACGATGGGCGCACTCAGTGATGAGCCGCTATATAGTTGGGTTGTTTGAAACGAGCAAGCCATCAATGACGACTTATCGAGATTTTTTTATCAAACACCCTTTTTTACCATTGGGTTGAGATTGTTTTTATCCCGTCAAACATTCATGTGCAGAGATAAGTAGTTGATTTATCTTGTAAATAATGGATTTAATTAAAAAGATGCTGTCGGAGCCTGCGCCTGCGACTGGGGAAAACTGTTTTTCTGCCAAACTATTTGCGGCGGCGGCAGCGCCAGTTCCAGTCGCGCTCCGGCCCAACGTCCACATGAACCGAATCGGTATGGCAATAGGTGCCGACACCGCCGCGACCCGGCATGGAGCGCAGATAGGTGGCCAGTTCCCATTTGCTAACGCCCGGAACCTGTATGTCGGCTGCGGCACAATACATGTGCAGGGAATTTTTGGCGCCGCGAGCCCGCTGGTTGCGGCTGGGGTCACGATAACCGGATGTGACAACCAGCTTTTTGCCATAGTGGTTTTCAATTGTTTTGAGCACCCGCACCAGTGACGGCTTGAGGCATGCAACATCAACACTTTCAGTCTGCGTGAGCAGGCCGTTGGGCGCAAGGCGCGCAAGACCCGCAGCCGAAGCGACCTGATAGGAACCTGAGCCCTCATCCTCATTGAGGTCGATGTCGCTATCGTCATCAAGACCGGATTTGCGCTTGATCTCAAAAAGCGCATCCTGGCGAACACCCGGCAGTGCATTGCCGCTAAAATTGCTCTGGCTGATATGTGTTGAAGCCAGAGCCGGTTTCTTTGCTTGTGCCGAAGCCAGTGTGATGACCGGTTTTGCCTCTGCTTTTACGGGCTGGCGGGCAGGTCGGGCTTGAGCCTTTGTGGTATTTGATGCCGCGCCGCCACTAAATAATCCGGCAAGAAAGCCTTTTTTCTTCGGTGCTTGCGGTTGGGCGACCGGTTCAATGGCTGCAACTTGATGCTGAACGGGTTGTGGTGGTGTTGGCTCGGCTGTTTGCGCAGTTGCGCTCTGGATTGCGTCGGGGTTTGTTTGTGGGATTGGCACAATTGTCTGCTGGCTTGCCTGCTGGTTTGCTTGCTGGTTTTCTGGCAATTGTGCAACAGCCTGTTCCAGAAGTGCTGCTTGCGCCTGCAAGGTGCTTTCTGCTTCACCATTGGCCGCAGCCAAGGCCGCCAGCGATGAGCCGGGTTTGGCTACCGGCATATAGGCAACCTGATCGGGCAGGGCGGTATCGCCCTCGATAGTCATCAATTGCTGAGCTTCACCGGCAATAAAAATTTCTGATTCGGAACCGGAAGATGCGTCAGCCGTTACAGTTGATGAAAACTCGGTGGAGTTATACCCAGGCATGGCAAGGGAGAGTGCGGGGTCACTGGTCGATGAGCAGGATGCCAGCAGCACAGACAAGAGCGCTGCTGTAACAATCCGGTATTGCCCTTTTGCGAGGTGCGATCCAGTTGATTTCAAATCCAAATTCCCTTGCATTCCGTTCGGTCGCACCGATGCGGGCCCAGGTTCTGGCCCCATTCGGGTATTGTCATTTCAGCATTGATCCGACCGTGTCTCCGGTTCGCAAACGAAACCACTGTGTCAAAACGGCAACCCTGCTGTGAATTCGGCGACTATCGACAGAATAAGATTACCAGATGGTTGACGCAGCCATTTCACCTGCTTTGGCGGCGGCGTCAATTCACCAGACATTACACAGTGTTACACAATTATCCGCACATAGGCGCCCGGAGCATCATCCAGCGGTTGAGTTTTTTGGCCCGGCTTGCGGGCCGCAACGCGCTTATTGTCTTGAGATTTGATCCATTTTTGCCAATGCGGCCACCAGGAACCCGGCGTTTCCTTGGCTTTTTCCACCCATTGGTCGAAATCTCCCACGGGCTTGTTTCCGGTCCAGTACTGATATTTTCCAGATTGGGGCGGGTTGATCACGCCAGCAATATGGCCTGAACCGGACATCACATATTCAACGTCGCCGCCGAAAAACTGGCAGCCGGTAAAGACAGATAAAGCAGGGGCGATGTGATCCTGCTTTGCGGCCAGCATATAGATTGGCACTTTGATGTCGGCCAGTGACAAGGTGCGTCCGGCCAGTTGCATCTGTGCGCGCGCCAGATTGTTCTCCAGATAGCAGTTGCGCAGATAAAAAGAATGATTTGCAGCCGTCATGCGCGTGGAATCGGAATTCCAGTAAAGTAGATCGAACGGCATGGGGTCTTTGCCGCGCATATAATTATTGACCACATAAGGCCAGATCAGGTCATTGGAGCGCAGCATGTTGAAAGCTGTCGCCATGCGCGAGCCTTCCAGATAGCCCTTGTCCTGCATGGCGGCTTCAAGCGCCTGAATCTGGTCTTCATCGACAAATACTTTTAGATCGCCTGCATATGTAAAATCGACCTGTGCAGCAAAGAAGGTGGCGCTGCATATACGCTCGTCGCCTTCTTGCGCCATCAGCGCCAGGGCTGAGGCAAGCAAGGTGCCGCCAACGCAATAGCCAATGGCGTTTACCCTGGTTTCGCCGGTCGCCTTTTCAATTGTATCAAGCCCGAATTGCAAACCTTCTCTTATGTAGGCCTCCCAGCCCTTTGTTGCGTGGCGCTCGTCAGGGTTGACCCATGAAATGACGAAAACCGTATGGCCTTGTGCGGTGGCCCAGCGAATGAAGGATTTTTCGGGGTTGAGGTCGAGAATATAGAATTTGTTGATCCATGGCGGGCAGATCAGCAAAGGGCGTTTGAGCACTTTTTGCGTTGACGGGGCATATTGAATGATTTCGGCCATATCGCTGCGGCCCACCACCTTGCCGGGACTGATGGCAATATTTTCACCGATGGCAAATTGCGTGTCATCGACCTGTCGCAGTTTCAATTCGCCCTTGCCAGCCGCAATGTCTTGCGCCAGCATCTTCATGCCACGCACCAGATTGTCGCCATGCGCAGCCATGGTTTCACGAAGCAGTTCGGGATTGGTGAAGAGAAAATTGGACGGCGACAGGGCTGCCGACACCTGTTTTACATAAAACTCGGCTTTTTGCCTTGTGTGCTCGTCCAGTCCTTGTGTCTGCTCGACCAGATCGGCTGCCCATTTTGAGGTGACCAGATAGGTCTGTTTGAGGAGGTCGAAAAAAGCATTGCGCTCCCATTCGGGGTCTTGAAAGCGCTTGTCCTTGCGTTGCGACTTGATGGCCTCTTCAGGCTGATCGCTATCCATGGGGGTGTTGAGGCGCTGAATGGCGCGCATCCATATGTCCATATAGCTGCCAAGAAGGCGTGTTTGCGCTTCAAGTGTGCGTTGCGGGTCAGACAGCCAGTATTGCGAGAGCTGGGAGAAGGTTTTGACCATATCGGCCATGGGTTCAGCCATATGATGGCGTGCTTGTCCCCCCTCACGCGGCTCTATCCAGGCAGAGGCGGCCTTGCCCGCCTGCTCGATCATGCGCGCTATGTTGAGGGCAAAAAGATCAGGGTCCTTCACCAGATATTGTTCAATAGAGGACGGGGTGTCATTTTCGCCTTTGCCTTGGCCCGTATTTTCGGACATGGTTTGCGCAATCTCTCCTGTCTTTGTGGCTGCCATGGTAACATGCAGGTAAAAAAGGTCTAACAGGGTCTATCCCGGATTATACGGATTTAAGATGACAGCCGATATCGAAAAAGCACCGATAAAGACGATACGATTTTCGTTTGTTCTTGCAACACTGGCAGCACTGGCTGTTGTGTCGGGTTGTGCTGCCTCGTCATCGGTTCAAACGCAGTCAGCATCTCGATATAGCTCACCAGGCAATCTCGTTGGCCCGCAAGACACCGGCCATTATCCCAACCTCAACATCCGGCCGGAAAAAGCCGCCGCACAGTTCACCGACGATGAAGCCAGGGCCAAGCTGGCCGCGCTGGAGGCACAGCGCAATGCCGCGCGCAATCCGGCTCGTGCCGCCTATGACAAAAATGAAGCGGCAGCTTTGCGCCGTCTTGGCTCCAGTCATGGCGCGCAGACGCTACGGCAGATTGAAGGTGGCTGTGATGTGGCTCTCGACCCCACCTGTAAATAGCGTTATACGGCGTCAGCCTGATCTGGCACTTTTTTCGTTTCTGGACCTGTTATGGAAGAATTTCACAAAGTTCGACGCCTTCCACCTTATGTATTTGAGCAGGTCAACCACCTGAAGGCGGCGGCACGAGCCCGCGGGGCCGATATTATCGATCTTGGTATGGGCAATCCCGATTTGCCAACGCCTGCTTCCATCGTTGACAAGCTGTGCGAGGTGGTTCGTGATCCACGCACTCACCGCTATTCAGCTTCGCGCGGCATTCCGGGATTGCGCAAGGCTCAGGCCAATTATTATGCGCGCCGCTTTGGTGTGAAACTTGACCCTGACACACAGGTGGTGGCAACACTCGGTTCCAAGGAAGGCTTTGCCAATATGGCGCAGGCCATTACGGCGCCGGGCGACGTGGTGCTTTGCCCTGATCCAACCTATCCTATCCATGCTTTCGGCTTCATCATGTCAGGCGGTGTCATCCGCTCCATGCAGGCTGAGCCTGATGAGAGTTTCATACGGGCGCTGGAGCGTGGTGTGCGCCATTCGATCCCCAAGCCGCTGGCGCTGATCCTCAATTATCCGTCCAACCCGACGGCGCTGGTCGCCTCACTTGATTTTTACAAGGATGTGGTCGCCTTCGCCAGGAAAAATGACCTGATCATCCTGTCTGATCTGGCCTATTCGGAAATCTATTTTGATGGCAACCCGCCACCTTCTGTCCTTGAAGTGCCGGGCGCGATGGATTGCACGGTTGAATTTACCTCCATGTCAAAGACATTTTCCATGCCGGGCTGGCGCATGGGGTTTGCAGTTGGCAATGAGCGCCTGATTGCGGCTTTGACACGGGTAAAATCCTATCTTGATTATGGGGCTTTTACCCCCATTCAGGTGGCGGCCTCTGCGGCATTGAATGGCGATGGCGCCGATATTATCGAAGTGCGCGAGACCTATCACAAGCGCCGTGATGTGATGGTTGATGCTTTTGCCCGTGCAGGCTGGGCTGTTCCGGCGCCTGCCGCCTCAATGTTTGCCTGGGCCCCGATACCCGAACAGTTTCGTCATCTGGGTTCGCTGGAGTTTTCCAAGCTTTTGATTGAACATGCCGATGTGGCTGTTGCGCCAGGTGTTGGCTTTGGTGAACATGGCGATGAGTTTGTGCGTATTGCACTGGTTGAAAATGAGCACCGCATTCGGCAGGCGGCGCGCAATATCAAGCGCTTTTTTGCCTCGAATGGGGCACAATCTGGAGATGTGGTTCCGCTCAGGGCTTGAAAGCCTCGCGGCCTTTATCCGCATTATCCTGTTTTATCAGAAAGGGCAGGGCCGTTCATGGCTGAAGCATTGCGCATAGGAATAGCAGGACTTGGCACTGTCGGGGCCTCGGTTGCACGGGTTCTGGCACAAAAATCTGCTGAACTTGCGCGCCAATGCGGTCGTGAGATTGTTGTGAGCGCTGTTTCTGCGCGTGATGCGACCCGCGACCGCGGTGTTGATTTGTCGGCTGCACAATGGTTTTCCGATCCGCTGGATCTGGCAAAAAACGCTGACATTGATGTGTTTGTTGAACTGATCGGTGGTGAGGAAGGTCCGGCCCGCGAGAGCGTGATGGCTGCCCTGCAAGCCGGACGTCATGTGGTGACTGCCAATAAGGCGCTGCTGGCGCGTCATGGCGTTGAACTGGCGCAAGCTGCCGAAGACAAGGGCATTTTACTGAATTATGAAGCGGCCGTTGCCGGTGGCATTCCTGTCATCAAGACCATGCGTGAGGCCATGGCCGGCAATACGGTCAACCGTATTTTCGGTATCTTGAATGGCACCTGCAACTATATTCTCACCCGTATGGAAGCTGAGGGGCTGTCTTTTGAGGATTGCCTGAAAGATGCCCAGCGGCTGGGCTATGCCGAGGCTGACCCGACCTTTGACATTGAGGGCAATGATACGGCGCACAAGCTGTCTATTCTCACCAGCCTTGCCTTTGGCACCCGCATTGCCGCCGATGACATTTATCTGGAAGGCATTTCCAATATTACACAGGCCGATATTCGTGCGGCTGGTGAACTGGGCTATCGCATCAAGCTGCTAGGGGTTGCGGTGCGTACTGAAAATGGCATTGAACAGCGCGTGCACCCGACAATGGTGCCGACCTCATCTGTCATTGCACAGGTGCACGGCGTGACCAATGCGGTTGCCATTGAGACCGATATTCTGGGGGAATTGCTGCTTTCCGGCCCCGGGGCCGGGGGCAATGCAACAGCTTCTGCGGTGATTGGCGACATTGCCGATATTGCCAAAAGCCAACCCGGTTTCCAGCATGGGCCGGTTTTCGGGCGACCGGTAAAGGAACTGCATCCCTATCAGAAAGCGCGGATGCGTGTTCATAGCGGTGGCTATTTCATCCGGTTGACGGTTCATGACCGGGTTGGTGTATTCGCCGCAATTGCCAATCGTATGGCTCAAAATGAAATTTCACTGGAATCCATTGTCCAGCACGCCAATGGCGCCAATCCTGAAACGCAAAAGACCGTCATTCTTGTGACCCATGAAACGACTGAAACAGCGGTGCGTCAGGCCGTTGCAGGGATCATGGATGATGGACATATGGTGGATAAGCCACAGGTTATCCGTATTGAGCGGGCCGGGTAATTTATCTTTCAATCGATTGATATTGTTAGTTTATTGAAGGAAGACACGGCGGGGCTTGCCGTTGTCGTGCGGCTTTGGCAGAACGAAAATGAAATGTCATGCCGGTGCGTGGCATTGCGAAACATCATGCATGAGCGTGACATAAGGGATTGAGCAGGATCATGAGTGTGGCAGAAAAGATTGGTGCGGGCCTTGATCGGGTTCTGTCCATGGAATTGGTGCGTGTGACCGAGCGCGCGGCGGTGGCAGCAGCGCGCCTGCGCGGGCGCGGCGATGAAAAAGCTGCCGATCAGGTTGCCGTGGATGCCATGCGCACCGAACTGAATCGTCTGACGATCAAGGGAACGGTCGTCATCGGCGAGGGCGAGCGCGATGAAGCGCCCATGCTCTATATTGGCGAGGAAGTTGGCGATGGCCATGGGCCGGAGGTTGATATTGCGCTTGACCCGCTTGAGGGCACCACCATTTGCGCCAAGAACCTGCCCAATGCGCTTGCCGTTGTGGCGCTGGCGACAAAAGGCAGCCTGCTGAACGCACCTGACGTTTATATGGACAAGATTGCCATTGGTCCGGGCTATGCCGATGATGTGATTGATATTGATGCTACGCCTGCACAAAATATTGAGCGGCTGGCCAAAGCCAAGGGCGTTGATGTTTCTCAGATTACCGCCTGTATTCTGGACCGTCCGCGCCATGCAGCGCTTATTGAAGCCGTGCGTGGCACGGGTGCTGCCATCCGCCTGATCGGTGATGGTGATGTGGCAGGCGTTATTCACACCACCGACCCGGACGAGACCGGCATTGATATTTATATGGGCATTGGCGGTGCGCCTGAAGGTGTTCTGGCTGCAGCCGCACTGCGCTGCATTGGTGGCCAGATTCAAGGACGCCTGATTCTTGATACGCCAGAAAAGCGGGAGCGAGCAGCGCGCATGGGTGTCAGTGACCCTGACAGGGTGTATCACGCCCATGAAATGGCGCGTGGTGATGTGTTGTTTGCCGCCACCGGCGTGACCGATGGCAATATGCTGTCCGGCGTGAAATTCAGCCATAATTCCATTACAACACATACGATCGTGCTGCGCTCATCCTCGCGCACGGTGCGCGAAATCAAGGCGCGCCATCAGGACATGGACAAGTTCTGATTTCGATGCTGAACTTGTCGGCTAGAGCATTTCTTGTTTTCATGGAAAGGGATGAAATGCTCTAATCTCTTGTTTTAGCCGCATTTCTGCGACGCCAGACGATTCCGTCTGACTGCAAATGCTCTAGAGCATCGGACCAAAAAGTGGAATCGGTTTTTGGATGATTCCGATGTTCATTCAAAGAGTTAGAGCGTCCTTTGTACGTCCGACAGGACGCACGGCGCTCTAATTGCCCATGGCATGTCGAATATGCAGGTGACAATGGCCGACAAACGTCTTTTTCTTGATGTGAGGCGCTCTGCAACGGGTGTTTTCTGGGAGCACAGGCTCTCGGAGCGTCAGGATATGGCCGCGCTGGCGATTGCGCAGGGCCATGGCGTGCCCGATATTGTGGCGCGTGTGCTGGCCGGGCGCGGCGTGCAGGCGCTAGACGCTGAACGGTTTCTCGACCCGACCATCCGCGATCTTTTGCCCAACCCTGCCTTGCTGACCGATATGGAAAGGGCGGCAAAGCGCATTGCCGATGCGGTGCAGAATAAAGAAAAAGTGGCGATTTTTGGCGATTATGATGTTGACGGGGCAGCCTCGTCCGCCCTGCTCAAGCGCTTCCTCAATCATTTCGACATTGAATCTGAAATCTATATTCCCGACCGTATTTTTGAAGGTTACGGGCCCAATCCTGACGCTATGCGTGAGCTTGTGGGGCGTGGCGCCTCTTTGATCGTCACCGTTGATTGCGGGGCCAATTCGGCTGAATCCATTGCTGCTGCAAAAGAAGCGGGCGCAGATGTGGTGGTGCTTGATCATCATCAGATTGGTGGGCAATTGCCTGCCGATACGCCAGTCGTCAACCCAAATCGCGAAGATGATTTGTCAGGGCAGGGGCATTTATGTGCAGCTGGCGTGGTGTTTCTGGCGCTTGTGCAAACAGCCAAATTGTTGCGCGCAAGCCTGCCCGATATACGCCAGCCTGATCTGCTTGCCCTGCTTGATCTGGTGGGGCTGGCAACCGTTTGTGATGTGGTGCCGCTTACTGGCGTTAACCGCGCCTTTGTGGTCAAGGGGCTGCAAGTGGCGCGCAGCCAGTCCAATGTCGGACTGGCGGCGCTGGCGAAAATTTCCCGTATTGGCGAGCCGCTTCAGGCTTTTCATCTGGGGTTTTTGATCGGTCCGCGTATCAATGCCGGTGGCCGTATCGGGGATGCGGCACTGGGCAGCCGATTACTGGTGACGGATGATCCGGACGAGGCGCAGACAATTGCCAAAACGCTGGATCGGCTCAATCAGGAGCGCCAGGCGATGGAAGCCGCCATGCTGGCGCAAGCGCGGGCGGAAGCAGATGTAGAACTTGCCAGTGGCAATGGGCCCGCAGTGCTGGTGACGGCGAATCCGGCCTGGCATCCGGGTGTTGTCGGCCTTCTGGCGTCGCGGCTGAAAGATCATGCGCGTCGCCCGGCTTTTGCCATCGCCTTCAAGGCAAACGGCATGGGAAGCGGCTCTGGCCGCTCCGTTCCGGGTTTTGACCTTGGCCGTATGGTGCGCAAAGCCGTGGAGGCAGGCTTGCTGGTCAAAGGTGGCGGCCACGCCATGGCGGCAGGTATTACGGTTGAAAAAGAAAAGCTGGGTGCTTTGCGCGCTTTCTTTGAAGACTATGCGGCTGAAGACGTGTTTCGGCTTCAGGAGGGCGAAAGTCTGCTGATTGATGGTGCGCTGGCGGCAGAAGGTGTGACATTGCAATTGCTGGACAGGCTGGAACAGGCCGGGCCTTATGGCACCGGCCATGTTGCGCCGGTTTTTGTGCTGCCGCGCCACCATCTTGCCGATGTGCGGCAGGTGGGAGCCAGTCATCTCCGGGTTAATTTGCGCTCAGAAAGTGGTGGCCGCTTGCAAGGTATCGCCTTTCGCGCCGTTGATACGGTGCTTGGCGACTTTTTGTTCAAAAGCCGTGGCGCGACCATTCATCTTGCCGGTTCGCTATCGTCGAACTATTGGAACGGCAATCGCAGCGCCCAGTTCAGGATTATGGATGCCGCTGTCGCCTGATCTTAAAGCGTGTCGCAATCTTTCAGATTCACGCGACCCGCTTTAAGCCTTTGTTTTTACGTATGTCTTTATCCCGAAACTAGTTCCCAGTTCGGGAGACAGGCTTTAGATCAGTCCGGCTTTTGATAGACGGTGCTTGCATCAAAGCGCGGCACAGATCCATCTCCGGTGACGACAGCCTTGCCATCTGAAACGCCCACTGTCCGGTAAAAACAGGAGCGCCTGCCGGTGTGGCAGGTTGCATCATGGCCTGCAACCTTGACCCGCAACCAGACTGCATCCTGATCGCAATCGGTGCGCAATTCGACCACCTGTTGCAGATTGCCGGATGTCTCGCCCTTCTTCCAGAGCGATTTGCGTGAGCGTGACCAGTAATGGGCAATGCCGGTTTCCAGCGTCAGCGCCAGCGCCTGCGCATTCATATGCGCAACCATCAGCAGTTGATTGTCTGCCGCATCGGTCACGACAGCGGTGATCAGGCCGTTGGCGTCGAAACGCGGCGTGAAAGCGCTGTCTTCCTGTTCAAGGGCAGTCTTTTGAGTCGGGGCAGGGGCAAAGGTCAGCGCCATCGGGCTGCTCTTTCTTTGAAATGATGAAAAATGCGGTGTTCATCCCATGCGCATCATGGACATGAAGCGCACCTGTTCTTGCGCATTATCCTTGAAAGTGCCGGTGAATGTGGAGGTTAATGTGGTTGACCCCTGTTTGCGGATACCGCGCATGGCCATGCACATATGTTCCGCCTCGATCACCACAGCCACGCCACGGGGGTTGAGCACATCCTGAATGACATTGGCAATCTGGGCTGTCATGGCTTCCTGCGTCTGAAGCCGGTGGGCAAAAATATCGACCACACGCGCAATTTTTGACAGGCCAACCACCTTGTTGTCCGGCAGATAGCCGATATGGGCCTTGCCAATGATTGGCACCATGTGATGTTCGCAATGCGAATGAAACTGGATGTCGCGCACCAAAACCAGATCATTATAGCCAGCAACTTCTTCAAAGGTGCGGCCAAGTTCCTCGGCGGGGCATTGATCATAGCCGGAAAACATTTCCCGATAGGCTTTGGCGACGCGCCGGGGTGTATCAAGCAGCCCCTCGCGGTCCGGATCATCGCCCGTCCAGCGCAGCAAAATGTTTACGGCTGCTTCGACTTCCTGCTGGCTGGGTCTGTTTGTGACGGGCTTGTCCATATAGGCGGCAGGGGCAGGCATGATATTTTTGATAATGGCGTCCATAAAGGCGTCTCCCGTAGTTCCCCTCAAAGGAGGAACGAGTTGAACGGACCACGACCTGATACGGGATCGCCTGACGGGCCCGAATGTGGCGTGACTGGTTTTGTTTACGACTGTGTTAAGTGCACAAGCAACTTGCTGTTCGTTGAACCTGGTCGTTATATATGGACTGAAAGCCGCGATTGAAAGTGTACAAGCGACAATCTGCGTCCATATGACGGCGAGGAGCCGTAAAATCATGATCGATGACGTTTATAACAAGAAAATCCTGGGTTTTGCCGGAAATATCGAACGGATCGGGCGTTTAAAAAAACCTGATGCCACGGCCAAAGTGCATTCCAAGCTTTGCGGCTCAACGATTGCGGTCGATCTTTCCATGCAGGACGGAATCGTTACCGATTATGCGCATGACGTAAAAGCCTGTGCGCTTGGTCAGGCATCGTCATCCATCATGGCGCGTGTCATCATTGGTGCAAATGCACAGGAATTGCGCGATGTGCGTGAAACCATGCTGAAAATGCTGACGCAAAACGGCGCCCCGCCGCAGGGCCGCTTTGAGGATCTGAAATATCTGGAGCCGGTGCGCGACTACAAGGCCCGCCATGCCTCCACCATGCTGGTGTTTGATGCAGTTGTCGATTGCATCGACCAGATCGAGAAGGCCGGGCAGACCGCGTGATTTTTTAGAGCATCGGACCAAAAAGTGGAATCGGTTTTTGGATAATTCCGATGCTCATTCAAAGAGTTAGAGCGTCCTTTGTGCGTCCGACAGGACGCACGGCGCTCTAATTGCTGTCGCTGGCCAGCATGTCACGCACCATGGGAATAACGCGCGTGCCGTAAAGCTCAATCGAGCGCATCATTTTTTCATGTTCCATCGGACCTGAGGAATATTTCAGATCAAAGCGCGAAATGCCCAGCGCCTTTGCCGTTGCTGCAATCTTTTTGGCGACGGTTTCAGGCGAGCCGACATAAAGCGAGCCCATATCTGCCTCGGAATTGAAGGCGCTGATCGACACAGGTCCCCAGCCGCGCTCGCTGCCAATGCGGTCATGCATTTTCTTGTAGCTTGGCCATAACTCCTCGCGTGCCTGTTCGTCGGTTTCGGAAATATGGCCGGGCGAATGCACGCCGATGGGAAGGCTGGGGGCCTTCAACTGCTCCAGCGCATCACGATAAAGGTCTGCAAAGGGACGAAAGCGCTTGGGATCACCGCCAATGATGGCCAGCATCAGCGGCAATTGATAGCGGGCTGCACGGATGACCGATTCGGGGCTGCCGCCAACGCCAATCCATGTCTTGAGGGTACCGTTTTCAAGTGGCGGATAGACGCTTTGATTGTTGAGTGGCGGACGGATCGTGCCTTGCCAGCTTACCGGTTCATTCTTGATCAGCTTTGCAAACAGGTCGAGCTTTTCAGAAAACAGCGTTTCGTAATCTGAAAGAGAAAACCCGAAAAGAGGAAAGGATTCCGTGAAGGAACCGCGTCCGAGAATGACCTCGGCCCGGCCGCTGGAAATCGCATCCACGGTGGAAAAGCGCTGAAAGACGCGGATCGGATCGTCTGAACTGAGCACGGTGACAGCCGAACCCAGCCGGATGCGCTGAGTGCGCGCGGCAATGCCTGCCAGCACCACTTCAGGGGCCGAAACAGCAAAATCATCACGATGATGTTCGCCAACGCCGATAAAGTCGATCCCGGTCTGGTCGGCCAGAACGGCCTGATCAATCAGATTACGGATCACCTGCGCCTGTGGCAGAAACTGGCCATCGCTATCAAAGGTGACATCACCAAATGTATCCAGTCCAAGTTCCAGTCTGTCAGTCATGGCGGGCCTCCTGCATGGTGGGGCTAAAAATCAAGTTGCGCCGTAAATAGAGCGAGACACCTTCTCATTCAAATGGATGAAGTAAGACTCATTGTTCACTTATTCTTGACGATGCCAGCCACTGATATTGTATTATGGGAAAAGCCGACGCATCTGTAATCTGACAGGCAGGTGATAAAAGTTCAGACAGATGGCGCATCCTCATTCACATAAGCAAGGCCGCAACTGGCAAGGGCCGTGGCGCAAAACGCCCGGACGGCTGCTTGGCATAGCATTGGTGCGGCTTTATCAGCTTACTTTGTCCGGTTTTATCGGCAATAGCTGCCGTCATCTGCCCACCTGTTCTGAATATGCCTATGAGGCGATTGCCCGCCACGGGCTATGGGCAGGCGGTTGGCTGGGGCTGTTTCGTTTTCTGCGCTGCGGGCCTGGTGGCACACAGGGCATCGATAATGTGCCGGAGGTTTTGCTCACGCACTTGCGCTGGTTTTTGCCATGGCGCTATGCGCAGGCAGGAGTAAAGCGCCGCGATTGGGCACCCTGAAGGTGAAGACAGCTTTACGACTGTGCTTTTACCGCTTATGAGGGCACCTGTTGCCGCACATGTCCGGCACATAACCCACCCGCGCTCGTTTGCGGGACTGGATTTTTAGGAGAAGACCTTTGACGAACTTAGTTTCCCTGACATTCCCCGATGGTTCCGCGCGCGACTACGACGCTGCGATGACCGGTTTGCAACTGGCGCAATCGATATCAAAATCGCTGGCCAAAAAAGCTGTCGCCTATGTGCATGACGGCGATTTGCGCGATCTTTCCGAGCCGCTGGGTGTTTCGGCAAAAGTTGAGATCGTCACCCGTGATGATCCGCGCGCCCTGGAACTGATCCGTCATGATACGGCTCACGTGCTGGCTGAAGCCGTGCAGGAATTATGGCCGGGAACGCAGGTCACCATCGGCCCGGTGATCGAAAACGGGTTTTATTACGATTTTGCCCGCGACGAGCCGTTCACGCCCGATGATTTTCCGGCAATTGAGAAGAAAATGCGCGAAATCATTCAGCGCAACAAGCCTTTCACCAGAGAAATCTGGTCACGCGACAAGGCCAAACAGGTGTTTGCCGACAAGGGCGAGGCCTATAAGGTCGAACTGGTTGAGGCAATCCCTGAAGATCAGGACCTTAAAATCTATTATCAGGGTGACTGGTTCGATCTGTGCCGTGGCCCGCATATGGCTTCAACCGGCCAGATCGGCAATGCTTTCAAGCTGATGAAGGTGGCGGGTGCTTATTGGCGCGGTGACAGCAACAATCCGATGCTGACGCGTATTTACGGCACGGCATGGGCCAATCAGGAGCAGCTTGATCAGTATCTGCATATGCTGGAAGAGGCTGAAAAGCGCGACCACCGCCGCCTTGGGCGTGAAATGGACCTGTTCCACTTTCAGGAAGAAGGGCCGGGTGTTATCTTCTGGCATGCCAAGGGCTGGAAAATGTTCCAGAACCTTGTCTCCTATATGCGCCGCCGCCTTGGTGACGACTATCAGGAGGTCAACGCACCGCAGATTCTTGACAAGGGCCTGTGGGAGACATCTGGTCACTGGGGCTGGTATCAGGAAAACATGTTTGCGGTGAAATCGGCTCATGCCTTCATGAACCCGGACGACCCGGAAGCCGATCAGCGCATTTTTGCGCTAAAGCCGATGAACTGCCCCGGTCACGTTCAGATCTTCAAGCATGGCTTGAAGTCTTACCGGGATCTGCCGATCCGGCTTGCCGAATTTGGCAATGTGCACCGCTATGAAGCCTCTGGCGCGCTGCATGGCCTGATGCGGGTGCGTGCCTTTACGCAAGATGATGCGCATGTCTTTTGCACCGAGGATCAGCTTGAGGCCGAAATTCTCAAGATCAATGATTTGATGATGTCGGTCTATAAGGATTTCGGTTTTGAGGAAGTGCTGGTCAAGCTTGCCACGCGGCCGGAAAAGCGCGTCGGCACCGATGCAGCATGGGACCATGCCGAAGACATTTTGCGACGCGCACTTTCCCGCATGGCGCGCGAAGACAACCGTATCAAGATCGGTATCAATGAAGGAGAGGGCACGTTTTACGGGCCGAAATTTGAATATACGCTGAAAGATGCCATTGGCCGTGAATGGCAATGCGGCACCACGCAGGTCGATTTCAATCTGCCGGAGCGTTTCGGAGCGTTTTATATTGGCGCAGATTCGGAAAAGAAGCAACCGGTAATGATCCACCGCGCCATTTGCGGGTCGCTGGAGCGGTTTTTGGGCATTCTCATTGAAAGCCATGCCGGCCAGATGCCGCTCTGGTTTTCGCCCTTGCAGGTGGTGGTGGCAACGATTACTTCCGATGCCGACGATTATGTGAAGCAGGTTGTGGCCAGGCTGAAAGCTGCCGGCCTTTCAGCGGAAGCTGATTTGCGCAATGAGAAGATCAATTACAAGGTGCGTGAGCACAGCCTTGCCAAAGTGCCGGTCATTCTTGTTTGCGGTCGGCGTGAGGCAGAAGAAGGTTCGGTCAATATGCGCCGTCTTGGCTCCCGCGATCAGCAGGCAATGACGCTGGATGAAGCGGTGAATGCGTTGGTGGATGAGGCAACGCCGCCTGACATCAAACGCGCTCGTGCAGGCTGATTTTTTCATCCTCAATGGCGGCATAAATCCTGCCGCCATTGAGGATGCATGAGAATCAGGCAGCTATGGCAAGCTGTGCGCGGGTCTTGCCGATCATCAATGCGGCCTCTGCTGCTTCGCGGCCTTTCTGTACAAAATGTTCAGAAAAAATGCGCTTGTGGTGCTCTGTTTCCTGAAAATTATGAGGGGTGAGCGACACGGAAAGCACTGGAATATCGCTGTCCATTCCAGCGCGCATCAGCCCGTCAACCACAGCCTGCGCCACAAAATCATGCCGGTAGATGCCGCCATCCACCACAAGAGCCGCCGCTGCAATGGCTGCGTAACGGCCGGAGCGGGCAAGGTCGCGGGCAAGCAATGGCATTTCAAAGGCGCCTGGAACATCAAATATATCGACCTGTTCGGCTGGAATGAGTTGCGTAAACCCTTCCAGGGCACGGTTGACAATATCTGCGTGCCAATTGGCCTTGATGAAGGCATAACGGGGAGATTGCGAGCCGGCAGATTTGGGGTGAACTTGTGTCAAAATGATCTCCTTTCAGTAACAGACACGTCACCCAAGGCGATCACATGAAGGCTTTCAGCCCAGAAGCTGATTGTGCCTGCATGTCCTCTTTCATCCGGACTGTGACCGTCGGCTCAGGCATCTCACCTGATCTGCTGACCTTTGTCTTTAAGCTCTTGTTTTAGCTGCATTCGTGCTTGCACAAAATGCTATAGACAAAGCGCTCGCGGGCTTGCGGACAAGCATGAAACCATGCTTTGAAACCGCATACCGCCGGTGGGGAATTTCACCCCGCCCTGAGAACAATGCGGTTTTGTCATGCAATGGCCGGAAGTGCAAGCCGGTAAAATTATACGGTTAGAGCATCGGACCAAAAAGTGGAATCGGTTTTTGGATAATTCCGATGCTCATTCAAAGAGTTAGAGCGTCCTTTGTGCGTCCGACAGGACGCACGGCGCTCTAGTCAATCGATTCTGGATCGAGTGCGGCAGCCTCGGAGGCGATAACCTCGATTTCGCGATTCAAGCCCGGCTCGATCGTAAAATCCATCTGGTAAATGCGTTCGCGGTTCTTGGCGATGGCTGTGTATTGGCCATCGGCCAGCACCATCGGCGCAAAGGCCCCGACGCTTTCCTTCACGGGCTCGCCTGCCTCGTTGATGACGGACCAGGAGGTGTCGGCGATGGCTTCGCCGCCGGATTCACGCACCAGCTTGAGCGTGATTTCGGCAGCATGGTGCTCCACGGTCGCCTCGGTCAGTTTGGCGGCCTCGACACGGATGTCGGAGCGGATAACGGCATTGACCGACCCATAGGTTGAGACAATATGATAGATGCCAGAGCGCAGCCGCACGACCGTGTTGGGCTGGACATCAGGCAGAATCAGGGCGCGGTCGCTGTCATCTTCGCTGCCGCCTTCATAGATGGCAAAGCGCAGCTTGTCAGGCGGAATGCGTCCGCCATCGGCGGCAATGGCGTCGAGTTTCAGGCCGCCCGCATTGAGTACGAAATTTTCACGTTGTGGTTCGCGCCCAACCGAAATGCGTTTGGTGGCACCAGCACGTCCGTAAGACGCATGGACAAGATAGCTGCCGGGTTCCAGCTCAAAGACCGAGGTTCCGCCTTGCGCAGACGCCACCAGCGGTAATTTGCCTTGCGAATCCGTCTCTGGTTTGAAGATGCGCCAGATCATGCCGCGCGCTACCTCTTCGCCCTCTTCAACCAGTTGTGCGCTTAAAGTGACGCTGCTGGCGTTACGTGATGCAAGCGGGCGGATGTCGTGTGGTGGGGCGTAATTGGAAATTCCGGGAAGTTCAAGCGTATCCAACCCGTCGCTGTCTTGCGCAACTGCGGGCATGTTGAGTGCTGCACATGAAAACATGCACAAAAAGACCGGAAAAAAATGGCGCGCCGCAATCATCATGATGTGTCTTGAATCCTATGGTCGCGGCAATTTCAAGGCTTGTTTTTCTTTCAACGCAAAATGCTCTAAACATTTGTTTTAGAGCGCCGTGCGTCCTGTCGGACGCACAAAGGACGCTCTAACTCTTTGAATGAGCATCGGAATCATCCAAAAACCGATTCCACTTTTTGGTCCGATGCTCTAGACGCATTTGTGCGGTCTTGGATGGTACCATCTGATTGCCAAATGCTCTATAAGCACGATAGCTTCATT
The DNA here is from genome assembly GCF_042656785.1 of Aquamicrobium segne. Classification (NCBI taxonomy): domain Bacteria; kingdom Pseudomonadati; phylum Pseudomonadota; class Alphaproteobacteria; order Hyphomicrobiales; family Phyllobacteriaceae; genus Aquamicrobium; species Aquamicrobium segne. Next base: position 18,929 of record NZ_JBHSLL010000046.1, read on the forward strand.
CTGGTGTTGTCGGACAGCAAAAAATATCTTGTTTTGTTTGACATTTGTTCTTTAGAGGAGAGTTTGTGATGAACCCGACCTTGGATTTTCTGCTGTCCAGAGCTTCCGTGCCGATCAAGGATTTGCAGGCTCCGGGGCCGGATGATGCAGAAATTGCACAAATCATTGCTGCTGCCAGCCGTGTGCCCGATCATGGCAGGCTGGCTCCCTGGCGCTTTATCCTCTATCGCGGTCAGGCGCGTAAAGAGGTTGGGCATAAATTGGCGGCGTTGGCACAGGAACGTGACGGTCCCTTGCCGGAAGGCCGCTACAATCAGGAACTGACCCGCTTTTCGCGCGCGCCGCTGGTGATCGGTGTTGTCTCCACGCCCAAGGAGCATCCAAGAATCCCGGATTGGGAAAAATTTCTGTCGGGTGGCATGGCGGCCATGAACCTCATCATTGCCGCAAATGCGCTGGGCTATCGCAGCAGCATGATCACCAACTGGTATTCCGATGTGCCGGAAGGACGAGAAATTCTGGGGCTTGCACCAGAAGAACGCGTTGTCGGCTTTGTGCATATCGGGTCTTATGAGGGCGAAAGCCCACAGCGTCCGCGTCCTGATCCGGCAACGCTTTATACCGATTATTCTGGCCCCTGGCAGGGTTAGCTTTTTACGTCTTTGCCAAAGACGGCATTGATGATGGGGATTTGTGCCGGGTGGATTGCCAGTTTGGCGCTAAAACCATCACGCCTTGCCTTGATGCAGTCTGCTTCAAGCCCTTCCAGATCATGCCAGTCGGGATAGGCCGCATCAATTGCGGCAATACCGGCATTTGATGCAGCCAGTAAAATTGTGGTGCGGGCAAGATGCGCAACATCCGTATAATGTCCGCTTGCATCATATATTGACTGTGCGTTAATGGCCCGCGCTAGATTTTCAGCCCCCCAGGCCAGACCGGTCAGGCGGGCGCTGGCTCCCGCATAGCTTGCCCCGGAAAGAAGTGCGGCTGGCGTTTCACTTGCCATGGCGATGATGGCAATGGCGCCATCGGGCAGACCATGTTGGGCTTCCTGCACCCGCAATTTTGTTGAAAGCTGTTGTATGTCAGCGCCTCCGCTTGCTTTGGGCAGCAGGATGCCATCTGGCCGCGCAGCTATAAAATCTGCCAGATCAGCATCGGTCAGGCCGCTGTCCAGTTCATGAACGCGGATATAGAGTTGCGGCCCGCCATTTTGCGGCCGCCGGGCAAGACAATCGACCGGAGCATCTGTATCCACAATCACTAGATCGGCATTACAGGTAAAAGCCTCGTCCAGATTTTCTTTGAAAGCACCGGAAACAAGCAGCAGCGAGCGCATCATGAGGGGCATTTTAAGTCTCCCATTTTCTATTTGCCTGTTTTGATAGGGGATGGCTGCATATCCGGCAAGTTCTGCGCCAACAGTCAAACATGGTGAACGTTTTATTAAGTCATCGCCTGTAGCGTCAACTTAAAGCGGGGGCTTGGCACGTGATCGTTGTTTCGCATTTTTTAAAATGGGTTGGCACAGCAAAAGTGTCGGAACGGGCTGCGGCTGTTGCGGCGCTGGCCAATGCCTATGTGCAGCACAATCTGGCCTTTGAGGAGCGTTGTGCTGCCGAAGCGGCCATGACGCTGCTGCTTGATGATCCCTCCCCAAGAGTGCGTCAGGCCTTGGCTGAAGCGCTGTCCATGAGCCATCATGCGCCTGCGCAAATTATTGCTGCGCTGGCATGTGATCAGCCGGAAGTGGCGGCCCTTGTCATTGCCCGCTCGCCTTTGCTGGGTGATGCCGATCTCATCGATCGTGTGGCCCTGGCTTGTGTGGCCACGCAAATATTGATTGCGGAGCGTCCAGTTGTGTCCATGCCGGTTTCTGCCGCAATTGCGGAAATCGGTGAGGTGGAGGCCTGCGTGGCGCTGTTGGAAAACAGCGATGCGCAGATTGCTTCATTAAGCTTCCGGCGCATGACAGAGCGCTTTGGCCATTTGGCGACTATGCGTGAAGCCCTGAGTGCCGACCCGCGCCTGCCTGCCGATTGCCGCCATATGCTCCTGATCAAACTGGGTGAGACGCTGAAAGGCTCGCCGCTGGTGCAGGCTTTGATGGGAACAGATCGCGCTGAACGCCTGTTGCACGATGCCTGTACAAAAGCCTCACTGACCCTGATTGAGGCCACACAGGCAGATGAACATGCTGCACTGGCTGAACATTTGCGTTTGCGCAGTGACCTGACCGCTTCATTTCTTGTGCGCATGGTTGCCCATGGCAAGATTGATTTCTTTGGCAGTGCGCTGGTGGTGTTAACGCGCCGCAATGAAAGTCGTGTGGCCTCGCTCTTGGCTTGCGGCAATGATGTGGCGCTGCGCGCATTGCTTGCCAGTGCGGGGCTGGCTGCCTCCACACACAAAGTTATTCTGGCTGCATTGAAAATCTGGCGTGAGGTGGCCAAAGGCAAGTGCCTGGCGGGTGTTCAGGAAGTCAGTTGGCAGATGCTGCAAGAGCTTGGCGGACAGGGCGCGCAAGGCGAACTGGCTCTACTGATCAAATCCATTCACCTTGAGGCGCTGCGTGAAAATGCACGCGGTCACGCGCTTTCCATCGTGGCTGCGTAACCACAGATATGGCTGGATCAAATATCGAGCGTATCGGCTTCAGCAAATTCTGCACGCTCGGTAATGAAGCGGAAGCGGGCTTCAGGCCGGGTTCCCATCAAGGCATCGACCGTATCACGGGTGGCGCTGTCCTCATCCAGCACATCGACGCGCAAAAGCGTGCGCTTTTTCGGGTCCATGGTGGTTTCTTTCAACTGGTGGGCCATCATCTCGCCAAGGCCCTTGAAGCGCCCGATTTCAATCTTGCCGCGCCCGGTAAACTGGGTTTGCAGCAATTCATCCTTGTGGGCATCGTCGCGCGCATAGGCAATTTTGCCACCCTGACGGATTGAATATAGCGGTGGCACGGCCAGATAAAGATGACCATCACGGATCAGTTGCGGCATTTCCTGATAGAAGAACGTAATCAGCAATGATGCAATATGGGCGCCGTCAACATCGGCGTCGGTCATGATGATGACGCGGTCGTAGCGCAAATCCTGATCGCGATATTTTGAGCGGGTGCCGCAGCCAAGCGCTTGCGTGAGATCCGAAATCGTCTGGTTGGCGGCAAGTTTGTCATGTCCGGCACTGGCGACATTGAGGATTTTGCCGCGTAAAGGCAGGACCGCCTGTGTGGCGCGGTCGCGCGCCTGCTTGGCCGAGCCGCCAGCCGAATCGCCTTCGACGATAAACAGTTCCGCACCTGCTGCTGCATTTTGCGTGCAATCGGCCAGTTTGCCGGGCAGGCGCAATTTGCGCACTGCACTTTTGCGCGACACTTCCTTTTCCTGGCGACGGCGCACACGCTCATCGGCACGCTGGATCACCCAGTCCAGAAGTTTAGTGGCTTCCTGCGGATTGGCGGCCAGCCAGTGATCGAACGGATCACGCAGCGCGCTTTCCACAATGCGCACGGCCTCGACAGTGGCGAGCCTGTCCTTGGTCTGGCCGACAAATTCGGGTTCGCGGATGAAAACCGACAACATGCCTGCGGCTGAAATCATCACATCATCAGAGGTAATGACGGAAGCGCGCTTGTTGTTGGTCAGTTCGGCATAGGCGCGCAGGCCCCGCAAAAGCACATTGCGAAAACCTGCTTCATGGGTCCCACCTTCGCCGGTGGGAATGGTGTTGCAGTAGGAATGGACAAAGCCATCGCCGCCATACCAGGTGACCGCCCATTCAATCGAGCCATGACCGCCTTGCCGCTCGGATTTTCCGGCAAAAATTTCCCGGGTAACCTGAAAATCATCATTCAGGGAGGCTGCCAGATAATCTTTTAGGCCCCCCGGATAGTGAAATTCGGCTCTGGCTGGCGTGTTGTCTTTTTCGGCGATCAGTTGCGGATCGCAATTCCAGCGAATCTGAACCCCGCCAAACAGATAGGCTTTGGAGCGCGCCATCTTGTAGAGACGGGCAGGGTCGAATTTCACCGATTTGCCGAAAATCTGTTCATCCGGCCTGAAGCTGATTTTCGTGCCGCGCCTGTTATGGATGTCGCCCAGATGCTCCAGTTCACCCAGCGGCTTGCCGCGTGAAAAACGCTGGCGGTAGAGCTTGCGTCCGCGCGCAATCTCGACCTCCATTTCTTCAGACAGCGCATTGACCACGGAGACACCGACACCGTGCAGCCCGCCCGAGGTTTCATAGACCTTGGAGTCAAACTTGCCGCCTGAATGCAGTGTGGTCATGATGACTTCAACGGCTGGCCGCTTGAATTTCGGGTGCATGTCCACGGGAATGCCGCGCCCATTGTCGGTAACGCTCAAAAACCCGTCAGCGCTCAACTCCACCTCGATGAAGGTGGCGTGACCGGCAACGGCCTCATCCATCGAATTGTCGATGACTTCGGCAAACAGATGATGCAGCGCTTTTTCATCGGTGCCGCCAATATACATGCCCGGGCGACGGCGCACCGGCTCCAGCCCTTCCAGAACCTCAATATCGGCCGCGCTGTAACTTTCGCCAAAGTCTTTTGGCGCAGGTGCCGCGGCCGCACTTGTCTTGCGTGCTGCCGCCACAAGCGGATCGACCGGGCGCGAAGGCGCGCGCACCGGTTGTGGCTTGTCGTCGATGCGGGCAAAAAGATCGTTGCTGTCGTCCATGCGGGTCCACAAGTGGAAAGAATACGAATCGATACCAAGTCTGCCACGATTTTCAATCAGGCGCGACCAAAGTTCCGGTTCTGTTCAGGTTGGTTTTCCCTGCAATACAGGGGAATGGGGCAGCGGGCAAGGGCAGGCGGGGTTTTAGACAAAAAAGGCCGGTGTAAAAACACCGGCCTTTTGCTTGTTTTGACAAGTCTGACTTACTCGGCTGCCTCGCTGTAATCCGACATGGGCGGGCAGGAGCAGACCAGATTGCGGTCACCGGCCACATTGTCGATACGCGACACGGGCGGCCAGTATTTGACCATGCTGCTGAACTCGCCTGCGGGGAAGGCTGCTTCCATGCGCGAATAAGGATGTGTCCATTCGCCAGCCAGAACCTCGACGGTGGTGTGCGGGGCATTGACCAGTGGATTGTCATGGGCTGGCCATTCACCCTTTTCCACCTTGGTGGCTTCGTCGGCGATGGCGATCAGGGCCGCACACAGACGATCCACTTCGGCCTTCGGTTCCGATTCCGTCGGCTCGATCATCAGTGTGCCGGCAACCGGGAACGACATGGTCGGTGCGTGGAAGCCATAGTCGATCAGCCGCTTGGCAATATCGTCGACGGTAATGCCTGAACGGTCCTTGAGGATGCGGGTGTCGAGAATGCACTCATGCGCAACACGCCCGCCACGACCCCGGTAGAGCACCGAATAATGATTGCCCAGACGCGCCACCAGATAGTTGGCCGACAGGATGGCAATCTCGGTCGCCTTTTTCAGTTCCGGCCCCATCATGCGGATATACATCCAGGTGATGGGCAGGATCGAGGCGCTGCCGAAGGGGGCTGCCGAAACCGCACGATTTGAACCTTCCGACACATGGCCCGGCAGATGCGGGACAAGATGCGCCTTGACACCGATCGGGCCAACGCCCGGACCGCCGCCGCCATGCGGGATGCAGAAGGTTTTATGCAGGTTCATGTGGCAGACATCGGCGCCGATGTCGCCCGGACGGGCAAGGCCGACCAGCGCGTTCAGATTGGCGCCATCAAAATAAACCTGTCCGCCATGCTCATGCACGATGGTGCAGATTTCCTTGGCCCCTTCCTCGAACACGCCATGCGTGGACGGGTAGGTAAACATCAGTGCGGCCAGATTGGCGCTGTGCTTTTCAGCCTTGGCCTTCAGGTCATTAATGTCGATATTGCCATCATCGGTGCAGCGCACCACAACCACGCTCATGCCGGCCATGGCCGCACTAGCAGGGTTGGTGCCATGGGCAGAAGAAGGGATGAGACAGATATTGCGGTGTTCTTCACCACGTGACTTGTGATAGCCGCGAATGGCGAGCAGGCCCGCATATTCGCCCTGGCTACCGGCGTTTGGCTGCATGGTGACAGCATCAAAACCGGTAATTTCAGCCAGCCAGCCTTCCAGTTCGGCAATCATGTCGCGAATGCCAAGCGAGTGGGCTTTGGGGGCGAAGGGGTGCAGATTGGCGACATTGGGCCAACTCACCGGCATCATTTCTGCTGCCGCATTGAGCTTCATGGTGCACGAGCCAAGCGGGATCATGGCGCGGTCAAGTGCCAGATCCTTGTCGGCCAGCATGCGCAGATAGCGCATCATGTCGGTTTCGGAACGGTTTTCATGGAAAACCGCTTGAGTCAGAAATTCGCGACCGCGTGGTTTGCCCGGCATTGTGCTGGTGGCAGAGGCTTTTGCCTTGGCGCCAAACAGGGCGGCAATTGCCTCAAGGTCAGCTTCCGTAGAGGTTTCGTCAAAGGCAATGCTGACATGATCAGCGTCAATGACGCGCAAAAGTCTGTTGCCTTTTTCTGCTTCAGAAGCAATGGCTTGCGCCTTGCCTTTCACCTCAACTGTGACCGTGTCAAAGCGGCTGGTTCCAAGAACTGCAACACCGGCAGCGCTTAAACCTTCAGCCAGACCATTGGCAAGCGCATGTATCTGCGAGGCAATGCCTTGCAGCCCTGCCGGACCATGCCAGACGGCATAGGCGGCTGCCATATTGGCCAGCAGCGCCTGCGCGGTGCAGATGTTGGAGGTCGCCTTGTCGCGGCGGATATGCTGCTCACGTGTTTGCAGGGCAAGCCGGAAGCCGGGGCGGCCATGGGCATCCACTGACTGGCCAACGAGACGGCCGGGCATCAGGCGGGTCAGCTTTTCCGATACGGCGCAATAGGCCGCATGTGGGCCGCCAAAGCCCATCGGAACGCCAAAGCGCTGCATGGAGCCAACGGCAATATCGGCGCCGAGGCTGGCAGGTGAACTGGTGATGGTCAGCGACAGCGGATCACAGACAAAGATGACCAGGGCATCAACAGATTTTGCCTTTTCGATCGCAGCCTTGTGGTCGCCATAGACGCCATTGGCATCTGGCCAGGAAACGATGAGGGCAGCCGTCGTGTCGTCAATGCCATCACTGTTGATTTCGATGTCGAGCGGTTCGGCGCGCGTGTGCAGAACATCGAGAGTTTGCGGCAGCGGTACACCGGCCAACGCAATTTTATTGCGCTTGTCGCGATGATGGCGAATGGCAATGCCAACGGCTTCGGCAGCCGCCGTTGCCTCATCCAGCAGCGAGGCAGACGCAACGGGAAGACCCGTCAGTTCGGCAACCAGGGTCTGGAAATTAAACAGCATTTCCAGACGACCCTGACTGATTTCGGCCTGATAGGGCGTATAGGCCGTGTACCAGGCCGGGTTTTCAAACAGGTTACGCTGGATGACCGGCGGCACCTGCACGCCATGATAGCCCGCGCCAATAAAACTCTTCATCACAATGTTGCGGGACATGGTGGTGGAGAGTTCGTCCAGAGCCTGAGCTTCCGAGGCCGGAGCAGGAAGGTTTAAAGCGCGTTCAAGCCGTATCGACTTGGGAACGGCCTGATCGATCAGTTCATCAAGTGAAGCAACGCCGATCCGGTCGAGCATGGCGCGAACATCATCGTCGCCGGGACCGATATGACGGTCTGTAAATGCATAAGGTGCCGTGGTCATCTTTATATCCTGTTAGCCTATATGGGCGTTGTAGGCTGCCTCATCCATGAGGCCATCGAACTGGCTCTTGTCGGAGACTTTCATCTTCCACAGCCAGCCATCACCGGTTGCTGCCGAGTTGACCAGCGCCGGATCCGAGGCAAGCGCTTCATTGGCCTCGATGACTTCGCCGTCAACAGGGGCATAAACGTCAGATGCGGCCTTGACCGATTCCACAATTACTGCGGTGTCGCCCTTGGCCAGTTCCTTGCCTGCTTCGGGAAGGTCAACGAAAACGAGATCGCCAAGCTGTTCTTGCGCATAATCGGTGATGCCAACGGTCACGACATCGCCGTCAACGCGCAGCCATTCGTGATCTTCGGTGTAATAGGTTGTTGCCATGAGATTTATCCTTTGCGGTAGCGATGTGGTGTGAAGGGCAGGGCGTGAACGTCAATCGGCATTTTGGTGCCGCGAACATCGGCATAAAACCTTGTGCCAATGGCTGATGAAGAGGCGGGCACATAGCCCATGGCGACCGGATGGCCAGCCGAAGGGCCAAAGCCACCAGAGGTGATGCGACCGACCTGATTGCCATCGGCATCGAACAAAGCCGTACCGGCGCGAACGGGCTGGCGGCCTTCAGGCTTGAGACCGACGCGCTTTTCCACCGCGCCACGGGCAATGAGGTCACGCAAGGCGGAAGCACCCGTAAACTGGCCTTCCGCGCGCAAGGTTTTGGGAATTGCCCACATGAGGCTGGCATCGACCGGGTTGGTGTCAGCCGAAATATCATTGCCATGCAGGCAAAGGCCGGCCTCAAGACGCAGGCTGTCGCGTGCAGCAAGACCGATCCACATGACGCGCTCATCTGAAAACAATTTTTCAAGCAGTTCGCGCGCGTCTTTTTCCGGCAGGCTGATTTCAAAGCCATCTTCACCGGTATAGCCCGAGCGGGTCAAAAACCAGCTATCGCGTGGCTCAACACCATACATGAAGGAAAGGCCCGAGGTCTCGATACCTGCCTTGTTAAGGGCGGCTTCCGCTTCCGGTCCCTGGATAGCGAGAAAGATGCGGTCGAGCGGGTTGACGGTGGCATTGATCCCCTCGGCACTTTTTTGCAGCAGGGCAATGTCTTGCGCTGCATTGCCGGCATTGGCGGCCACCATGAAACGGTTGTCGCCAAGGGGGGTGATAATCACATCGTCAAGAATGCCTGCATTGTCATTGAGAAGAAAGGTGTATTTGGACTGAAGCAGGGGCAAGGCGGCTGCGTCCAGCGGGCAGGCGCGCCCAAGCAGTTTTGCGGAATCTGTGCCAGAAATCTCGATCATCTTCATATGCGAGATGTCGAACACACCCACATGTTCGCGCACATGCTGATGTTCTTTCATGACACCGGCCGGATAGGTCAGTGGCATGGACCAGCCAGCGAATGCGCCAAAGCGCGCCCCGGCTTTTTGATGCAGATCTTCAAGGGGCAGATGTCTTATGTCTTCGCCTGTCATGACTTCTCCAGAATAACACGTGTAACCGCACCGTGCGGCTGTTGCGTGCCCCTCTGTCTGAAGCCTGAGAGACTCGTGCCGCCGGAAACTTGTCGACAACACTTACACCTTCGGCGCAGGGCCTGACAGGCCCTGACTTTCCAGAGTGTCGTTACTGTAAACGGTTCTTTTGCCTGAGAGATTTCGGGCGATTTCCCCTTCGGCGACAGCTTGGCGCTGTTCTCTCCCGCAAACAGTTGAAGCTTTGCAAGCCTCCCGACGGCAGTTGCTTAGCCTAGTCTGGGCGGTTTGTCACCATTCTCAAAACAGCAATGGCAATTATTGTAGCTTCATATGCTGCCTTAACGGTCGGCTGCGGCCAGACGGTCGAGATCAAGCTGGAGCTTGGAAATGAGCTGGCCTGTCTGGGCATGAAGAAATTTCAGCCGGGAAAGTTGTTTGGCCATATCTTCGGGCTTGTCGGCCTCTGTTTCTGCCGGGCCCTGACCCACGCCATGCAGCAGCCATGCAATGCTGACGCCGAGCAGGCCTGCAATTTTGTTCAGGCGGTGAAAATTGGGCATTGAGCGATCATTTTCCCAGCCGCTTACGGTTCCGGGTTTGACACACATGCGACGGGCAAACTGATCGGTATCCAGTTCGCACGCATCAAGGGCTCTGGAAAAACGACCGCCAAAAGTGTCGATGTCCGGTGATTCTTCTAAGATATTTTCGGGGTCCGTCACCCGTTTCGCCTCCGGTTTGTTGAGCATCAAGTCGAGAAGGTCTGCTTATGCAAACCATCGACAAAGCATAGAATGATGCCTCTGATGCGCAACCCTGTTTGCGACAATTTCGCGTTAAAGCGTGTCGCGATCTTTCAGATTCGCGCGACCCGCTTTAAGCCTTTGTTTTTACGCATGTCTTTATCCCGAAACTGGTTCTTAAGTTCGAGAGACAGGCTTTAGACATTGAAAATAAATCTATATTTTTAATTGGTGCAGGGGTGTCGCACAACAATTCTCAATAGGCGTTTTCGGTGTTGAGAAGACGGATCGGGGTCAAAAACAGGATTCTAAGGTCAAACAGCAGCGACCAGTTTTCGATGTAATAAAGGTCAAGTTCCGTGCGCATACGGATTTTTTCATCCGTATCCATTTCGCCGCGCCAGCCATTGATCTGCGCCCAGCCGGTAACGCCCGGCTTGACCTTGTGACGGGCAAAATAACCGTCCACCACTTCCGCATAGAGCAGATTATGTGACTGGGCAGCCACCGCATGGGGGCGCGGGCCGACTAGTGACAGCGACCCGAACAGAGCGTTGAAGAACTGGGGCAGTTCATCAATCGAAGTCTTGCGGATGAAGCGACCAACACGGGTGACGCGCGGATCGTTGCGGGTGACTGTTTTCTTGGCGGTCGGGTCGGACTGGTCGGCATACATGGATCGGAATTTATAGACTTCGATCACCTCATTGTTGAAGCCGTGGCGCTTTTGCTTGAACAGCACCGGGCCTTTTGAATCCAGCTTGATGGCAATGGCTGTAGCAATCATGATGGGTGAAAAGGCCAGAATGCCGATAAGGCTGAAAGTAATATCGAAAATACGCTTGGCGATCGAACTCCAGCCGTCAATCGGCTTGTCGAAAATATCAAGCAGGGGAACCGAGCCGATATAGGAATAGGCACGGGGCCGAAACTGCAAGGCACTGCTTTGCGCTGAAAGCCGTATATCGACAGGCAGCACCCAAAGTTTTTTGAGCAGTTGCAAAACCCGCTGTTCGGCAGTGACGGGCAAGGAAACAAGCAGCATGTCGATATGGGCGATGCGCGCAAATTCAATCAGTTCTGAAATTGTCCCCAGTTTGGGATAACCGGCCACGAGGGGCGGTGAGCGCTTGTCGTCACGGTCGTCAAAAATGCCACAGATGCGAATATCATTAAAAGGCTGCTGCTCGATGGCGCGGATCAGGCTTTCGGCTGATTTTCCGCCGCCGACGATGACAGCGCGGCGCTCCATGCGGCCATTGCGTGCCCAGCGCCGGATCAGATGCGCCACAATCAGGCGCAATATGAAACTTGAGGCAAAACCACCCACAAACCACAAGCCGAACATAAGGCGTGAAAAATCTTCGCCAACTTTCAGCATGAAGGCGGCAAGCGCCATCAATGCAAAGGTGCTGGCCCAGACCAGGAGGGTGTTCGAAAACGTGGTAAACGGGCGCATCAAGGCTGCTATTTGATAGCAATTGCTGAATTCCAGAAAGGTGATGGCAATGGCTGGCCCGACTGTGAAAGCAATATAATAATGCCAGTCGACGATATTGAAGGGACCAGACAAGGTTCTGTAGGCGACAAGTCCCGATACGATGAGAATGATAAATTCAATGAGACGCAACACAGTCTGCACAGCGGCAGGGGAAAGGGTTTGGGTGCCAAGCTGAGCAGCAGCGTGGCGCGCCATCTCATTGAGCACGGCCGGGTTGCCGGCGTCTTGTTTGAGCCTGTGCCCGGGGCGAGATGAAAAATGTTCTGCTGGGTCGATGTTGTTCATGAAGCTGCCTGTCAATTCTCAGACTGCTTATCAGATGAGAATAAAAAAAGCGTTCAGGCGCTTAAAGCGTGTCGCAATCTTTCAGGTTTACACAACCCGCTTTAAGCTTTTGTTTTTATGCATGTCTTTATCCCAAAGCTGGTTCTTAAGTTCGGGAGACAGGCTTTAAGTTTTAAAACAACCGCTCACGCACATTGATTGTATCGCCGGGCAAAACGGGGTCTGAAGTCAACACCCGTCCGGTAATGACCTCGCCATTGATGATGCGGGTGATATCGACATTTTGCTGGTTGGCGCGGACGGAATAACTGCCTGCCATGGCAATGGCTTTTTGCACGGTCAGTCCCGGCACATAGGAATATTGCCCGGCAGAGCCGACTTCACCCATCACGAAAACAGGACGATAGCGATCAATCTCTACGGATATGTCCGGGTCGCGCAGATAGCCGCCGCGCAATTTGTCGGCGATCTGTTTTTCCAGTTGCTGGGTGGTGTGGCCTTGTGCGGGAATGGCGCCGACAAGGGGAAAGGCAATATAGCCGGACTGATCGACATTATAGGAATTGGTCAGCCCGTCCTGCTCAAATACAGTGATGCGTACCCGGTCGCCTGCGCCCAGCCGATAGGGCTGGTTGAGCGCCTCATGAAAGGCAGCCGGTGCAGGGCGATAGCTGGAGCAACCAGACAGGATCACCAATAAGGCGATCAGGGTGCTCAGCAGGATGACAGGGCTCTTCATAAACGACTCGACAGCCGGATGATCTCTTGTCTCATTATCGCCCCGTTAGGGTTAATGCGGGGTAAAATCGTAATGATAAAAGCAGATGTGCCAGGCGCGGCCATTATATGGAAGATCTGGAATTGAGCGCCAGTTTTATGATCCGGTCAAGTTCGCCCAGAAACCGGGAACGGTCCTGTGCCGAAAAAGAAGCATTGAACCCCTTGCTTTCGCCGGTTTCGCGCAAATGCTGTTTCAACTCGCGCACGGCAAGCGCCATGCCGATTGTTTGCGCCGTGAAGGGGCGTCCGGTCGGTCCCAGCACATGCGCGCCCAGAGCCACAGCGCGGGCAGCCAGAGGAATATCGGCCGTGATGACGATGTCATGTGCCTGTGCATGCTCAACGATCCAGTCATCGGCTGCATCTGCATCCGATGACACCACGACATTGCGGATTTTCGGGTCGCGGGAAGGCCGCAGCCCGCCATTGGCCACAAAAACCGTTTCAAGATCAAAGCGTTCGGCAACACGCACGACCTCGGCCTTGACGGGGCAGGCGTCGGCATCGACGTAGATGACCGGCGCGACTGCCCCCACCATTTTAATAAATCACAACGCCGCGAACGGACTTGCCGCTGTTCATCAACTCAAAGCCCTTGTTGATGTCTTCAAGCGGCATGGTGTGGGTGATCATCGGGTCGATCTGGATTTTGCCTTCCATATACCAGTCAACAATTCTGGGCACATCGGTGCGGCCACGTGCGCCACCAAAGGCTGTGCCTTTCCAGGTGCGACCGGTGACAAGCTGGAAGGGGCGGGTTGAAATTTCCTGGCCTACGCCTGCCACGCCGATAATGATGGATTCGCCCCAGCCGCGATGTGAGCATTCCAGCGCCTGACGCATGACCTTGACGTTGCCGGTGCAGTCAAATGTGTAGTCGGCGCCGCCGATCAGATCGGCTCCGCGCTTGGTCATATTGACGATATGGGCGACAATGTCATCAACCTCGGTCGGGTTGACGAAATGCGTCATGCCGAATTTTTCGCCCCATTCCTTCTTGTCATTGTTGATATCGACGCCGATGATCATGTCGGCTCCGGCCAGTTTCAGGCCCTGAATGACGTTGAGACCAATGCCGCCCAGACCGAATACGGCGGCTGTTGCACCAATTTCCACCTTCGCCGTGTTGAAAACCGCACCAATGCCGGTGGTCACGCCGCAGCCGATATAGCAGATCTTGTCGAAAGGTGCGTCCGGGTTGACCTTGGCCAGCGCAATTTCGGGCAAAACCGTGTGATTGGCGAAGGTCGAGCAACCCATATAGTGGAAGATTTTTTCACCCCCGACCGAAAAGCGGCTGGTGCCGTCGGGCATCAGGCCCTGTCCCTGCGTGGCGCGGATGGCGGTGCAAAGATTGGTCTTGCGGCTCAGGCACGACGGGCAGGTGCGGCATTCGGGCGTGTAAAGCGGAATGACGTGATCGCCCTTTTTCAAGGTGGTCACCCCCTTGCCGACATCGACGACAATGCCTGCGCCCTCATGGCCGAGAATGGCAGGAAAAATGCCTTCCGGGTCGGCACCTGACAGGGTGAATTCATCGGTGTGACAAATGCCTGTGGCCTTGATCTCAACCAGAACCTCGCCTTCACGTGGGCCTTCAAGGTCTACTTCCATGATTTCAAGAGGCTTGCCGGCTGCAACGGCGACGGCGGCGCGGGTTTTCATGAAGCGTGCTCCTTAGGTGAAAATATGTTGGAACGTGAATCTGTTGAGCCCAAACTAGCAGCAAGAGATGCAGGTGCAAGTCATGCCAGCTACATGCGGGTATTTTGAAGTGCCTGCCAGGGTCAGGTCTGGACACATGTGGCTGCGTTGCGATTATAAGGCTCCTTAAAAAAGAATCCCGGTTTGTAACATATGCCCCATGATCAGCCTGCAAATGAAAAGACGACAGCCTCAGAGGATGCTGCATCGGGTAACCTGTTCATCCATTTGCGGGTTCATTCTGCCTATTCGCTGCTGGAAGGGGCGCTCCAGCTTGGCGCCATTGTCGGCCATGCGCTCAAAGACAAATGTCCGGCAATTGCCATTACCGATACGAATAATCTGTTTGGTGCACTGGAATTTGCGCAAAGAACCACAAAAGACGGCATCCAGCCGCTTATGGGCTGCCAGCTTGATTTAAGTTTTTCAGAAGAAGCTGTCGACGCGCAGCGCGACCGGCGCAAAATGGGTCCTGTAACCACGCCTGTGGTGCTGATTGCCGCCAATGAAGAAGGCTATGCCAATCTGGTACGCCTCGTCAGCCATGCCTATCTTGATACGCCTTCGGGGGAGCCGGTGCATGTGACCAGTAAAATGCTGGCGCAATATTGCCCCAGTCTGATTTGCCTGACCGGCGGGCCGCTTGGACCGATTGGCAGCGCGCTGAAGGCAGATCGGGCCGAACTGGCTGAAACACGACTGCTTTTCTTGAAAAACCTGTTTGGCGACCGGCTCTATGTGGAACTGGAGCGCATGGGTGGTTATGATCGCACGGTTGAGCAACGCACCATTGATCTTGCTTACCGCCATGAATTGCCGCTGGTGGCCACCAATCAGGCGTTTTTCCTCCAGCGTGACGATTATGAGGCGCATGATGCGCTGATTGCCATTGCCGAAGGCTCGGTGATTGCGGTGGACGATCGCCGCCGCCTGTCTCCGGATAATTATCTGAAATCACAGGCTGAAATGGCGGCTTTGTTTGCTGATCTGCCTGAGGCGCTCGACAATACGGTCGAGATCGCCATGCGCTGTTCTTATTTTCCAAAAGGTCGCAAGCCGATCCTGCCGCGATTTACCAGTGTCGATGGGATCAGCGCAAATGGGCAGGATGCGGAGGCAGCAGAGCGCGCGGAAGCCGAGGAATTAAAGCGGCAGGCACGTGAAGGTCTGGCCCGCCGCCTTGATGCGCACGCTCCCTCTGCTGGCCACACAATTGAGGATTATCAGGAGCGGCTGGAATTCGAGCTTGGCATTATCGAGCGGATGAAATTTCCCGGCTATTTTCTGATCGTGGCCGACTTCATCAAATGGGCAAAGGCACAAGGCATTCCGGTCGGACCGGGGCGCGGTTCGGGTGCTGGCTCGCTGGTGGCTTATGCGCTGACCATTACCGATATTGACCCGTTGCATTTTTCACTGCTGTTTGAGCGTTTTCTCAACCCGGATCGTGTTTCGATGCCGGACTTCGATATCGACTTTTGCCAGGACCGCCGCGAGGAGGTGATCCGCTATGTGCAAAAAAAATATGGCCGTGATCAGGTCGGCCAGATCATCACTTTTGGAACGCTTCAGGCACGTGCCGTTCTGCGTGATGTGGGCCGTGTTCTGCAAATGCCTTACGGTCTGGTTGACCGGCTGTGCAAGATGGTGCCCGCCAATCCGGCCAATCCGGTCAAGCTGAAAGACGCTATCAAGGCTGAGCCGCGCTTTGCCGAAGAGGTTGAAAAAGAGCCGATTGTTGAAACACTTCTGGAGATGGCGCAAAAGCTGGAAGGGCTTTATCGCCACGCTTCCACCCATGCGGCCGGTATCGTCATTGGCGACCGGCCCTTGTGGGAACTGGTGCCGATGTATCGCGATCCGCGCTCAGACATGCCTGTTACCCAGTTCAACATGAAGAAGGTGGAAGATGCCGGGCTGGTAAAATTCGACTTTCTTGGCCTGAAGACGCTGACTGTTCTGGAAACGGCGATCAAACTCATTCGCCGCCGCGGTGTTGAAATTGATCTGTCCAGGCTGCCGCTGGATGATCAATTGACCTATGAAATGCTGTCTCGGGCCGAAACGGTTGGTGTCTTCCAGATTGAATCGGCAGGTATGCGCAAGGCGCTGATTGGAATGCGCCCCGACTGTATTGAAGATATTATTGCGTTGGTGGCGCTTTATCGCCCCGGCCCGATGGAAAATATCCCCGTCTATAATGCCCGAAAGCATGGTGAGGAGGAAACAGCCTCTATTCATCCCAAGATCGACCATCTGGTGAAGGAGACGCAAGGCGTCATCGTTTATCAGGAACAGGTCATGCAGATTGCGCAGGAACTGGCCGGTTATTCGCTTGGTGAAGCCGATCTGTTGCGCCGCGCCATGGGCAAGAAAATCCGCGCCGAGATGGATCAGCAGCGCGAACGCTTCGTGTCAGGTGCGGTCGAGCGTGGAGTGGCCAAACCACAGGCCAATTCCATTTTTGATCTGCTTGCCAAATTTGCCGACTATGGTTTCAACAAGTCGCACGCGGCCGCTTATGCCATGGTGTCTTACCAGACGGCCTATCTGAAAGCGCATTATCCGGTTGAGTTTCTGGCGGCCTCCATGACGCTCGACCTGAACAATACCGACAAGCTGGCCGATTTCCGGCAAGATGCCCTGCGCCTTGGTATCGAAGTGGTGCCGCCTTCAGTGCAAACCAGTTTTCGCGACTTTGAAGTGGGCGAAAACAGGATTTTTTACTCGCTGGCAGCGCTTAAAGGGGTTGGCGAGGCAGCCGTTGATCATATTGTGGCAAGGCGCGCTGAAGGTCAGTTCACCAGCCTTGCCGATTTTTGTGAGCGCATCGACCCCAGAATTGTTGGCAAGCGCGTGTTTGAAAGCCTGATTGTTTCGGGTGCTTTTGACTGTTTCGGGCATGAGCGTGCGGCCCTGATGGCAGGCGTTGAGCGCATGATGGGGCTGGCGGCCCTTGCCCAGCAAAATGCAACATCCGGGCAGGGCGATATTTTTGGGGCCTCGCTTGGCGCGCAATCCAATGCGCTTAGCCTGCCTGTCATGGAGCCATGGTTGCCAACGGAACGCCTGCACCGTGAATTTCAGGTGGTGGGCTTTTATCTTTCTGCCCATCCGCTGGATGAATATAAGCAGGTTTTGCAAAAGATGCGGGTGCAAAACTGGACTGACTTTGAGGCGGCTGTCAAACGCGGAGCCTCCGCCGGGCGTCTGGCCGGAACCGTGACCTCCAAACAGGAGCGCAAGACCCGAACCGGCAACAAGATGGGCGTGATCAGCCTGTCCGATACCACCGGCCAGTTTGAAGCGGTGATGTTTTCCGAAACTCTGGCGCAATATCGCGATCTTTTTGAAGCGGGAAAATCAGTGGTCATCGAAGTTGGTGCAGAAGACCGGCCAGAAGGCGTCAATTTGCGCATTCAAGGAGCGCGCTCACTTGATGATGCTGCCAGTCGGGTGCAAAAAATGCTGCGTATTTTTGTGCGTGGTGCGGCCCCCATTGGCTCACTTGCCACCCGTCTTTCACAAAATGGGGAGGGGCAGGTGAGTATCGTTGTCCTCAAGGATGAAGGGCAGGGCGAAATCGAGGTGGAACTGCCCAGGCGCTACCGTATCGACCCAAGCATTGCTTCCGCTATTGGCGCGGTTTCCGGGGTGGTTGAGGTCGAACTGGTTTAATTCCGCTCCCATGGGTGGCGTATATCGGGCTCTTGTTCCTCGCCTGTCCGGACAGGTTTGCCGCGATGGCCCTTGCCAAAAGTATAGCCTGTTTCGACGGCAGCGCGGCCGAATTTGTTACGCAACCTGTCCATCGCCTCTTCGGCCAGCGCCCGCTTGTGTGACTGAATATCGACCAGATCAGGTGGATCGGCTTTTTCAGCATCACACAGATCAGCCACGCCAATGCCAAGCAGACGGTATTTCGTTCCGTTGATTTCCTTGCGCAGCAGTTCCAGCCCGGTGGCAAAAATACGGTCGGCCAGACGGGTGGGGTCGTTAAGCTGACGATTGCGGGTGCGGGTCTTGAAATCAGCAGTCTTGAGTTTCAGTACCACGGTGCGTCCGGCCAGATCTGCTTTTTTCAGCCGTTCCGACACTTTTTCCGACAAGGCCCGCAAGACCGGGACCAGATCGTCAGAATTGCCGAAATCCTGATCGAAAGTGGTTTCTGCCGAAATACTCTTGGTATCACGCTCACGTGTAACCTGACGCGCATCGCTCCCGCGTGACAAATGATAGAGGCGGATGCCCATGCTGCCATAATTGCGCATCAGCTCTGCCTGATTCATGGTTTGAAGCTGACCGATGGTGCGGATAGCATCGCGCTCCAGCATGGAAGCAAACGCCTTGCCGACCCCCCAGATCATGGTGACAGGCTGGGGTTTTAGAAATTCCAGCGCCTCCGCCTCGCCAATGACAGAAAAGCCGCGCGGTTTGCGAAAATCCGAGGCCACCTTGGCTAAAAACTTGCAATAGGACAGGCCGACCGAGGCTGTGATGCCGATTTCTTTTTCCAGACGTGTAATAAAACGCGCCAGCACCAGCGCCGGCGGCATATTGTGCAGCCGCTGGGTGCCGGCCAGATCCAGAAAGGCTTCGTCGATGGAAATCGGCTCAACCTGTGGCGTCAGTTCCTGCATCATTTGCCGCACGTCACGCCCGACTTGTGCATATTTTTCCATATTGGGCTTGATGACGATGGCTTGCGGGCAGGCTTCCAGCGCCTTGAACATCGGCATGGCCGAGCGCACACCATTGATGCGGGCAATATAGCAGGCGGTTGAAACCACACCGCGCTTGCCGCCGCCAATGATGACGGGCTTGTCCTTCAAGGCAGGATTGTCACGTTTTTCGACTGCGGCATAAAAAGCATCGCAATCAATATGGGCCAGATGCAGCCGGTAAAGTTCCGGGTGGCGCAGCAGTCGCGGGCTGCCGCAACGCGCACAGCGTCGCACCACATCCGTTTGTGGTGTCAGGCAGTCACGGCAAAAGCCATGTTCTGGAGTGTTGGTTTGAGTGTCCATATCTCGAACATATCAGGAACATATCCCATACTATGTCAGCAAAGGGCAGGTTTCAATCGGGATTGAAGGTTGCGGTGCCGGCAAGGGCCGCAGTCAGTATTTTCTCATATTCGGCGCGCGGCACATCGATGGCGCCAAAGCGCTTGAGGTGATCGGTGGTGAATTGCGTATCGAGAAGCTGATAACCCTGCTGCCGCAACCGCTCCACCAGCGCCACGAGACAGGCTTTGGAAGCATCGCTTTGTGTAGAAAACATGCTTTCGCCGAAAAAGGCGCGCCCCAGTGAGACCCCGTAAAGACCGCCCACCAGTTGACCTTCACGCCATGCCTCGACGCAATGGCAATGGCCGATATGGTGAAGCTGGACATAAGCCTCGCGGATCGGGCCGTTGATCCATGTCGAGGGGCGCATGTCCCGCTTTTGTGCGCAGGCATCGATGACAGCCTCAAAACTGGTGTCAAAGCGAATGTCAAACGGGTTGTGGCGCAGTTTTTTGGCAAGGCTTTTGGGGATGTGAAAGCCATCAAGCGGGATGATGCCGCGCGATTCCGGGCGCACCCAGAAGACCTCGGGGTCTGACTGGCTTTCGGCCATGGGAAATACGCCAGACGCATAGGCTTTCAGCAAAAGATCGGTCGGGATGCTGAAGCCGGGGGCGAAAGGCCGGGTCATGGCGCTTCTTCATCCCCCTTGCCTTGGGGGATGAAGAAAAGGTCTGTGATGGAGATTACCACCAGATTATTCGCTCCTAGAGCATTTTGCAGTCAGATGGAATCATCTGACGTCGCACAAATGCGGCTAAAACAAGAGCTTAGAGTATTTCGTCATGTTTCCATGAAAACAAGAAATACTCTAGAGCGCCGTGCGTCCTGTCGGACGCACAAAGGACGCTCTAACTCTTTGAATGAGCATCGGAATTATCCAAAAACCGATTCCACTTTTTGGTCCGATGCTTTAGCCAGATATTTTTCCAGCCAGTGAATGTCATAATTGCCATCGGCAATGTCGTGATTGCCGACCAGATCGCGAAACAGCGGCAAGGTGGTGTTGATGCCGTCCACGACAAATTCATCCAGTGCACGGCGCAGGCGCATCATGCATTCCACGCGGTTGCGACCATGCACGATCAGCTTGCCGATCAGGCTGTCATAATAGGGCGGGATGCGATAGCCGGAATAGACACCGGAATCGACACGAATGCCTAAGCCGCCGGGTGTGTGGAAATGGGTGATGGTTCCCGGCGAAGGAACGAAGGTGCGCGCATCCTCGGCATTGATCCGGCACTCGATGGCATGACCCTGAAAGCGAATATCGCTTTGCCTGACGGACAAGCCGCTGCCGGAAGCAACGCGAATCTGCTCGTGAACGAGATCAATGCCGGTGATGGCTTCCGTGATCGGATGCTCCACCTGAAGGCGGGTGTTCATTTCGATGAAATAGAACTCGCCATTCTCATAGAGAAATTCGATCGTACCGGCCCCGGAATAGCCAAGTTCAGCCACTGCATTGGCGCAGATGGTGCCGATATGTTCACGCGAGGCATCATTAAGGGCAGGGGAAAGCGCTTCTTCCCAGACTTTCTGGTGACGGCGCTGCAATGAGCAGTCACGTTCACCGAAATGAACGCCATTGCCAGCCCCGTCGCCAAAGACCTGCAATTCGATATGGCGCGGCTTTTCCAGATATTTTTCGATATAGACAGCATCATCGCCGAAGGCTGCACCGGCTTCCGAGCGGGCCGTTGCCAGCGCCACTTCCAGATCAGCCTCACTATGGGCCACTTTCATGCCGCGTCCGCCACCACCGGCAGAAGCCTTGATGATGACCGGATAGCCGATGTCGGCTGCAATGCGGCGCGCCTCGCCCTCATCGGAGACAGCGCCGTCTGAGCCTGGAACGACAGGAATGCCAAGGCGTTTTGCCGTGCGCTTGGCTTCGATCTTGTCGCCCATCATGCGGATATGGTCGCCGGACGGGCCGATGAAGGTGATGTTGTGGGCAGCCAGAATGTCGGAGAATTTGGCATTTTCCGACAAGAACCCGTAGCCGGGATGAACTGCGTCGGCGCCGGTGATTTCACAGGCGGCGACGATCTGGTGGATGTTGAGATAACTGTCGCGTGAAGGCGGTGGGCCAATGCACACAGCCTCATCAGCCAGACGCACATGCATGGCGTCAGCATCGGCGGTTGAGTGGACAACAACGGTCTGGATACCCAGTTCCTTGCAGGCTCTGAGCACCCGCAGTGCGATTTCGCCTCGATTGGCTATGAGAATTTTTTGCAACATGCCGCTTCAGCTTACTCGACTACGACCAGGGGCTGGCCAAATTCGACCGGCTGCGCGTCATCAATCAAAATGGCGGTGACTGTTCCAGCGCGCGGGGCCGGAATCTGGTTCATGGTCTTCATGGCCTCGATGATCAGCAAAGTCTGGCCTTCGCTGACTTTCTGGCCAATCTCGATGAAGGCTTTGGCGCCTGGAGCCGGTGCAAGATAGGCGGTGCCGACCATGGGCGAGGGCACGGCGTCTTTCGATGCTTCCGGTGCGGCAGGTGGTGGGGCTGCGGGTGCAGCCTGGGGGGCAGCAGGTGCGTAGCTTGGCGCAACAGCATGCACAGCCTGCGCCTGACGCGAAATGCGCACCTTGAATTCGTCGTTTTCGACCTCGATTTCGGTCAGATTGGTGTCATTGAGAATGTCCGCAAGATCGCGGATAAGTTGTTGGTCAACACCGGTTTTCTTATTTGTCATGGTCGAGCCTTCTTGTTGTTGCCGGTCACAGTCGTGAGGCGAGAGCCTGCAAGGCCAGCGTATAGCCGAGGGGGCCAAAGCCGCAGATCATTCCCGCAGCATTCGGCGCAATCATGGAAACGTGCCGAAACGCTTCACGGGCATGTATGTTGGAAAGATGAACTTCCACGACGGGCAAGGGCTGAACTGCCTTGATCGCATCGCAAAGTGCAATTGAGGTATGGGTATAGGCTGCTGCATTAAGCACGATGCCGACCGCCTTGTCGGCTGCCTCGTGAATCCAGTCAACCAGAACACCTTCATGGTTGCTCTGGCGAAAATCTGTCTTCAATCCAAGAGCCTGAGCGGATTGACGGCAAAGGTCAGCAATGCCGTCAAGCGTCTGCGTCCCATAGATGGACGGTTCGCGCTTGCCGAGCATGTTCAGATTGGGACCGTTTAAAATAAAAACAGTTTTCAATATCCCGACCTTGTCCTGCTTAAAGGAATGTTACCATCCGTATCGGACCTTCTATAATGCGCTTAAGCAGCCGCGCAAAGAGCGCAAGCAGCTTCTTTACCTGTCCACAGCAGGTTATTTCATACAAAAACTGTTTTTACCTCAGAGAGCTTTTCTGACTGCTGCAATTTTTTCCGAAAGAACCGCCTTGCCCAGAGCGCCAAACACAACCTCATCACCCACCACATAAGACGGGGTGCCGGTGATGGAAAGTTTTGTCGCCAGCTCATAGGTTGCTGAAAGGGCCTGCGGAATGGAAGGGTCCTGCATCTTTGCGCGCAATTCAGCCTCATCAACCCCCAGCGACAAGGCAATTTTGATGGCAGTTTCTTCGGAAGCGCCACCCTTTTCACTCATCAAGGCGCGGTGAAATTCATCATATTTTTCAGGTTGAAGAAGATGAAAAGCCATGGAAACAATGCTGGCCCTTTGTGAATCCGCACTTAAAATCGGAAATTCCTTGAGCACGAAGCGCAGGTCGGAATTTTCCCTGGTTAGCGCGTCCATATCATCCATGGCGCGTTTGCAGTAGCCGCAATTGTAATCATAAAATTCCACAATGGTGATCTTGCCATCGGGATTGCCGACGACGCCATCAAAGCTGGAATTGAAAATGGCGGCGCTGTTTTGCTCGATCGTATCAAGGCTGGCCAGACGCTGCTGTTCCTGCTGCTTGGCTTCCAGCGCATCCTGAGCTTCCAAAAGCACTTCCGGGTTGGTCAAAAGATAATCGCGTATGATGGTTTCAACCGCGGCGCGATCCAGTGATTGGGCCAGTGGTTGATCCAGCGATTGAGCATGAGCAGGCGATACGGATTCATAGCCGCGCTTGCCCGCCATATAACCGGTGGCAAGCAGTGCCAGGCATAGGGCCAAAACTCCAAGCAGAACCGTTTTTTTCATGATGACCCTTTCCTGTTCAGGCATGGGAGGGCGCCAGATTGCGTTACCTGCGGGCTGATTTGCCCTGATTGATGATGTCTTGCGCACGCATCCAGGCGGGCGATTTGGGTTTCAGCCGGGTCTGGGCGCGTGCAGCAAAGATTGCTGCATCCCGGTAGCGGGCAGAGTAATAATGACCTTCGGCAGTTGCCAGTTCTGCTTCGGCAACATTGCCGGTCATGCCATAGGCTTGCGCCAGATAACGATAGGCGGAAATATTTTCCCGGTCGCGCGCCAGACCCTTGTTGATTTGCGCAATAGCCTGCTTGACCGCGTCGGGCGTGCCGATTGCCAGCAAAGCCTGCCCCTGCATGACCGGCAGCAGGCCGGACTTTGCCTGATCATATTGAATGGCTTTGCCATAAGCGTTGACAGCCTCCTTTGGCCGTCCCGCCTTCATCAAAATATCGCCGCGCAATTCGTGAAAATAAGGATTTTTAGGTTGCGCTTTCAGCAGTGCATCGGTCTTGCTCTGGGCGGATCGCAGATTGCCATTGAGATAGGTGAGTTGCGCATCGCCATATTGGGCGGCAAGGCTTCCCCGGCTTTTGCTCATCATGCGCGAGACGGCAGCCTGACCTTGCGTATAGGCGGCAATCTTGAAGCGAGCCATGTCATGGCGCTGTTGCAGGGCGGCAGAATCCGTCTTGTTGTAGTTTGGACTTTTCTGAATCAGCGTTTGCAGATTGGAGATACGATCCTGTGGCATCGGGTGGCTGATCCGGTAAGGGTCAACCCGTGCACCCGACAGCGACAGGGCGCTCTGGAACCGCTGGAAAGTGGTGAGCATGCCGCGACCCGACTGGCCGGTCTTGTCAAGATAGGTAATGGCGGAGCGATCTGCCGCCATTTCTTCACCGCGCTGATAAGACAAAAGGCTGCGCCGTGCGGCTTCGCTGCCGCCAGTGGCAAGGCCGATACCTGCCCCGGCAAGGCCGCGATTATCGGTTGCGCCACCGGCAACAATGGCGCCAGCCCCTAAAAGGCCGGCAATGATGGCCATGGTTTGCGAGCGTGCAATCTGGTCACGCAGCCTTTGCTGGTGGCCACCGGCCAGATGTCCGGCCTCATGGGCAATGACGCCAATAATCTCGTTTGGTGTCTCGGCCTGCATCAGGGCACCGGTATTGATGAACATGCGCCGGCCGGCAACGAAAGCGTTAAAACTTTTGTCATTGACCAGAACGATCTGGATGCCGGACTTTGAAAGACCGGCAGCATTGAAGATCGGGCGGGAATAGTCACGCACCAGCGCTTCGATTTCCGCATCGCGCACAACTGGAATGCCTTGCGCAAAACCTTGTGCGCAGGTGGAAACCAGCAGGGCGGCGCCAATTGACAGCGCAGCCACGGCCTTGCTGAAGCTTGCCGGGGCGATTTTTGCCAAAAAATGGATATTTTTTACAGGCAGATTCGTCATCTCCGCTCCACTCGTAGCTGAGCCTTTGTGCGATGAAAAGACACTCAAGCAAAGTTCATGAACTTGTGATCCCCACAGCAATAGGGCATTTGTGCGGCGCAAAGCCATTTCCGGCGCTCTATTTTGGAACAAGGTTGATTGCAGATGCGTGTGTCGTCGTCACATCGTGGACAGGTTGAGCCGTTTCACGCCATGGATGTTCTGGCTGGTGCAAACCGGCTGATTGCGCAAGGCGTTGATGTGATTTCCATGGCGGTCGGCCAGCCATCGGACCCGGCCCCGCAGGCTGTGCGCCGTGCGGCGGCTGAAGCACTGGAGCGTGGGCGCATCGGCTATACGGATGCGCTTGGCCTCATGCGGCTGCGCCAGACCATAGCGCAGCATTATCATGAACATTACGGCCTGGATATTTCGCCTGAGCGCATTGCCGTGACAACAGGATCATCTGCCGCCTTCAATCTGGCGTTTCTGGCCATGTTTGATGTGGGTGACCGTGTGGCTATTGCCGCTCCCGGCTATCCAGCCTATCGCAACATCATGGCGGCCCTTGGCATTGAGGTTGTCGAAGTCGAATTGCAGGGAGCCTCTTTTCTGGGGGCGGAACATTTGCGCGCGCAACATGCAAAAAAACCCTTGAAGGGGGTGCTGTTTGCCAGTCCGGCCAATCCTACGGGCACGGTCACCCCGCAAGCAGAACTGACGCAACTGGTTCATGCGGCCCGTGATCTGGGCATTATGGTGATTTCCGACGAAATCTATCACCGGCTTTCCTATGATGTGCCTGATATGACCGCACTTGCCTATGGCGAGGATGTGACGGTTATCAATTCTTTCTCCAAATATTATTGCATGACGGGCTGGCGCATTGGCTGGATGGTGTTGCCGCAGGAACTGGTGCGGCCGGTGGAGCGCATTGCGCAAAGCCTTTATATTTCGGCCCCGGAATTATCGCAGATTGCAGCCATTGAGGCTTTTTCAGCCACGCAAGAGCTTGAGGCGGTAAAAGCGCGCTATGCGCAAAACCGTCAATTGCTGATGCAACGCCTGCCGGAACTCGGTTTTCCGCTGGCAGCCCCGATGGATGGCGCATTTTACGCCTTTTGCGATGTCAGCCGCCATACCAATGACAGTATGGAATTTGCCGGGCGCATGTTGGCGCAGGCGCATGTGGCGGCAACGCCAGGGAAGGATTTTGATCCACTTCAGGGGCATCGTTATATCAGATTTTCCTATGCTGGTAGCAATAGCGACATGGTTGAAGCATTGGCGCGTCTGGAGCGCTGGCTGAAAAATCATGCGTGATGATAAGGGAGGGTGATCGTGCCGGATTTGCAGGGCGTTCTGGATGAGATCGCTGCGGAAATGGCGGTGCAAACCGACCGGGGCGCTGTTGCAGATTATATCCCGGAACTGGCGACTGTGGACCCGAACCGATTTGGAATTGCGGTGGCGTTGGTTGATGGCCGGGTGCTGAGTGCCGGTGATGCACAGGATATTTTTTCAATCCAGAGTATTTCCAAGGTTTTTACGCTCACCCTGGCGCTTGGCAAGGTGGGAGACGGGCTGTGGCGCAGGGTCGGGCGTGAGCCTTCCGGCAATCCGTTCAACTCCATCGTTCAGCTTGAATATGAGGCCGCGGTTCCGCGCAATCCCTTCATCAATGCAGGCGCAATTGTTGTGGCTGACACGCTGCTGGCCGGGTATCAGCCCCGCGAAGCCATTGGTGAAATCTTGCGCTTTGTGCAATTTCTGGCTGACGACGACAGCATTGTCATCGACCATATGGTTGCAGCATCGGAACGTGCGACTGGATTTCGTAATGTGGCGCTTGCCAATTACATGAAATCATTTGGCAATCTCGATCATGCACCCGAATTGGCGCTGGGGGTCTATTTTCACCATTGCGCCATTGCCATGAATTGTTGCCAATTGGCGCTGGCCGGGCGGTTTCTGGCCGACAGGGGGCGCAGTGCCGGCGGCCATTCGGTTGTCTCGGCAGAACGCGCCCGGCGTATCAGCGCCCTGATGCTGACCTGTGGCCATTATGACGGCTCAGGCGATTTTGCCTTCCGGGTTGGCATTCCTGCCAAAAGTGGCGTTGGCGGCGGTATTTTGGGAACTGTGCCCGGTGTCGGGTCTGTTGCTGTCTGGTCGCCGGGCTTGAACAGGCAGGGCAATTCGCAGCTGGGTATGTTGGCGCTGGAAAAACTGGCCCGGGTCATGAACTGGTCAGTGTTTGGAAGCTAAAGCCTGTCTCCCGAACTGGGAACCAGTTTCAGGATAAAGACATGCGTAAAACAAAGGCTTAAAGCGGGTCGCGTGAATCTGAAAGATTGCGACACGCTTTAGGGTCGAAACCCAATCAGAGTATTGCGTAAATTTTTGAAATCAGATTCTGTGCATGTACAGACA
>NZ_JBHSLL010000047.1:0-1397 GCF_042656785.1 Aquamicrobium segne
CAAGCTGGACGACCCGAGCTTCCCGGCTCCCATCTACGCCACCCTGATCGAGGTGGACGGACAGGATGGCCTCCAGCTGATCTGGTCCCGGCCGAACCGAGACTGAGGCTCCCGGCCCAATCGGCCCCGCCATTGGGCGGGGCCACCGGCAGCGGGGAGTAACCGTTGCATCAAATACAGCAATGCTGTATATACCAACTATCACAGCAAGCTGGAGTTGCCGATGTCCGGATCAAACAGCACATTCACGACCAGCGACTTTTCCCGAAAGTCAGGCGACATCATTGCCGAGGCGCTGCGCCGCCCGGTGACGATCACCCAGCGCAATAAGCCGCGCCTGGTGATCCTCAATATCGAAGACTACGAGCGCATGCGCCGCCAGGCCGATACCAGAATGGTGGGCACGCTCGAAACCATGCCGGATGCGCTTCTGGATGAAATGGCCGAAGCCATCGAGGCCTATGCAGACGACAATGAAAGCGGCCGGTCTTGAGTTTTGATGAAATCCAGACCGCAAGCGTTGTCCGCTACCCCTATCTGTGGGTTCGCGAAGCGGGCCACGGCGAAACCGAAGGTCGCAAGAGCAGGCCCGTTGCAGTTGGGATCAGGCTAAACCGCCCAAGTGGCGATCTCCTGCTTCTGTTTCCGATCACCACGAAACAGCCGGAACCGGCACGCTTTGCGGCAGAGATCCCGGCAACCGAAAAGCGACGAGCCGGCCTCGATGCGGATTTTCGTCTCTGGTTGATCCTCGACGAGTACAACACCGACATCATCGGCCAGTCATATTACCTGGAGCCTGAACCGCCGATGGGGCGCTTCAGCAAGGCGTTTTTCCTACCGCTCGTGCGCGAGTTCATCGCACGACGCCAATCGCTGCGCGGTATCAGCCGCAACCGGTGAGATGGATTTCCGCCTTCCCTCTGGCGGTTCCAGGCGTGCATTGCTTGTGGCGAAGCGCTCCTGACCCGATGGCATGAACGACCTGCGTACCAGACCGTCCTAGTAGTCCTCCTTCCAGTCCGCGTGCTCGGGGAGTCGGCCGAGAAAGGCTATTTCGTCGAGATTCATCTGGTTGCGAGCTCGCCACGCACAGCAGTTCGTATCTGCCTGCCTCGCAGGTCGAACAACTTGCTGGCTCCACCACATCCGATCGTCCCAACCGCCGGCAGCCAGCAGATGGCGTATCCGGCGCGGGCCTGTCTGCGGATGTTCGTCGAGCCATACGGCAGTGCTGACATCGGTCAGGTCCCTTGCGGTGAGGACCGCGATACTTCCGGGGCCGGGTGCCGACGAATGAATCATTTGCATTCCTTTCGCCCCCAGAGCCGGCCCTTTCTGCGGCTCGATTTGGCATGTCTGACCTGAAACCGGCTTCGCCTCGATCGTTCTCCCGC
>NZ_JBHSLL010000048.1:0-1143 GCF_042656785.1 Aquamicrobium segne
TCCTCAAGAATGAAGGTTCGCTCAGCGTCAAGAACGGCATGCTGGCGAAAGTGGTCGACGCCGCCCCCGACCGGATCGTTGCCCGCATTGGGGATGGTGACAATCACCGTGAGGTCACGGTTGAGCAGCGCTTCTATGCCAATCTCGACCATGGCTATGCGACAACCGTTCATAAGTCGCAGGGTGCGACGGTCGATGATGTGAAGGTGCTGGCGTCGCGTTCGCTCGATCGGCATCTCACCTATGTGGCGCTGACGCGGCATCGCGACGATGCCCGGCTCTATGTGCCCCTTGGCGATTTTGCCCGAACAGGCGGTATCCTCATGGATCATGGAGTTGCGCCCTATGAGAACAAACCTAAAAACCGCGACAGCTATTTCGTGACGCTGGAAAATGGCGACGGCCAGCAGAACACGATCTGGGGCGTCGACCTCAAGCGCGCGATGACGAAGGCCGCGCCCGAAATCGGTGATCGCATTGGCCTCGAACACAAGGGCTCGGAGCCAATCGTTCTGCCGGATGGCAAAACGGTCCAGCGCCATTCCTGGGATGTGGTCGATATCCGCGACCTCGCCATGTCGAAGCTCGTTGAGCGCCTGTCACGCGACGGCTCAAAGGAAACCACGCTCGATTATGAGGGTGCGTCTTCCTATCGTGCCGCGCTGAGGTTTGCCCAATTGCGCGGACTCAACCTCATGAATGTAGCCAGAACTATTGTTCGCGACCGGCTCGACTGGACCGTTCGGCAAAAGCAGAAGCTTGCCGAATTCGGAATGCGGCTGCGGACCATTGCCGGACGGCTTGGCCTGGCCCCAGGTGCGCATCGGCAGGTTCAGTACAGCAGCATCAGAGAAGCCGAACCCATGGTCGCCGGTATCACCGTGTTCCCGAAATCTATCGAGCAGGCGGCCGAGGACAAGCTCACCGCCGATCCGACCCTC
Source organism: Aquamicrobium segne (assembly GCF_042656785.1). Taxonomy (NCBI): domain Bacteria; kingdom Pseudomonadati; phylum Pseudomonadota; class Alphaproteobacteria; order Hyphomicrobiales; family Phyllobacteriaceae; genus Aquamicrobium; species Aquamicrobium segne. The sequence continues at coordinate 942 of NZ_JBHSLL010000048.1, forward strand.
AAGACGCAATGGGAGGAAGTCTCCAGCCGCTTTCGTCTGGTATACGCAAATCCGGAAGCCGCCTTTATGGCAGTCAACGTCGACGCCATGTTGAAGGATCCGGAACATGCCAAACATGCGCTGACGAAGATCGCCGATGATCCGGAAAGCTTCGGGGTGCTCAAGGGCAAAACTGGCCTGCTCGCCGGTCGCGCCGATAAGC
>NZ_JBHSLL010000049.1:0-559 GCF_042656785.1 Aquamicrobium segne
CCTGACCACCAAGATCCATGCCCTTGTCGACGCTCGGGGACGTCCGATCCGCCTGAAGCTCACCGCCGGACCAAAAAGTGGAATCGGTTTTTGGATGATTCCGATGCTCATTCAAAGAGTTAGAGCGTCCTTTGTGCGTCCGACAGGACGCACGGCGCTCTAGGGTCGAAACCCAATCAGAGTATTGCGTAAATTTTTGAAATCAGATTCTGTGCATGTACAGACATGATGGAGAGGCTGATGAGTGGACTTTTCTGGTTGAGCGATGAGGCCTGGGCAGTGATTGAACCACACTTACCGACGAACCAACCCGGAGCCCGTCGCACTGATGACCGTCGGGTTATCAGTGGTATCATTCATGTGCTGCGTTCGGGATGTCGGTGGCAGGATTGCCCCTCCTGCTATGGCCCCCCAACAACAATCTATAACCGTTTCCACCGTTGGTCAGCGCGGGGCATATGGCGGCGCTTGTTTGATGCTCTGGTGCAAGCGAGTGATCGCGATCTCCACATGATCGACAGCACCACAGCCAAGGCCCATCGATCAGCAGCAGGCGCAA